>NZ_JBHIPC010000023.1:0-18195 GCF_042195765.1 Bartonella sp. AP3QHHD
ATGCTATCCACTTCATCAAGCGAGACATCATTTTCACGCTTTGATAGGTGATGATCATTTCTTGAAGCATTTCTTTTTCTGATTCTGTAAGCTCTGTGTGTTTTTTGGATTTTTTTCTAACCATGTTTCCACCCACACAAGCGTTCACCTAGAGTATTGTGCTTTAAGATCTCTCTTGCTAAATTGGAACTGATGGCGTTCAGATCTTTCTTGTCTAAATAAATTGGCAACCAGCCAACACAAGAAGAAGCATATTTATTTGTCGCGCAACCAGTGAGAGAGAGCAGCACGCATATCAGCATCACTTTTTTGATTAACTTCACTTTCCACCTCAAGCCGTGTTGTGGCTGCTTTTAAAGCTTTTTCTGTTTGCTTTTGTTGCTCTACTTTTTTCCCAAGAGTAAAAGCTTTTGCTAAGGCAATAAAAAAAGCGGCTAAAGCCGCACCTGTTACCATCAAGTTTCTTTTCATCCATAAGATCATAGGCGGTGCTCCTGAAAGCGTTTAGCAACAAAGAAAATGCCAGTACATGCCGCTAAAACCATAATGGCGGCTAAAGCCCATTGGATTGGTCCATTGCCCGCTAAAAACCCACCAAGACCTGAGAAAGAACCAATAATCGGTGCCAATGCTTCTGCTTTGAGAAACCCTGTTGGTTGTTTCGTTTCTACTGTTTGATAATTAGAAGAAACATAAGCCCCTTTCGCCCATAGCCCTGCCTCTGCTACACGCCGGTGTACGAGACCTTGTAAACGTTTGCCTCCCGCTTTGGTCCATTTCTGCAATTCGGTTGGTACCGCTTCATAATCCCCCCGATTAAGCCTTTTAAGCAATGTAGAGTTTTGGAAAGCTGCAATACCCACATTATAACAAAAGGAAACAAGAGCGCCGAACTGCTCGTCGCTTAAATTCACACAAACTGCTTTTTCTACCGCCCTCTCATATTGCCGCAAATCTGCTAAAAGCATGTTTTCAGCTTTTTTTTCTGTAATCACCATACCCTCAACAACTGTTGGTTGACCGGCTTTTTTCGTATGACCATAACCAATCGTCCATATGCCAGAAGCATCTTGATAAGCCTGCAAGCGCAAACCTTCCCACTTTTTTAAACAGTATAAACAGTCTTTACTTATTTTCCGTGCCATTGTTCAATTCACCTTATAAATATACCTTTATGAGTACTGCTCCATCACCGCCGTCGCCGCCAATTTTGTCGCTTCCGTGTTTCCCATCAAAATATCCACCGCCGCCGCCGCCACATTCTTTACCACCTCTACCACCGTTACCACCTTTGTAACTCTCACCACCCTGCCCCATGATAGAACCCTTACATTTACCGCCGCCGCCGCCGCCGCCGCCAAGAAAAGAACTTCCACCAGTACCAGCTCTCTTGCCGTCTATTCCACTCCCTCCACCATTACCACCAGAAAAAATAAAGCTTTCACCACTGCTGCCCTCCCTGTTTCCTCCTCCATCGCCGCCTTTCCCTCCAAAGTTAACGAGAGTCATGGAAACGGAATATCCTCCTTCTGCTGTAACAAGCCCTTTGATCATTGTTCTACCACCATTGCACAAAATGTTACTGTCATTACCTTTACCACCACGACCAATGTAAGCTGTTTTTAATTTATCTAAATCAGAACCTTTCATTTTAACATGCACACATTGACCGCCGCCGCCGCCGCCATCCTTAACGCCACCACCTCCACCGCCCCAAGCCCATACTTCGATATCGGTGTCAGCAGTAATACCATCAGGCAATGGAATATCTCCGCTTTCTGTCATCAGAATTTCAACAGGTTTTCTAACCCCGCCACCATTGTTTCTACCGCCGCTGCTATTGCTACTATTTGCTTTGATTGAAGCCATCAGTTTGGCTGGTGAGATAAGTGCATCCACTGTTTTTGTGCCATCAATCCAGTCTTGTTTGGCAAGAGGTTGAATGAGATCAACTTTTTTCTGTACACTATGTGCTGTATCTTGCGCTTTATCGGCTGCTGTTTGCGCAATATTTGCCTCAGCTTTTGCACTGTCTCCCGTTTTTTGTGCTGTCTCAGCCGTTTTTTTTGCATCTACTGCATAAGCTTTTGCATCATTTGCTGTTCTTAATGCAATATCTGCAACGTTCTTCGCTTCACTTGCAACATGAATCCCTTGTTGTGCAACATCTTCAACTTTATCAATTTTTGCAATCTGTGCACGTTCTGGAGGAGTTAAGATAAGATGCTTTTTCCCTTCCTTCATATTCTCCATATCAAATACATCTTTTTCTATTTTATCTGGATCATAAACTGATTTTGACATACCAAAAGACTTTGAGCCTACAAAATAACGAATGGTATTTTTGAGATCTACCGGAGATATGGGATAATAAACACCTTCATCTCCCCTCCGCCATTTTTCCATCGTTGGCTGCGTAGAACTCAACCATCGTAGCTTTGATCTTTCCTCTATGGTTAAGATCTTTTTGGTAGGACCCTCGTGCATATTTTCCATAGAAAATGCATTTGCCCCCACATTGTCGGGATCATATGTAGCAGCCTTCATATCGCCAATCCCTAAAGGCGATATTTTTACCCAGCCAGCGCCTGATAAAATCGCATTCTCATGCGCTTCACCACTTGCTTCAATATCGTGAATTGTGACCTTATTTTTGTAAGCAAGAGCTCCAATATCTCTCTTTGCAATAGCATCATCAGCCTTTTTTCCTTGAGCAGCGGTTGCAAAATATTCTACCTCATAAGCTGCTGCACTCCCCACTGAAACAGGTGCAAGAGCCTTACTATCTAAAACACCTTCTTTGACTTCTTCTTTTGTTGCTGGTTCAAGCTTAAATATATGTGTGTGATAGGGTAATGGCATCGCGTTTCATTCCTTAATCAGTTCGTTGTCTTGTTGTGTGAGAGAGAGGACTGCAATTCATCAATCAGTTTTTGCATGATCTCTATGCGTTGATCTGTCGCTTCTTTATATTCTGCCAAAGCGCTTAAAAGATCATGCTGTATGTCGCTTTTGACAAGATCAAGTACCTTATTTAAGGGTGCATGAACCATTCGATTGCTTGCATAAAAAAGGACGCGGATTTGCTCCGCGTCCGCAATATCATCAATAGCAGACGGATTATTGATCATTTGAAAAACTCACGATTTTATGGCATAAACAACCGGTACATTAACAGGGCGTGTTTCTGCCTCGCCCGTTGAAGAAATAGTTACCTTATGCGTGTGCACTCCAGCAGGTTGTGTATCTTTTGTATAATATGAATTACCAAAAGCAGGATTTCTGCCACCTATTTGACCAACTCTTGTAACCATAGAATAATCATGCTTATGCGTATGTTGACCTGCCTCTTCAATGGTACAAGCATGTGTATGAGATTTAATGCTGTCTTTTTGCACCTCTGCGAAGTCTCTATTTTGATCTAAACCGCGCCCATTATCAAAGCCGCGCAAAAACATTCCTCTAAAGTCTGGAACTTTAAAGGTTGTATCGCTGTTTTTTCCCCATTTATCCCCTATCGCCTTGAATAATTGCGGATAATCCTTGCGTTCATAAGTAGCGCCATCACATAAAAGCCAGCCGTTTGGGACTTCTTGCATAGCAAAGGTCGCAATAAAACCACAAGGAAAGGTTTCGACCTTCGGTGGTGGAATGGGGGTAGGGTTTAAAAGATACCAGCCATCAAGACCTTTTGTTGATACGCCATCATTATAGACTATTTCATAAATACCATTTGTTTGTAACTCACCACCTGTTAATGGTACTATCCCTGTGCTGGTGGCTTTATAGAGTGGCTTTGCTCCTATATTATTCATGTTTATTGTTGTCGTACCAATATTTATACCACGCGCCTTAAAGCGGATAATGATATCGTTTTTATATTTCGCTATCGGCGACACCGTCGTCAACGTGATTGATGTTGTTTGTTCCTTTCCATTCACAATAAACTTTGAGTCAAGAGAACCACCATTATCGGCAAGATATTCACGTATACGCTGCATCATGACCCGCGCACTATCATTAACAGAACTAGGCGGCTGCCCTTCTGCCCAATTAATGATACTATCGGAATTCGCATTTTGATCAGCTGTGAGTGACCAGTCATAAATATCAGACATGATAAGCCCCCGTTCTTCTTAATAGCTCTTCGCGCAATTGCTCTTCTTTTTGCCGCCCATAGGAACCAACAGATTGCCGCCTAGAAGGATCAATAAGAGGTGTTAAATCTGTCGGTCCCCCAGTCGATTGTGAGAAACCCGCCATGACTGGTTGCTGTAACATTTGTTGCTGTACCATCTGTGCCTGCTGTTTTTGTCGTTCTCCATTCTCTCTCATTAAATGAAGCAAACCGGAAAAGCCCTTTTTAAGAGCACCTGCATCAATACCTTGTGCTTGCAATGGTGTGGTTTCCATAATCTGTCCTGTTAAATTGTCTCTGCTTTCAGGTGCCATCATTCTGTTTGGGAATGGCGTGTCATATGCCATCAATTGGTTGCCCCCTTGATCACCTTGACCCACTTGATTACCTTGAAGTGTCTTTTGAAGCCTCTCAAACCCACGCAAAGGACCCACCTCGTTTGGTGCTGCTTGTCCATTGCTTTGGTTTTGCTGTATCGTTCTCTTCAAAGCATCTCCCGTTTTATTGTAAAGCCCATAAATATGATTCATAAAATCCCCTGCTGTAGCTTCCATATTGCCACCATTGAGTGTGACTGCCTGTCGACCTAAAAGCTGGCTTGCTGGAATATGTGGATTTTTGATAAGCTTTACTGCCCCTGCTGCTCCTTGTTGGTGTGCGAGGTAAAGCTCTGCCTCTGATGGCTCTCTGCCTAATGCTGTGACTAAATAACGCGTATTATCCTTCGTTAACCGTGCCATAGCATCGGTTGCTTGAAAGGGATCAAACTTGTCATTCAGTTGATAGTGTTTTGCTGTTGAATCGAGAAATTGATACAGCCCCCCTGCACTGCTGTTCTTATTTTTTGCATTTGGATTACCATTACTTTCTATCATAGCAACACGTTCAAGAAAGCTTTCTGGTAAACCATATTTTTGTGCTGCCTGTGAGATAGCACGCTTCACTTTAGGATGAAAATTGATCATTAGTTTATAACCGTTCTATCAACGCTGCTATTCAAAATAATGCCAACAAAATTAATGAATTTCGTATAATTTTCTCGTGTTATTAAGCGTTTCTTTTCTGCTTCATGAAACGTCTTAATTAATTCAATGGCTTTTTCTCTTGCTAACCCAAAATCTCCTTTTTCCCGCGCTGTTATAAGCGCTGCAATATCTCTCTCAGTATCTTTATGGACGCTTGAGAATTTGCGTCCAAATTCTCTTGCGAAATTTTTTACAACTGCCTTGATGAAAGCAATCTTTCCTATACCCATAGTCTGTTGTGCCCCCCTCTCTTCCACTTCACCTATATGGTTTGGCAATCGTGCAAAAAGCTTTGTTCTTTCCACTTCTGGTCGCAACACTTTCATAAGTTGCTTAGCTTTATCTTCACCAAAAATACGCTGTAATTTTTCTTGACCATTTTTTGTGTCAAACAAACTCAAAAGATTGTGGTCAAAATTCTGTGCATTGCCTGCCGCATGTTCTACTTGCGACCGTATACCTTTTTGAAACGCCTCTTTTTCCATCAACCCAAAATCCGAAAGTTGACTGTTGATTGTGTCGAGATTAACGCTCTTCTTCAGCGCTTGCTCTCCCTGCTCGAGGGCATCACCAATAGTACGCTCGTCATAATAAATTTTCCGTGCTTTAACATAATCTGGAGAGGACGTATCCAAAACGTCCAGAATGCGTTGTTTGAACAGAGTCAAATCTCGCGCATATCCTTGTTTTCCTTTGATGCGCGCAGAATTAATTTGATCATCCAAAACCTCTTTCATCTTATGTAAAATTCGCATATTCAGCTTTGGATATCCATTGCTCCCTATAACTGTTGCATCCGCTTCATTTGGCATTTGCGCAATTGCTTTTTTATAGGCTTTTTGGAAGGCAGGAGTTTCTTGCAACCGCGATAAATCTTTACTGACAGCATTAGAAATAGGAGAAGCTTTCGCCCTCTCATAAAATGGTTCAGCCTTTTTCTGTGCTTGTTTGATAATCTCTTGCTTTAAATTAAGCGTATCTACTTTTGGACCCATCACATCTGTCAACGCATTCTTTACCCGCAATGCACTCGCATCTTGCCTTTCATTCAAACGATTACTTATGAGCGAATATGTATCATGGTCTTTTTTTGCTGCCTTAAAAGCTCTTGTAGCAAGCCCATCATGAAGATCAATAATCATTGAATCAGGACCTCGCTGTTTTAATGCCCTTTCAAGTTTATCAACACCTTCATCCCCTAAAGTTTGGCTTACATCCCTAAGCGCTCTATTGCTTACCTGAAATGCTTCTTTTTCTGGCATTAGCGCTGCTTTTGCTGCCATTTCAGCTGGGCTTATAGGTCCTCTCAATGCTGCTTTAAGTGATTTTGTCACAAAAGGTGTCACTTTTGATACACCACTGGCAACAAATGGTGTTGCAACGCCTAGCCCTGCACCAAACCCAGCAGACACTAGAGTATCTGCAAGCCCTTCTCCCTCACCACTGCCTGCTATTCCACCATAAATGGCTCCAGTTTTTGCTGCACGCCCCAAGCTAAATTTTGCCGCCTCTTTACTTGCTACTGCTTTCATTGCTGCTTCACCTGCAGCTTTTGCCGCTGCCCGTTCCGCACCCTCTGCTAAAGCAGATTGCACCGCCCTTTCTCCTGCTGCTAAAGCTTTACTGGTTATTTGTGCTCCTGCAACACCAGCTCTACCTCCCAGCACAACATCAGCCCCAATTGCCGCACGAGCAGCCGCAGTAGCACCTGCCGCGGGTGGAAAGAGAGCAGAAGCAATTACGGGTGCCGCAGCACCCGCTAAATTCCCCGCAAGAGATAGATAAAACTGATCTCGGTTCGCCGCTCTTTGATAGTCACGCCATCGCTTTGTTACTTCATTATATTTTTTGACTGCCTCTTTATCTCCCGTCCAATAAGCAATAGGACCCGCCTCTAATATTCCGGCTAATTCATCATCATAGCCTAGGGTTAACCCGTGAAGAGCTCCCCATCCAAAAGCACCCGCAGCACTTGGATGTGGACCATCTTCTTCTGTTTCCTCTGTTGCACCTTTATTTCCTGTAACAGAACCCCTTAACCTTTCCTTATTTTTTGAAAAAAGCTCTTGAAGCTGTTCTGGTGTATAGTCACTTATATGCCCAATGACTCTTGTGTTTTTACGATTAATAAGAGGGGGGATTACTTCAGCCATTGGTTTGTTTCTCCTTAATGCGTCCATCTCTATCAACGAACAACATGCCTTCCGGCAATGCTTCTATCTGTTTTTCTAGTGGATCATTTGACTGTGCATGATTTCCCTTATAAGCATCTTGCCCATAGGCGGCTCGAACGAGCTCGTTTGTTGCTTCTGCACCACCAAAAAGAATTGCGCGCGTTGCTGCATTGGATTTATTGAAAGTGTCAATAACTGTTTTTAAAGATTTCTTCATTTGCTCTGCAGAAAGATCTTGATACAACGCCGCTACAGAGTTTTGCAATGCTTGCAATTCCATATTAGACAAATTCCCAAAGCCAGATGCGCCATTTGGTGAAAATGCTTTTGCTTTTCTCAAGGCATCAAGCCCGATACTTGCCTTCAATGAATCGAGCATATGCCCAAAATCTTTTGCCTTAGAATTAGGAAGGATCGACATTATAGGACCAGTGAAACCAACAACATGCGGGTGTTCCTCAATAGTTTTTAGCAATTCTTTAGATGCTGAGAGTATACGATTTGACCTGTCTGCTGTTTCCAGAATTCGCATTTGCATTTGTTGGTTTTTACGCTCCTCCTCCTTCTGTTCTTGAATTAATTTATGTTCTGAACCACTGCCTGCAATTGGCACCGCACGTATGCCACCAAGTGCATTTTCATCCTTAACATACATATAACCTGATTCAGGCTTTGACAGCATGCCATCGGTATTCCCCCCTAATCCAGAAGTAGTGGAACGCTGTCCTCCTTGGACAGGTATAATTTTCCCTGTGCTTGTTGAGACTTGGAAAGTCATATCCTCAGGCAATCCCTGCTCTGCCTTTTCTTCTGATGTCAATGTTCTATAGCCTTCTTGAGGGCTTAACGTGTTGCCTATGATTTTCATGGCAAGATCTGGATATTGCGTGAGTGCTTGCGCATCTTCATCGCTATACCCTTTAGAGCGTAAAAATTGCAAAGTTTGTTTATGTTGTGCGCGTTCCTTGTTGCCCTGCCGCATAAGGATAGATGCATTTGAAAAACTTTCTTGTGGTGTCTTTCCTAACGCAAGCCCTGCAAAAAAATCCATTAAATGCTCGGAAAATTCTGATTTTCTAAAACGCTCCCATAAGCTACTTGGATTTGCTCCTGTCTGAACAAAGTTATCAAGTGACTTGATATAATCTGTTTTTTGTTCAAGATCACCACTTGCTTTTAAATGCTCCTCTTCTGGTAAGTGTGCATTCAAATGTTTTTCTTCTCCTATAGGTGCATCAAAAAGCTTTTCCTCATCATTTCCAGAATCGTTTTTCAAAGAGTTTTCCGCTATAGATTTCTCATTAAGTTGAGCAATATAATCCATCACATCTTTTTGCTGTCGCCCAGCTTCATCCCCACTAGACTGATCAATGTTCGCAACAAGTGGAGATTGAGGAATCATTGATGCAACACCTCCCTGATCTGAGAAGTCATACTTTTGTTGCTCTGGCGCCTCTTGTATCTTAACAGTATCCTTTGAAGCATCCGGTAATGGAGGCATTTGGCGCTTTAAATCATCCGTAGACATAATCAATTCTGCTGGCGTTTTTTTCCCAACTTCTCCTCCTCCTGTTTGAGCACCGCGAATAAGCTCTGTAGGACTCAATTTTTGTGGAGTATTATCCCCATTGCTCGCATCAAAAGGGTTTGTGCTAAAAGCAACACGTTCTAAAAAACTTGGCTTGTATCGCCCTTCCAACGGCGTGTTTGAAGGCGTGGAATGTTTTTGAAAAAAATATTTAGGTAACTGAAAAAGACCCTGATGTATTAAAGGACGCAAAACTTTTGGATTCATAAATAGTGATAAAGTATTAAAGCTGTTTTGTTCCATCACTGCACCCTTTCCATTTCAAATCCAAGCTTGCTATAATCCACATGCAAAAAACCTGTCGCCTTATGCAAAAAAACAGCTTTAGGATTTGTCTTCAAAACATCCTGCGCCATCACCCCGCGATAGCGCTCTGGATAACCTTTGTAGTTGTATTCATAGAGTGTATAGCCATTTCTCTGCCCAGCCTCTCTGATGTTTTCTTTTGCTCTGATGTCACTAAGCCCAGCAAAAGTACCAAGGATAGTTCCAACATTTCCAACAATCTCCCATGGATTAGGTTTTGGCTGTGGAGTCAATGTCGTCATTTGTCCTGTTCGCGTTCCATAATTTCCAGCAACAGCCCCACCAGCTGCAAGCAACTTACTTAACTGGTCCCAATCAAGATTGTTCTGCTGCTCCCATTTTTGCCGCTCTTCATCTAATTGCCGTTGATGATTGGCATCAAGTACACTCCCTCCCGTCAACGCATTAAGATTTGCCTGACCTTGACCTTGAAAGAAGTTATTGGCGCCCGCCAACTGATTTTGGTTTGCTTGGTCAATCATTCCATTAGCTTGCATCATATTGTTGACGTCTTGGTTATATTGCTGTGAGAGAGCTTGAGTTGCTATGCCCCCCAATTCATCAGCCAAAACCCCAGTATGCGCCCCAGAACCATAACGCCCAGCACCTGCCAATGAACTATTAATAGAGCTTGTTGCCTTATTTAATGTGTTTTGAAGCGCTTCATCAAAGTAAGGGTTATTGCCTATTTGTTGCCCTGAAGCCATGTTCTTTAAGTTTTGGCTTGTTGAATTTTGCCCTGTGGCTAATCCATTTAAAGTGTTGTTATCATAGTTATGCGTATTATTGCTAAGCCCATTAATCGCATTCTTTGTTTGATCACTTAAACCCGCAACACGCTGCCCGTCATAAACGGCTTTTCCGCTGCCTTGGTTATAAAAAGTCATGGCATCTTGAGCTGCGTGTTCAAAAATACCTTTTGCCCATGCAGGGGGTTCATTTGTTTGCGTCGTGTTTTGGGTATTCTGGATTGGTTTAGAACTTTTTCCCATATTAAAGCTGCTTTCTATATTCTAAAAGATTAACGAAATATCCATGCGATTTAAGAGATTTTTCCCACCCTCGCCTGCCTATGATGACAAGCTCTTTTGCCCCTTTTTCCTTGTAATAAGCTTCAATCTGAGTGATAAGCTTTGTTAAGGGTGCTCCTCCCTTTCCACCAAGCGTGACAACAACCGCCCTTAATGCTCCAGTGACGAGTTCTTGTAACTGTGTTGTGACATGCGCCATAAAGTTTTCATGCGCATCAACGATAATCCAAAGAACTTTTTCTCCCTTCAAAATATCGTTTAAAATGGTTTCTGTATTATAATCATCAGGGAATTTTTGATTAAAATAAGCTATCGATTTTATGACATTGTCAAAATAGGGCGCCATTTGTTCAGCGCTCCATTTTTCTGTATTATAGATCTTAAAACTCATCTTATGCCCGCGGGTTTGAGCGTTACATCAAAGCCTGTTATATGTGTCCATGGCGTGCCTTCTGGTATTCTCAGACGCAAGGCGTGATAACGCGCCCGTGAGCGGATATTATACATCCCAATATTATAGCCGGCATAACGCTCTTTAGCCCAATTTAATTGGTTCTTGTTATCAATGATAAAAGCCGCCCCAACACTTAAAAAACCTTTTGTTGTATCCGCTTGAACAAAAGCCTCACTCATCAGGTTGATTTGCCTGCCCGTATCCCCCACAATTTGTGAAGCAATAACTGCTTCCATCGGAGGACCCGCAAAAAAACCAAATGTGTTGTCTGGCGTAAAAGCTCCTAAAACAGGCGCACCATTTTGCCACATCTTACTATCAAGAGAAGCTGGTAAATCTTTCAAGCTCTCTTGTACTTCGTCTAAGCCTTCTAATGTATAACCGGCTGCAAAAAGGGGAAATAAGAGAAGGTTTTGCCCCTTAATGACACTCCATATTTGCAAAAGCCAATCATAAACATAAATATGCATCCCTTCAGTGTTATCATTAATAGAAAAATAAACACGAGAATAGACCGGATCAATACATGCCCTCATCTCATCAATGGCAAAGTTATTGTAAAGTGTGAAGATAGTTTTATCGACTTTTCCAAAGCCAATAGGGAGCATTTCACCAGCACTGTTGATTTGATAAAAACCATCATCAGAGACAAAAAAAGTACAGTCTCCACGGCTTGCAATTGCTGTGCTGCTTTTAGCTCCTATTTTGTCTTTTATTTTTGCAAAACTGAAGATAATTTTAGAGCCTGGTACAAAGGTTGCGTGATAAATGGCGGAGCGCATAAAAATAAGTGGATTTGTTGATTCCGTAGACCCTTGAACATATTCTCCATCGGGAAAATCTTGATAATCGCAACTTTTCTCCCCAACTGTCCAATGTGTCGCATCATTCAAACCGGACCACTGAACACGGTTTGGCTTATCTGTTAATTGCATCAGGCAAACAAAATCACCCCACACACGCACAAGTCCAGCACGCGGGGGATTACCGCTCAAATCACAAAACCTTTCATCCGTTTTTAACGAAAGCATTTGTGGTGGGTCATTGCTATTAACAGCAATGATATGATCACCAAAGGAGGCAAAAGACCAAAGTGCAGTCTCATTGGCGTGATATTGTGTGTGAGGTTTGCTAATGTCTTTCCAGCCGCGCGTGCTGTTGTCATATTCATAAAGTTTTGTTGGTGCACCCACAATGATGCGCACACCACCCAATGAGCGCACAGCATAGACCCCCAAAATCACATCCGGAAAAAAATCTGAGACCGGCGCCACAATGGGAAACGGAATATACGAATTTGGTGCAGGTAAAACGTTCACAATCTCACTAGAATAACCACTATTAATAAATGCAACATCTGGTCTATACTCAGCAATAGGAATAAAGGTCATCAGAAATCCGTGTGTTGAATTTTTAACAAATTCTTGCGCCGTGATGTTTCAATTTGAAGCGCATCGAGCTGCTCTTGAAACATGGCAAAAGCTGCCGCTGCCATCTGTGGTTCTTTAATAATATTGGTATAAATTTCATATTTTGCACGCGTTTTGATCAGTTCATAGGCTTCTAAAAACCATATGGACGCTTCTTGTGCACTCTCAATATCTTTTATTCTTACAGGGTCAAGAATAAGCCTGATAGAATAAACGCGCTCTGGTGTTGGATACAAGACAAGCTTTTGTTCAAAATAAGCATAGCGTGTAGGCATGCCATGGCTACAATCATCCTCAAGATTCTCAATAACAAGAGGATCTACCTGCAAAAGCTTTGCTTTTCTGTGATTATCTTCATAAACGTAAGCATCAACAATGCGAACAGCCCCTGTTATAGAGGGATGTGCCTCGGCGCCATAACGGCTTTTGCCCTTTAGAGTGGTAAAAACAACTTCGCGGCTTTCATTGAAATAAAAAGGCAATCGTTCACAAAAGCGAATAGCCGAAAATATCGCCCTTTGCACTTGATCAACATACTCATCTGTTTGATCATCTATTTCATCCTGAATATCGTTTAACATCTGGATAAAATTTTTATCCCAAGGAGTAATGGTCTGTTTGTCTCCAATCGGACCACCTGTCTGTACTATTATTGTCATATCACCCTCTTCCAAATGTCTTGGGGCATCTTGTATAGGAGGGGGACGCAAGCAATAAACGCCCCCTTGCCTTTAACGATTAGTGTAAAACTCAACAATCACCTCAGCATCACCTTTGGTGCTTTGCTTGTCTCGTGTCATGTAAATCGTATTTTCAGCCTCTAGCGGAACATCTCGTTCCTCCATAGGTAGGGGCACATTGCCGGTGTAAGATTGCAAAAGCTTTGTTTCTCCATAATCATTGCCATTAGGTTCTTTTCCAAATATAACTTTTACATCTTCAAAATCCGCCATGGTATAAACTTGAATTCTTTTTATCAAAGCCCCACGGGGTAGAACACCAATTTTCGTTATCAGCCCTTGGTCTGTACATTTAACACGCGCCCGTAAAAAACTAACCTGCTGCGTAGAGTTGTTACGTCCCTGCAAAACAGGTGGCAATCCCTCATCTGTCATCTCAACAGTTTCAACAGTCTCAACGGTCTCAACAGGTTCCTGTGTAATTAGCGATTTTTCTGCCATAATTGTCATCCTTTAATAATTAGCTTGCTTCAGCAAAAGAAGGGATGACAATGGTACCAAAATCCTGTCCCCCTTGATCAGAATGAGGCAAGGTGTAGCGTGATTTTTTCATGCCGATAATGGTTTTAGCTGCAACCCCAAATTCACGTTGATAATCAAACAGTTCTTCAACAAGTTTATAGCGTGTTCCCCCTTTCCCATCGCCTCCTGTTGCTCCATTGCCAACGCGCCCATAAGCCATGATAACACTTTGCGCACCAAGCAAAATAGCACGACGAACAGAGGGAACAGGCTCTTGTGTCTTTGAATTGATACCATTGGGGACATGTTCAGCTTCACGCAAAATGACACCGTTATACATCCCTAAAGAACCATTAAAAATTGGGTTCTTAGCTCCAGAGCCATCATAAGCTGCCTTGGTAATGTCTAACCATTGACCACTCTGGGTATTGGTACGCAATTGGGTCACCTGTGTTGGGTGGAGATACATCACATATGCCGATTTTCCATCAACACGAACAGGGCGCAAACGTGGATTAGCAAGTTTAGCGCGTTCAACAGCCCGATCTATAAGATCTAATGTAAAAACATCGTCTTTTGTAAGTTCTTCATCAGTCTTTTTCTTAGCTGGGCGAATAATACGCAGTTTGCTTGGCTCTAATGGAGCATTAAAACCATAATGTACGGGTTTAAGGGTTATGCTGCGTCCTTCGAAGTGAATCCATGGTGCTGTATAACCTGCTGCCTGAATGAAGAACATCAAACTTAAGCGATCTGCATACCAATCAACAAGCCCATCTTTTGCTTCCTTACGCAAATTAAAGGGAACACGTTGTTGATCAATAGAGCCTTCATATTTGATGCGCACAGCATGAGTAAGCTCGTTGATGCGCACCTTTTCATTCATAAATTGGAGGGCTTCTTCATTGCCTTCCAGCGTTTGTCCCTCGCTAACGCCATCCCCCATAAGTTGGACTCTTAATCCGCTCGTCACAGAGTCACCAGCGGATTTTCCTAGCACATCCAACACTTGGATAATGCTGTTTTTGCTCTCCCCCATCAGCGGTGCAATAGGCAACGCTTTTGAGGTCTCTGTGTTTAGCATCTTAGCCCAAACGCCAACGGCTAATGGGTCATTGAGCTTTACTTCTGTTACTGCCATTTCAATTAATGCCTTTCTTGGTTTTTAAAACTCGCCTTGCGGCACCCCCAAACGATAACAATCACTTGGTTCTCTCTGTCGCGCCATTGCGCACATCTTCATGCTCTGCTCATAATTTGTTCAAATTTTTTGGGATTTTTCTCAACCCATGCTGCAAATTCTGCTTCCGGCATGGAAAAAAGCGTTCTCACATCCATACCGCCTGTTGGAACTTGCCCGCCGCGCGCTGTAAGCGTCCGCGCTGCTTGAGAGCGCTCTTGAAGGGCTTCCACTTCGTCCTTAACTGGCGCTCCACTATAGCCAAAAGCTTTCGCTTTTTGCACCAGCACCTCAATTGGGTTTATACCAGCTTTCTGACACTGCTGGCATATTTGGCGCAATTCAGCACCAATTTGTTGTTGCCGTGCCTCTGGGTCTTTCCATTGCGGATAAAGGCTTGCTTGCGCTTGTAAGACACTGTCTGCTCTTTCATAGAGATAGTCCGTGATACTGTCTAAATCTGGATATTTATCTTGTACTTGCGCTTTGGCTTCCTCGAAATAATCCCCCAACTTTTGGCGTTCATATTCCTCTTGACTCATGCGCTCTTGGCTCTCTCTCATATGAGAAAACTCATCAAGCAATTTCTGTTGTTCTTGTACCTTATGACTAAGCCATGCAAAATGTGCTTTTGGGTCGTCTTCTAGGGAGGGAATATTTTCCTCACGGCGGCGCGTGATTTCTTCCTGCATTGCGGCATATTTTTGCGCAAGTTCAATAGCCAATTCACGCGCTTCAATGGCGCTTTGTTCTGCCTTTTGGCGTGCTTGCCGCTCTTGCTCTAGTTTATCAGATTCTATTACATCAGAATTTGGCTGCTCTTGAAGTGGTTCTACAGCTGGCTGTTCAGAACTTTCCTCTGCATCAAAAACTTCCTCAACTTGTTCTGGCTCGACCAACTCAACAGCATTATCACTGGCAAAATGTTCATCATAGATTGCTTGTTCTTCTGGCGTAAACTCTTCTTCCATATTCTGTCCCTTCAATGTGCTATTATATTTTTTGTCAAAACTCGATAGTGTTCCAACTGTGTCTGTAAAGCTTTGCGTTCTAAATCACGCTGCGCTATCTCATTTTTTGCCTGTTGAAGTTCGAGCTGCATGCGCGCTTGTTCTTGTTTCAAGAAAAGTTCGATATTTTTCTGCTGCAATGCCGCTTGTTTCTGCTGCGCATCAAGTTGATAGAGTGTGCTCTTTGCTTGCGCTTCTTGCTGTAAAACAGCAATCTTTGCTTGTTGCTCTGGAGTTAATTGCGCCCCTTGGCTTTGTTGCATCATCTGCTGTTGCTGTTGTTCTTGTTGTGCCTGCTGTGCTTTTGCCGTTAAATTTGCTACCAATGTTGCCGGTAGTGGGGAAAGCTTTAAAAGATCTGGAATCATCTCCGGTGTTAAGAACCCACCAAGCAACGGCAACATCTGCGTAATTGCCGCAAAAGTTTTCTCTTTTTCATTGGGGCTTGTCGGTGAATCATCAACAATAATGTCATACTCAAGCGTCGTAACAGCTTCACGCGTCAACGGCACATATTGGGCATTCTCTTGTCCAGAAATACGTACCAGACGCCCATCAGAGAGATAATTCTGAATGAGATAAAGGATAATCTTTCCCTGCCTACACCGATAAAGCTTGAGATTATCAAACAGCCCCGCAAGCAAATTAAGCGTTGATTGCCGGCGTGTATTTTCCAGCACATTGGCTTGGTTGACCTCCCGTGTTCCAATAAACTCGGCCGATAACCCTGTTACATGCGTTATCGCTTCACGCGATTCATTAAACAGCTGGAAAAATCCATTGGGAAATTGTGCACTTGGCTTTGGTTGAATTTTCCCTCCTGTAAGCGCACCATTTTTAACCCAAGTAATCGTATCCGTTCGCGCCCAGCTTTCCATGGCTGGGCGATCATCATCGAAAGCGCCTCGTTCTGCCATCAAGCCGCCCTTAGACTGGCTATTAAGGATATACATCACTTGGCTAAAATATTTATTCGACCATTTTTGTGGGTCTTTTGCGGGGCGAACAATCCCGTAAAACTGGTTTTTAAGCTTATCCAGCGTGCCCGTGATACACTCCCACCCAAGTTGCCCATCAGGTGCTAATGGCTTATCGGGCTTTGCTAAAAGACGTCGTCCCAGAAAAGCGCGTCTCACCACTTTTTTATTAAAACACACCCCTTGTAATTGTGGCATTACCCTTTGAAGCTGTTCAAACTCCTGTTTGCTATAGTTGCGCATCTGTCCGGTTTGAAGATCAGGCGCCTTGTAAGTGGTCTCATATTCAAACCAACGGCATTCAACCAGCGTAACATAGCGTTTCCCAGAATACGGATCTGAGAGAGAAGTCGCATTGGAGTCATCTTGATACGCATCAAGCGACACATGAGAATCCTCAGAAGCGGTTGTACTATCGATAGCCCAATCGGCGTTAAGATCTTCAACAGCAACATCAGGAAAAAGACTTTTCGCATCCTCAACGGATTTGCGATCAACATACCACATACGCTGTGCGTCAATGAGATTTGGTCTTACAGCATTGGCATCCCAAACCATTTTTAAGGGATCTAAACGTTGAACAGCAGGTATCCCTTCGGGATCTGTATCATAATCAAGCCGCGTATCTGTCCAGCCCATACCGCAAATAACCATATCCTGAAAAGCATCGGAATCGGCATATTCCGCCTCTGCCTCATCACGAAACCATTCTGCTGCTCCAGTAAGCAATTCATTGGGTATTGCCGCTCCCATTTGCCGTGGTTGAAACTGTACTTCGCGCTTATTATTACGCTCCGCCCCAACAATAGCATTCACAAGGGGTGCAATGCGGTTAAAAGTCATGACAGGACGGCGTTGCTCTTTTAAAACCGCAAGATCTTCCTCTGCCCATTGACGACCATTATAAAAATCAAAATCTTCACGCGCCTGTTCACGCCATTCATTAACATGTTCAATATCTTCTGCGTACCAAGACTTTAAACGCTTATAGAGTTCATATTCATCGAGGATTGTCGTTTTTTGAAAGTCTTGATCTAGAATGCCATCCATGATGCCGCTTCTCTTTCCATAGTGCAATAACGCTCTTGCTTGGGTTTGACACTGGGTGCTTCATAGACAATGCACATTAAACCAAAGGCATCCGCCCCATGGCTCGACCAATCATGCTCTGCACCCAAACCAATGCCGCGCTTCTCATCCCATTTCTCATGATACCAATTCAGTGCTTTGCGCCCTGCTACCGTCATCTCTTCATTAAACCAAACAGACGGCAAAATACGCCGCACCGCCTCTATACGCATCTTAACCGCCCCTGCCCCTTGATTAGGGATCACTTGCGTTTCAAAACCCGCATCATTTAAAGCACTCTCAAAACTCACATTGTGCACACGGTCTCTGGTCGCACCATCATGGGGCAAAACCATCAATGCTTTCTCATAGCCATTTTGACGCAACCAGCCTATATGCTCCGATAACGGTTGCCCCTGTGCTTCATAATAATTAAGCACTCTGATCTCTCTACCAACAAATTGCGCTATCCATATCGCCGTGGCATCTGCCTTAGCGCCTGTCCCCCCAATATCCCAAAAGGCGCGTATTTGCATTAAAGGATCACGCGCAACGCGCCCTATCCGCCCCTCTTGCTCGGCTGCCAACATTTCCTTTTGATAATAAGCGCCT
>NZ_JBHIPC010000024.1:0-4812 GCF_042195765.1 Bartonella sp. AP3QHHD
AACAAAACAAGAAGTTCTTCTGAAATCAACAAAAGAGCCTCGTCCCCATCAAGAAGAAGCCATCAAGAAAGTCTGTGAAGGGTTAAAAGAAGCAGATCGTGGCAAGCTGATTATGGCATGTGGAACGGGGAAGACTTTCACAAGCCTTAAGATAGCAGAACACATAGCAGGAAAAGGCAAGCGTGTGTTGTTTCTGGTGCCTTCTCTGGCTTTAGTCTCGCAAACAATCCGTGAATGGACAGCCGATGCACAAGTGCCCTTGCGTTCCTTTGCGGTGTGTTCGGATACAAAAGTAGGCAAGCGTCGTAAAAACCAAGATGATATTGTTGGCATGGAAACATCAGATCTTGTTCTCCCTGCTACAACAGATGCAAAAGCCCTTGCCAAAGAAGCTCGTGAAAACCTAGCAAATGCAATGACGGTTATCTTTTCAACCTATCATTCTATCCAAGTGATTTCGGATGCACAAAAAGAGCATGGTTTACCCGAATTTGATTTGATCATTTGTGATGAAGCCCATAGAACAACTGGTGTTGTGTTGGGAACAGAAAAGCATGAATCTGAATTTATCAAGGTTCATGACAATAGCATTATTCGAGGCAAAAAACGCCTCTACATGACAGCAACCCCAAAGATCTTTAGTGACAAGCTGAAAAGGAATGCTTTCTTATCCAATAACGTTTTGGTGTCCATGGATAATGAAAAACTCTATGGCAAACAACTTTACACTTACAACTTTTCACGTGCTTTAGAGGATAAGCTGTTATCACCTTGTAAAGTTATCATATTAGTTGTCAACGAAGAAGAAGTAAGTCAATCCATTCAACATCTGATTACCGATAAGAATTATGAACTTATTCTCGATGATAGGACCAAGATTAATGGCTGTTATAGAGCCCTTACCAAAATGGATCTGAAACTTGATCTTGAAGATGACCCCAAGCCCATGCGTAGAGCTTTAGCTTTTTGCAAAGATATTGATACTTCTAAACGCATATGCAAAAGATTCAAAAAAGAAAAAGTGCAAGAATCTTTACGCGCTCTTCATAAAAACTATAAAGATACTCCTCCTCTTAACTGTACCCTTGCCCATATTGATGGAACCTTTAGTGCTAAAGAGCGTACAAAACAACTTGACTGGTTAAAGGAAGATGCGGGGGAAAATACTTGTCGTGTACTTACCAATGTACGCTGTCTTTCTGAAGGTGTTGATGTACCCGCTCTTGATGCTGTTCTATTTTTACACCCGCGCAAAAGTCAAATTGAGATTATTCAAGCGATCGGACGTGTAATGCGTCGAGCAGAGGGTAAAAAAAGAGGCTATATCATTCTACCCGTTGGGATACCCGCTGATATTCCGCCGGAAATAGCCTTAGAAAACAACCAAAAGTATAATGTCATCTGGCAAGTTCTCAATGCTTTACGTGCTCATGATGATAACTTTAATAAAATAATTCACCATATGCACAAAAAACAAGACGTAAGCGATGCTCTTGAAATTGTTGCTGCTTCTCAAGAACTTGCGTTAGAAGATACGACCACGGTTATTGATGATTTACCTATACGCTCAAAATTAGAGTATTCAGGACTTAATATTGGGTTAGCAACTTATGAATCCTCTCACACATGTGAAGAACAAGGAGAACTCCCCCTTTTTTCTAAATGTAAAGATGTCATTAAAGCTGCTATTGTTAATAGATTTTACGACCCTAGCTATTGGAAAAAATGGGCAATAAATGTTGGTGATCTTGCTCAAACTCATATCACACGCTTAACTGAGGTTTTGACGAAATCAGAAACTGAAACACGGCGTGTGTTTAATGATTTTATGACCGAATTACGTAGTAATTTAAATACAACTATCTCCGAACAAAATGCGATTGAAATGCTTGCGCAACATCTTGTGACGCGTCCAGTCTTTAATGCTTTATTTGAGGGGCATCAGTTTGTTCAAGAGAATCCCGTATCTTGTGCTTTACAACGTGTACTCAATGTCCTTGATAAAGTTACCCCTAAAGAAGAATCTCAAGATCTCAAAAATATTTCTAAGAGTGTACAATTTTACACGCGTGGAATTACCACTCTTGAAGCACAACAAAGTTTAATTGTAGAGCTTTATAATGAATTTTTCCGTTATGCTTTTCCGCGTACAGTAGAAAAATTAGGCATTGTTTATACTCCCATTGAGGTTGTTGATTTTATCATTCATTCTGTTGATGATGTGTTGCGTCATGAATTTGGAAAAAGTCTAGGATCACGTGGTGTTTCTATTCTTGACCCTTTTACGGGTACTGGGACCTTTATCACACGGCTATTACAATCCAATCTCATCAAACCAGAGGATATGGAATATAAATACCGTTATGATATCCACGCAAATGAGATTGTCTTGCTAGCCTATTACATAGCAGCCATTAATATCGAAGCAACCTATCATGGTCTTATGAAAGGAAATTATATCCCTTTCAAGCATATTGGTTTGACTGATACGTTTCGAATGATTGAAAAACAAGATCTTATGGAAGGTATACTCAAAGAAAACAGTGAATATTTGGAACATCAGAAAAATTTGACTATCGAAGTTATCTTCGGCAACCCGCCTTATTCAACTGGTCAAAAAAGTGCTAATGATAATGCAAAGAATACGCCTTATCCGATATTAAATGACCGTATTGATGAAACTTACGCCGCTCAATCTAAAGCAAGCCTTATGCGAAATCTTTATGATAGTTATATTCGTGCCATTCGCTGGGCTAGTGATCGTATTGATAATGCTGGAGTAATCGGTTTTGTTTCTGGTTCTGGTTACATAGAAAAGTCAACAATGGATGGATTACGAAAATCTTTAGCCAAAGAGTTTACGAGCATTTATGTGCTTAATTTACGGGGGGATCTTCGCAAAAATATGTTAAGCAATGGAAGAGCTCAAGAAGGTGAAAATATTTTTGGCAATGGTAGTATGACCGGTATTGCTGTAACCTTGTTTATCAAAAATCCCAATGCTATTGGACCTTGTAAAATTTACTATCATGATATTGGTAATAATCACACAAGAGAAAAAAAGCTTAAGACAATTAAAAAATTTAGGAGCATTGATGGCATTACACGAAGTAAACAAGGTTGGCAAATAATCACACCAGATAAACATGGTGATTGGCTTGGTCAACGTGATAACAATTTTAAAGCATTTTTATCCATAGGTTATAAAAAAGGTCATGGTAAAAAGCTTTTTGATACTTATTCCTGTGGTATTGTAACTAGCCGTGATGCTTGGGTATACAATTCAAGCCATGAAGTTTTAGCGAAAAACATAAGTAATATGATTGCCTTCTATAACAGTGAAGTAAAGCGTTTTAATAATGTTTATGGACATGTTGATCCTAGGATACGTAAAAATGCTGTAGACAATTTCGTCAATACAGATACGAGAAAAATCAGTTGGAGCCGCGCTCTTAAAGAAGATTTAGCAAAAGGAAATACTTTTGAATTTGAAGCTACATGCCTTATGCAAAGTTTATATCGTCCTTTTACACGACAGTGGCTTTATTATAATCGCACCTTCAATGAAATGGTTTTACAAATGCCGCGGATATTTCCGATGGGAAAAGCGGTTGAAAATAAAGTAATTCAAATTACAGGCGTAGGAGCAAGGTGTGGTTTTTCTGTTCTTATGTCTGAAGATTTGCCTAATCTAGATGCAATAGAAAAAGGTCAATGCTTTCCACGGTATTTTTATGAAGATACTATGGTTTCAAAAGGTAAAAGTGAGAAACAATCCCATTTATTTACAGAAGAAAGCAAAACAGCTGGTTTACAGAGGCGTGATGCCATTACTGATGAAGGATTAGCACATTTTAAAGCTGCTTATCCTAATGAAAAAATCACTAAAGATGATCTATTCTATTATGTTTACGGTTTACTTCATTCGGAAGATTATCGTGCTCGTTATGCTGATAACCTCTCTAAAGAATTGCCTCGTATCCCTTGTGTAAAGAGTGCTGGTAATTTTTGGAAGTTCGTAACAGCAGGGCGTGAACTGGGTCATTTGCACGTGAATTATGAAACTGTAGAGCCTTATCCAGTGACTTTTAAAAAGGGTAATCCAAAAGTTACAGAAATCTCTAATCCCGAAAAGTTTTATTATGTTACTGAAATGAAATTCGCAAAAGCAGGTAAAGAGAAAGATAAAACCACTGTTATTTATAATAGCAATATCATCATGACAGATATCCCACTTGACGCTTATGAGTATATCGTTAATGGTAAACCCGCTCTTGAATGGGTTATGGGGCGTCAATGTGTAAAGACTGATAAAAAGAGTGGCATTGTGAATGATGCCAATCGCTATGCTGTTGAAACCATTGGCAACCCTGCCTACCCTCTAGAGTTATTTCAGAGGGTTATTACCGTAAGTTTAGAGACAATGAAAATCGTTAAGAACCTACCAAAACTAGAAATTAAAGAAATTGAATAGACTTGGCTTGCTAAACTCACAAGGGGTATAGAGTCTTATAACCATAATCTATACCTCTCTTGTTAAGTTGATTAGATACAATCTTTAAAAAGAGTGCTTATATGCGTTATTCTAAAAAGAAATCATTTGCACTTTTAGATACTCTTATTTGGATTGCCTTTAAGAGATTATACCGTATTTAAAATGATAGCTTTATCCTTTTCAAAAGCTTTATTTAAAGAGAGTTATATATATATATTCATTTTCTTATATTACTTATAGGTTTTGTCTGTTTTTAAAACCCCCAAAACACCTACAAAACCCTCTTAGATATATATTAAAAATTGTATTTATGTGTT
>NZ_JBHIPC010000025.1:0-1873 GCF_042195765.1 Bartonella sp. AP3QHHD
TCGCTATGTAACAGAAGTCATATTGCCTCAGTACAAAGGCGAGTTAAAGCTTTTAGATGGCAAAAATGATGATAATCAAGAGCAGTCATCTCCTTATGACAGAAGCTTTCACAAGCCTCTTGATACATCTCATACCGTTATGAATGATAGCGTTCCTTTTTAAACAGAAGGTGCTTTAATGGATAGTAAAAAGAAGTCTAGGGTTAGTACAGAAGAATCTGAACCCGTTTATATGCTTACAGAGAATGATATAGAGCTGTTAAGAGATTGTATGTCATCTACATCAATGAGTTATTACAGTATAGTGATGGGTGCTTTATTGAGTACACTTTTCATTCTGCTCTTAAAACTTTCTTGGGATCAAAGTCACTTAAAACTTAAGTTAGGTGTTGCTGCTGTAATATGCATTTTAGTGGTTTTATTGTTCTTTTTAAATCGAATTTCATGGTCAAGATCAGAGAGAATTTGGCAAGATATTAAACAGACATCTGAGGACATAAGTGAAAAAAAACAAAAAGAGGGGACGCCCTAAAATAGCAGGGCAGCTAAGAGAAGCCAATGGTCGTATATCACGTGCAAAAGCACTACGTGAAGCCGTTGATAAATTGGCAATAGAAATGCGTGCAAAGCGCTTCGGTTTAACGCTACAGGAGGCAAAAAATCCACTTTCTGGTACCTATATCGGGCGGCTTTGTTTGCAAGGCGTGATTACTCAAGAGCAATATGATGCCGCGCAACAGTACCTACAGATAAGAAATAATTACCTTTGTGCAAAAGGCTTGCCTAATGCAATTTATGACGAAATGCCGTCATCATCTGATGATAAGGCAAGAGACAAATGGGTAGAATTTGCAACAGAGCAGTTTATAAACATGCAAGAGGCACTAAAAGAAGCACAATGCCTTTATAGACAGTACAATCTTCACGCTGCGTTACAGTCCCTCGTTATAGAAGATCAAATGCTACCACATCTTGTGAATTCATTGCGTATCGTTCTTAATGTTATTAGGAAGTATTTTCATTAGAAGCTTTTTTTTCATCTTTTTCATCAGGTTTATCATTATCTGAATATGCAATCATAATGAAATAGCCAATCAATATTATTACTGATACTATTGCCGTTACTATTGCCGTCGTTTTGCTCCAACAAAGACCCGCAAAAAATATAGGTATTACACAATACATTTTAATTAGAAATCCAGGATAGCCTTTAATATCTTTCGTTGGAGGATTGAATGTGAATGGGATCGCAATAATAGAACATATTATTGCTGTAATAAACAATACGGATGATATATCCAACATATCACGATTATCAGAGAAATACCATATAATAAACCATAAGATAAGCAGTGGTAAAAATAGTGCAGTGCTGTATGAAATTGCTTCTTCCCATGTGTTTCCGTTTGATTTAATGTTACAAATCGCAATTAATGCCATAAACGCTATTATTAAACACAAGCTATATATAAATCCTAAGAACTTTGCTCCTATTATTAATAGAAAAATAAGGACTCCAATCATAGCGGCACCTATACCGTAACCAACTATAGCACATAAAGCTTCCAGTATAATTCCAGTAAATGGAAGTAATAGTAGAATACATAAGATAATTAATACGATTGTCATGTTTATTGCTCTTTAATTGGTTTTATTGGAATTATCATTAACTGATTCCTTTTGAAATTATCAATATGTGTTATTTTTATGTTGACAAAGTGTAGCAAATCGTATTTAATGACATTACTGTACTTAGGCGTATTGTGTCTAGAGAGGGAAATGTACAGTTCAAAATCCCCGCAAATGCGGGGTTTTTTATTATCTGGAGGGCGTATTTTATGACATCAGAAAATACACATCAGGCTCCACAACC
>NZ_JBHIPC010000026.1:0-1818 GCF_042195765.1 Bartonella sp. AP3QHHD
GCTTGATGGTTCACTGAAAGATTTAGAGAAGCGCTTAGAGACCTTAAGAGAAGAGTTTGAAGATTTGAAAGAGTGTTCATTTTAGGTTTAATGGAGGAATAAAGCAGATGAAAATACCTGATCATAGTCATGAGTATCTGATACCAATAGCCACGAAAGAGGAAATCAGAGAAGGAACTTCGCAAGATAGCGTTGTTGTTCCGAAGATTTTAGGGACGGCATCTTTGTATTCGTATGAAACCTTTGCGCCGTTAGAACAGGTTGTGAATGCAAGGCAAGAGTCGGAAAAAGCCATGGCGCGTGCGAATGGTGCGCAACAGGTTGCAGAAGAATCGAAATCTATTGCTGAACGTGCAGAACAAACAGCGAAAGATGCTTCTCAAACAGCAACAGAGACAACCCAAGTAGCAGCGACCGCGGTAGCGACGAGTCATGAAGTTAAGACGATAGCAACACAAGCAAGTCTTAAGGCGGATGGCGCAAAACGGACAGCTGATGATGCCAAGGATATTGCAGAAGAGGCAAAGGCTCTTTCAGAACAATCCAAGAATGCTTGTGCTGAAGTCAAGGAATCTGTTGCAACTGTTAAGAGAGTTGCCGAATCGGCGCAAACAGGAGTGGAACAAGCCTCGCAAACAGCTTCAGAAGCGAAGGGTTTGGCGGAAGCGGCGAAAAGTGCAGCAGAGAGTGTAACAGAGAAAGTAGATCAAGCACTAAGAGAGGCTAGCGATGCAAAATCTAAAGCAGAAGGCTTAGAAACAATAGCCAATGAAGCAAAATCCACGAGTGATCATGCAAGCCAAACCGCTTTGAGTGCAAAAAGTTTATCAGAAGAAGCCAAGGAAGTAGCCGAGACTGCGAAGTCGACAGCAGAAGAAGCGAAGAGTGTTNGAGTTCATTAGACACGGTGACAGCAACGACAAATTCTGCGAATACAGCCGCCTCTGAGGCAAAAGTGTTAGCGGAAGAAGCGAAGAGTGCATTGACAGAAGTTCAAGAGAAGGCACAGAGGAACAGTGACAGTCTTTCTGAACTTCAAAGTAAGGTAGGTTCTCTTTCCACTAATTTTTTAGAGAATGTGCGTTTTCATCAACCTGACAGAATTCTGGAAGCCGATCCGAAAAATAGAAAAGGTCTTGTGATCAATGAAGGGGCATGTTTTCGCTTTTATCATGGTGAAGAGAATGGGGGTAGGTACCTCTTTTACCGCATTCCAGGGCGTGGAAGGATGACTTTTGACGAAGATCTTGAAGCAGGAAAGGATTATTATATATATCTCATCTTAAAAGATCAGACGAATGAGCTATCCTTTGAAATTTCGCAAAATCCGACGGCTCCTGATGGCTATACAAAGGATAATTCTGAAAAGATCGGTGGATTTCATACGCTATGTGCGGATGTTGGTGAGATTGAAGGTCATCTCTTATCGGGTTATCAAGCGGGGGATGTTTTGCCCAAGTCTGTTTGGTGTTTAAATCACCGCCCACGTAGTAGTCCAGAAGGGATGGTTTACAATCCGTGGCATAATATTTGGGTTGATATTTATCTTCAATCAGGGACAGGTGTAAATGCAAAGTCTGCCTATGGTGTTCCGATTACGACCAGTCGTAGCTATGCGGATCATGCCTTTGATTTTTGGTCTGTTAGTAAGAGATTTTTGACGAGTGATGAGTTTTCGCCAAGCATGTATGGAAGTAATCAAGCAACCAGTATTGTCGGCAATCAAGCGCCTTCTCTTAAGACGTCTGGAGGACACGTTGATACAAACAATAGACGGATGATTTCGCATATCGGTTGTGAGGATGGTTGCGGTTATGT
>NZ_JBHIPC010000027.1:0-2795 GCF_042195765.1 Bartonella sp. AP3QHHD
TTCTCCAAGCTTTTGAGAATCTGTTGTTGCTGGTAGAGCGAGATCCGAGACATCGAGTTCGGCAGCATCATCTTGGGCTTTGCGACGCTTGCCAACTTGTGTATCAGAACACACCGCAAAGGAACGCAAGGGTATTGCTGTATCTGCTGTCCATTCTCTTATTGTTTGTGACATTAAAGAAAGAGAGGGGACAAGGAATAAAACACGTTTACCTTGACCAGCAAGAGCTTCTGCTATCTTCAGACTGGTAAAGGTCTTTCCCGTTCCACACGCCATAATCAGCTTGCCACGGTCTGCTGTTTGTAAACCGTCACAAACAGCTTTAAGCGCTTCTTGTTGATGATCTAAAAGCTTTTTCGGTTCTTTTTTCTTAAGAGTAGCTTCCCCTTTGCTTTCAAAGGTTGACCAATCTATTTGACTGTTTTCCAGATCAAAAAGATTAATCCGTTGAATGCGGACTCCTTGTCCTTCACAGGTGAGATCGGCATTGTTACTCCAATTACCTTCAGTGCTATCAACCAGAATACGGCGTGTGAAGATCTTTTTTCCTGAGGCAGCAATAAAGCTATCAATATCTTCCTTCTTGATTTGATGATTTGCACTATAAAACTTACATTGAATAGCGGCATATCCTTCTTCATCACGAATTTTAGCAACCAGATCAATGCCGATATCACGCCCATCTTCTCCATGCTCTTTTGCCCATTCACAATAGGTTTGAACCTTTTCATATTCTTGGCATTGTAGAGGGTCTTGCGTCAAATAAGCAATTACAAACTTTTCAAAAGAAGTTCCTCTATCGCGCGCACTTTCTGTATGATCACGGTAGGATTGTAACAGAGAGCGTAATGTCAGTGGTTTGTTATGAGATTGAAGCATTTATAATAAAACCCCACCGCTTTATAAGCGTTGATCTATCGGTGTTAAAAAACTTTAAATAGAATCTGCTAGATCTATTTAAAACAAATAGCAATAATAAAATAAAAAAAGGGTGCTAAAGACCCACAACCTGCTTAAAAAGAAATTTTATTAAAGGCTACTTATCCACAGCCTATGACATGAGGTAAAATCAGCAAAATAGTGAATTTTGCTGTTCGTTTCACGTGTTCATCAAGACAAATGAACTATGTGCTTTTAAAATATCATAATGAGTATTTTGATAGGTTTTATGAGTCACTAAAATAGTCTATTTTGTCAGTTTAATTTACTGACACAAACTGACAAATATATATTATGGATTGTATTTAAGGTTGTATTGTCGATATAGGTTGTATCGTTAAAATGCTAACATATTGAAATATAATGTTTTTAATTTTCTCTCATTTAAAAAAATAATATAGGCTCTAAAAAGAACTGACAACACTGACAGCACTGGACAAAACTCTTCTGTTCAGATCACTCAGATCATTGTCTTTGGAGAAAAGTTCTTTGATGAAAATGCCATTAAATATAACTTATTAGAAAATCAAGACTTTGTTTGCTCGCCACATTTGGCGAGCAAAGGCAGGAAAAAGAGTTTTGCGTAATTGTCTTGAAAGGCTCTCAAAGAGATTTCTTATTGTTTTCTATGATGGTTTTTGACGACAGGATGTGCTTGATAGCATGATGTCTCGTTTATATGCGTGTTGAGTGGCTTAGAGGAGCTGGAGAGTGAATTTATCTCTAATTATTGATAAATATATTGTAGCATTAAACTGGGGATATTGATATATTAACCATTGACGGGCTAAACAGTTTTGTTTAGAGGTTTTCTCATATAAATGTGGGGGAGAGATCTTCAGCAATTCAAATAAAGCGTTTTTTGTAAAATAAAGCAGTTTTGGGTGTCACTTTTTTGGTTACAGAGGCATGTGCTTTTGTTAAAAGCGTCATAGGGCAGTGGCTGTTTTGAGTGGACTTGTTAGAGGTTCCATGAAGTTCTTTTAAAGAGTGCTTCATGAATAATGCAAAGCGGGGGCAATCTGTATTGTTATTGATATTTTTACGCCAAAGTTCTCTTTTGAGAATTTTTCGTGCCATTTTTGTTTTCTTTGGCTTGTTTACAGGTGTAAATGTTTATGCGCGCTCCTCAGCTATTTTTCATTCCCCAACAGATAATTTTTCTCGCCAACAATCTGAGAAGCAGCAATTAGAAAGAATTGAGAAATTACGCGCTTTAACGCCTAAAAGGATAAAGACNATTACGCGCTTTAACGCCTAAAAGGATAAAGACGCCTTCAGAGCAAAATCCAGAAACGCTTTTGGGTGGGAAGCAATGTTTTCCAATTCATGCTGTTGTTGTTGAGGGAGTGCACCATGTCAAAAAGCGCTCTATATCAGCCGTAACAGAGCCTTATGTTGGAAGATGTATCGGTCTTTTTGATATTCAGCTCTTAATCAAGAAGTTAACCAAAGTTTATTTGGATCAAGGCTATGTAACGGCACGTTTTTATATTCCTGATCAAGATATCAAAAACAGCAAGACGCTCAAATTTGTTGTCGTTGAGAGCAAGCTTTCAGAGATTTACTATAATGGTTCACCGGCATCTCGTTATAATAATGTTGTATGGAGTGCTTTTCCTGGGCTTCAAGGTCATGTTCTGAACATGCGCGATATTGAACAGGGGCTTGATCAGATCAACCGTTTGAGTTCAGCGCACGCTCAAAGCGAACTTCTTCCAGGGCGTGAAGAAGGGAGCACCATTGTCAATATTAACAATCATCCCGATAAAACTTTCAAGGTTACTGTTTCTCATGACAATATGGGACAATCTTCCACGGGTTATGCGCGTTATAGTGCGGGCTTGAGGGTAGAA
>NZ_JBHIPC010000028.1:0-2818 GCF_042195765.1 Bartonella sp. AP3QHHD
AACAGCTCCTGCTCCCTGATTAGGGATAACTTTTGTTTGAAAGCCTGCCTGTTTAAGAGCGCTCTCAAAACTCACATTGTGTACACGGTCTCTGGTCGCACCGTCATGAGGCAAAACCATCAATGCCTTCTCATAACCATTTTGACGCAACCAACCTATATGTTCGGATAACGGCTGTCCTTGTGCTTCGTAATAATCAAGCACTCTGATCTCTCTGCCAACAAATTGCGCTATCCATATCGCTGTGGCATCTGCCTTAGCACCCGTGCCCCCAATATCCCAAAAGGCGCGTATTTGCATTAAAGGATCACGCGCAACGCGCCCTATCCGCCCCTCCTGCTCGGCTGCCAACATTTCCTTTTGATAATAAGCGCCTTGAACCGCTGTAAGATAAGCCCCTTCCCAGATATGCTTATAGGTCTCTGGACGATTTCTCAGATCATCCAATCGCGCTTCATTCAAGATCTTGGGAAACTTCGGGTTGTCTGACCAGTTAATCTCAACACGTTTGATTGCCTCATTGTCTGAAAAGCGAAACCGCTTCTCAACGGGGGCATTCTCTCGCAACGGGTTCCATGTCACCCATAACTCTGCTCGCCACCCCTCGCCTTCTTCACGCAACGTTGGAATAAGCGTCTGCCAAGCCGTCTCTGTAACGGGCTCTGCCTCATCAACCCAACAAAGCAAGATACGCCCCATCGATTTAATGCTCGCAATATTACGGTCCAGACCAGAAAACTGAAAGGCTACGCGACCATCTATCGACTTAATCGACGACTCCCCAACCTTGTAATAGTCCTTTAAAAAGTCGTGCGCTTCAATGACGCGTTTAATCTCCTCCAATGAACTTTCTGCCAAAGAATTCTGAAACTGACGTGCACAAAGTATAGTGCCCGATATCCCTTGCATACCAAATTGATAGCCTTTTAAAGCAGCCATCAAGGCAAATGATCTTGTCTTTCCAGACCCTCGTCCACCCCAAGCAGCACGCACCAAAGCCTTATCTGTAAAAATCGGTATAAGCTTTGGAACAATATTAATCTGTCGTGTCGTCATTGACCAAAGGCGCGATTTCTACACGCGTTATCACCTTAATGGCTCCCCCATCTTCACCTGTTACCTGTAAAGGCAACACCTTACCAAGCAACGCTAAATAAGCAGCGGGGCATTCCATAGCCTGCTTTTCCAAATAAGAAATCAAACCATCCTTGCCAATTTTATTCCCAGCATTCTCAGCAGCCTTAACCACTGCTTCTTTTAAAATGCGCGTCACTTTATTCGGAACGCCTTTGACACGCCCTTGACCTGCCTTTGGGNCCAAACTGCACTATCCCTCGTTTAGATACAATACGACCACGTACAGTGCTGTCATTAAATACGATTTGCTACACTTTGTCAACATAAAAATAACACATATTGATACATTTGAAAAGAATCGGTTAAACAGCACTTATGAATAATTAAGGGTTCAAAATGATGAAATCATTATCCATAACACGCATCATAACATTTATAGCTTTCTTTTCTATATCAGCGCTACCTGCATCAGCGTCATTTGGATTTATAGACAAATTGACGCGTATGTTTACAAGTGTAGATACTATAGAGAAGTATAATCAACTTTACAATAAATACGTAAGTGAATCATATATTGGCTCTATGCATTCTGAAAAGGTACGCAAAGCAGAAGAACTTTCACTCAGAAATGGCGGAGAATATTCATTTTTTAACAAGGAAGATATATTGTATCGTCACATATCAGTTGTTGGTTGTGCATCCCTTATGAGTTTATTGCGGGGTGATTATAATAAGGAGATGTCGCAAATGGATCTACCCAATGTAATAAAGCGTTTACGCGATGAATATGATTGGAGTGAAAGCGATTTTATGTGGGCATACGACGTGGTCAATGATAACGAGGATCCAATGATTTATTATGCAAAAAAATTTATGACGGCTATAGATAAGCGTTACGATTTCAGAAAAGAACAAGTAGATAACATAGTATCTCACGTGAAAACAAATGATCATAAATGGTTAAAGGAACTCAGTGAACATTGCGGAAACTTACGAACGATATACTATATAATGCAACCGTAATAGAGCTTGTCATTTACGATCAAAATGTTTCTGAAGCACATTAAGAGCAACGCGCAGTGAATTCACAAGGTGGGGTAGCATTTGATCTTCTATAACGAGGCACTGTAGCGCTGCATAAAGGTTATATTGTCTATAGAGGCATTGGGCTTCTTTTAGTGCCTCTTGCGTGTTTATAAACTGCTCTGTTGCAAATTCTACCCATTTATCTCTTGCCTTATCATCAGATGATGATGGCATTTCGTCATAAATTGCATTAGGCAAGCCTTTTGCACAAAGGTAATTATTCCTTATCTGTAAATACTGTTGCGCGGCGTCATATTGCTCTTGTGTAAGCACGCCTTGTAAACAAAGCCGCCCTATATAAGACCCAGAAAGTGGATTTTTTGCCTCTTGTAGCGTTAAACCGAAGCGTTTTGCACGCATTTCTATTGCCAATTTATCAACGGCTTCACGCAGTGCTTTTGCACGTGATATACGTCCGTTTGGTTCTCTTACCTGCCCTGCTATTTTAGGGCGTCCCCTTTTTTTATTTTTTTTCATAACACCGCCTTTTATTTAAAAAGGAACACTGTCATTCATAACGGTATGGGGCGTATCAAGAGGTCTGTAAATGCTTCTGTCATAAGCAGATGACTGATCTTGATTATCATCATTTTTGCCATCTAAAAGCTTTAACTCGCCTTTGTACTGAGGCAATATGACTTCTGTTACATAGCGA
>NZ_JBHIPC010000029.1:0-1449 GCF_042195765.1 Bartonella sp. AP3QHHD
ACACTCTCTATCTCTGATAAACGCAATGGAGAGAGAATGAGTTGAATCTGATAGGCTTTATCCGGTGTGGGATAAAGATGTAATTTCCTATCAAAATAACTGTAACAAACCGGCGTTCCTTGCTGCTCTGATGATAACAAAGGCTCTAAAGAAACATGGTCCTTACACTCCAATGCAAACTTATGATGTTGATCAGAACTCAGATAACACATTGATTTATAATGATAATATAGCGTTATTCATATTGAATTAGAATCCCGAATAACGTAAGATTCTCTCATTTCAAATCTGTTTATCTTGAATCAACTAAAACCACTCATTTGTACATAACAAGTGGGATGAGTGTATGGATAAAATTTGTATAAGAAAGGACTAAAAATGGCTCTTATGAACCGTCTTAATGCAAGGGCTGTCGCAACATTGGGAGCTGGCAAATATAATGATGGTGCCGGCTTGTTACTTCATAAGCGTAAAGATGGAGGTGCTCAATGGATTTACCGTTTTACCATTCATGGGCGGCGCCGTGAAATGGGCTTGGGTGCCTTGAGAGATGTCTCTTTAAAACAAGCCCGTGAATTGGCAACTGGGTGGCGCTCTGTTCTTCGTGAAGGTCGTGACCCCATTAAAGAACGCAATAAACAAAAGCGTGAGGCAATAAGTAATCTCCATTATTTAAAAGATATCGCGTTGGATGCTTTTGAAAGCCGTAAAGCTGAACTAAAAGGAGATGGTAAAGATGGGCGTTGGTTTTTACCCTTAAAACTCCATATTCTCCCCAAATTAGGTTGCCTCCCCGTTTCAGAGATTACACAAACAGAGATACGCAATACACTTGCTCCCATTTGGCATACAAAAGCAGCAACAGCTGATAAAGCTCTTACCCGCCTTAATATTTGTCTCAAACATGCGGCTGCTTTGGGTTTGGATGTTGATTTACAAGCAACAGAAAAAGCACGCGCTCTCTTAGGTAAACAACGCCATAAAACGCAAAATTTTCCAGCTATGGATTGGAGAGATGTCCCTGCCTTTTATAAAACACTTTGCGAAGCATCAACCTTAACACAACTGGCTTTGCGTTTGCTTATTTTGACAGGCGTTCGTACCAACCCTTTGTGTCATATTCATAAAGACCAAGTTGATGGCGATATCTGGACAATCCCTGCTGAAAATATGAAAGGTCGACGTGATACTACAGAAGAGTTTCGCGTGCCTCTATCATCAGAAGCATTAGAAATCTTAAAACAAGCGCGCTTGCTTTCTCGCAATGATTTCTTCTTTTCTGCAACCGGTCGGGGTCCCCTCGCTGCAAATTGTATGGCTCAATATATGAGAGACAATAAAATTGAGGCATGCCCCCATGGATTTCGTTCTAGTTTACGTGATTGGCTCGCTGAAACAACCGATGCCCCTTATGAAGTCGCAGAAACTATTCTAAGTCATACAGTAGGC
>NZ_JBHIPC010000030.1:0-4446 GCF_042195765.1 Bartonella sp. AP3QHHD
AGAGGCTCTTGATGTGCTTGAAGGTGGTTTGACAATGCAAAAAGTTTCGAATGTAGAAGCGCGTGCAAAGGCTTATATCGCAGCTCTTAACGGCATTTCACTCTGGTCTTTATTGCAAGCTGTTAAAAATCTTATACGTGGTGAAGCAAAAGGCATGTCCACAACATTTGTGCCCTCATGCGCTGATCTAGCGCAGTATTGTCGTGATTTAGAAAGCAGGCTTTATGGTGTTGCTGAGAGAGTTTTTACAGCAGTTGAAAATACGCGTAACCTAGCCTTAGGAGGCAAACGCATTTCATTCATGAGAATAGGCAAGCCTAGTGAAGAGCAACATAACAGTAGCAATTCTAAAGCGGCTTAAAACAGCAAAATAGTGAAAAGTGCTGATCATTTTACGATTAGATATGCATTTAAATCGANACACATCTGTAATATAAAATGCTCTGTACGGTCAAATTTGAGGTAAATTAACCTATTGGTAAAATTATGGACTAAAAACATGGAAATTTTAAAACAACTGTTCTTAACAAATCATAAACAGCCTATGCAAAAAAAGTGGGTTGCAACGGCTGTTGGGTATGTTCCTTGGGGGGACGGAGCAGAGGAGTATTTTTACAACCTCTACGAATATGAAGACGGTACAAGAGAGTGTGAAAAGTTTGATGGCGGTCAGTATTATACCACACCAGAAAATGCGGATTTTAGTACCAAAGCGCAAGTGAAAGCTTGGGTTTACGGTGGAAATATTCCGAAAAGCGTTCTCAATTACGAACCTCTTATAGATGAGATCAATAAAGAGATCAAAAAATTATCGAAAACCGCAGGAAATAAATATGTTTACAGATAAGCAGCTAAGAGCCTTGTTTGGCATTATAACTTTTATATTTTTATGTTTTTTAGGAATTAAAAAAAATCCCTACTTTATTCAAAGTATTTTGATATTCGCATCTGTTTCTTTGGTAATAGTCACAGCGGTTTTTGCAATTTTATGCAATTCTCATATTCCTTTTGAGTTGCAGAACAATCCAAAATACAAACGCAGCAACACAACAGGTTGGAAGATATTAACACGTGATTTACAACAGTATATGCACCGACTCTTAAAGCTAATAAGTTTAGCACTTGTCGTTTTAATTTTTCCAAATAGTTATACTGTATTTTGGTATTTAGATATCGTTATTTGGTACTTTTTTTTAATTTATTCATTCTTTCTCATGTTGCATACACGCAGTTTAATAAACATGTCCATTTACGCACTACATTTTATAATAAAAACCAAAAGTAAAATTTAAAAGCGCTTGATATTCAACTAGGTAGGTATCAAAATGAAAAAAAATAAAAAATACGTATTGACTTTAAAGAAAAGTTCGTTTAGAAAGGTCGACAAGTGCTCAAAACACTTAATCGTAAGCGGATAAATCACGATAAGGTTTTTCCCATTTCTTTAAATACTGGCTGTCTTTTATGTTATGATTAGCATATAATGATTGTGTCGGGTGTGGTCACACCATACAATACTCTTTATGAGAAAAGTGTGACGACGGACTTACGACCGTGTTTTGAACACCCGGCGCCCTTTTAGGGTTGTCAATTCAAAACTATATTTTCGTAAGGATTACTAGCATGAACGCTACAGTTAAAAATCAAAAAACATCTCCAAAATATGAACTTACTAATGAAAACCGCGTTGTTAACGGTGTGACTTTACACCGCATTAAAGCTTTAAAAGACTTTGCTGATGTTAAGATGGGGGATTTAGGTGGTTTTATTGAAAATGAAGATAACCTCTCTCATGATGGCAATTGCTGGGTTTATGATGATGCTATGGTTATTCAAGCAAGCGTTTCCGAAAATGCCAAAATACGCAATAAAGCCTGCGTTGTGAATTGGGCTAGGGTTTATGGTAATGCCGTGATTAGTGATCAGGCATGGGTTTTGAATGATAAGGCACATGTTTATGACAATGCAGTCATTAATGGCAATGCAAAAATTGGAGGCTATGTTTTTGGCAATGCCGTTGTGAGTGATAATGCCGTTATTACAGAGGGGGCTCTTATTTACGATAATGCCCGTGTTTATGAAAATGCGTATGTGAGTGGGCTTGTGTTTAATGATGCCCATGTCTATGGGAAATCACGCCTTTCTGCGTGGTCAAAAGCTTATGGAAATGCTCATGTTTTTGATAAAGCTATAGTTTATGATGGTAGCAATATTTATGACAATGCCAAGGTTTCTGGCTCGGCGCGTGTTGGTCCCTGTGCAAAAATTCACGATAATGCTCATGTGAGTGGCAAGGCACAAATTTGTCAATTTACAACAATTTATGGCAATGCTGTGCTTAAAGAAAATAAGAAATTTTCTGAAGATGTCTGTGGTGTTGATAAAGCAGCGTAAATAAAATAACGGCGGTGCGGGGGCGCCTGCTTTAAAATAGAAAAAAGAAAGCCATGTCATTTGCGTGATGTGGCTTTATGTTTATCAAAAGATAAAAAAACATAATTTTATATGTTAAAAAATAATAATATCCTTTTGAAATAATTGAAAAAATATGAAAATCATGCTAAGATTTTCTATGTATTAAAATACAAATTTAAGGTAAGAAAAAACATGCTAAATAAAGTAATGTTAATCGGGCGTCTAGGTGCTAACCCCGAAAGCAAAACAATGACTTCTGGAACAGAAATAGTCAATTTTCGTATGGCAACTTCTGAAACCTATACAGATAAAAAGACCAATCAAAAAATAGAGAAAACTGAATGGCACTCCGTGGTGATTTTTAATCCACATTTGGCAAAAATTGCACTTCAATACCTCAACAAAGGTTCAAAGGTTTACGTAGAAGGCAAATTACAGACACGCAAATGGCAAGATAAAAATGGGCATGACCGTTACACAACAGAGATTATTTTACCACAATTCAAAGGCGAGTTGTATTTGCTTGATGTAAAGAAAGATCAATCTGCCCCTTCATCTATTACTTCTCAAAATTATGCTATCGCTTCAGGTGCCGCTGATCATAGTGCATCTCTTAATGACAGCATACCATTTTGATTGATAAAATATAACAAAGAGAAACATGTGGGCTCCCACAGATTAGGGGATGTATGAAGAAGAAAGATGCTTACATTTCACAAGTGAAAGTACGTCAAGATCCTGTTAATCAATTGGCAATTGAAATGCGTGCTAAACGCTTTGGTTTGACTATTGAAGAGGCTAAAAATCCGCTTGCTGGTACTTATGTTGGGCGGCTGTGTTTGCAAGGCATGCTTACTCAAGACCAGTATGATGCTGCGCAAAAATATCTTGAAGTGAAAAATGACTATTTGTGTGCAAAAGGTTTACCAAGCGCTGTTTATGATGAAATGCCATCATCTTCTGATGACAAAGCAAGAGAAAAATGGGTTGAATTTGCAACAGAACAGTTTTCTAATATGCAAGAGGCGATAAAAGAAACACAACATCTCTATAGACAGTATAATCTTTATGCAGCAATACAATATATTGTTGTCGAAGACAAAACATTACCACATCTTGTGAATTCATTGCGGGTCGCTCTTAACGCGCTTCATAAATATTTTGACAGAAAAACTAAATGGTAAATGTTTGTTATAATGTTTCAAAGGCAGTTGATTGCTCTTCTGATATTTCGGCTATAAATACTGCGTGAGAAAAGCTAAATAATATATATACGAATAGCTCAAAGAATGCGATATAGAATACAATACCCATAGAGAGGTTTTCGCGAAACTGAATCCAGAGAAGCATTGTTTGTAGTAAAAATGAAACAGGTAGCGCTTGTATTCTATATTGGATTGGTGCCATACAGACTGTAAGGGGAAGAGTAAGCATTAAAATAATTGTCCCTAACAAATAAGGGGCAAAAGAGCGGGGGAAAAACGTAGCAATGATGTACCCTGTAGAAAACATAATTATAAAGGTAACCACTGCTGTGAAATAGGAGAGTGCCATAAGGCGTAAGAATAAAAATAAGCTGCGTTTAGCAAAACGAAAGTAATAATTTATCGTTTTTTCTCCGTTTTTTTTCTTAATCGCTTTATGTTCTCTAAATCTTTCTCGTTTCTCAATTATTTCGTTCCATTTGCTTTTATCCTTTGTAAAAGCATAATCGATAGTTTCTAACGTTGGCAGTATTATTGTTAATAGTATTTTTCCTACTAAATTTAAGAACTCTTTTAGAGTTTCAAGTATGCCCCCTAGAAATAATCCAATGCCGTAAATTACTAATATAATAATATCAATTAATATTGGGATTATTAAGATAAGGATTACAATTCCTATAATAAACCACATTTTCTCCCCCGCTTTTTATTAGTTTCTAGTCATATAATTGATTCGTTGAGATAATACAATTGTGAGTTATTGGGTGCTAAAGATACTAGATTTAGGTGAAAAAAATAAAAAATACACAATATAGTGATTTTTTTT
>NZ_JBHIPC010000031.1:0-1019 GCF_042195765.1 Bartonella sp. AP3QHHD
GCTTTCACACCAAGACCGCTCACATCAATTTGCATATCAGAGCCCCCTGGTTGATAGGTTTCTGTAATTTCTTCCAACGTGGGCAGTTTCAATGTTTCAAGATCAAGGTGAAGATTCACATCATCATCAACAATCAAGGTAAAACCGCGTACAATGCGTAAAGTCATGCTTTAACTCCTTGCTGCTTTGCGATAAGTTTCAAGCGTATCGCCAAATTGATAAGTCATTTTCTTTTGGATATCTTGCGCCAAACGGTCAAAATAAGCGCTATTGCGCCGGCTGCCGAAACTCAAATCTTCTAAAGGTGGCACTTCTTCTGCATCAAATTCGACCCGCAATTTTCCCAATTGTAAAGTGCTGTTGGAATTTAAATCGCGGTCAAACCAAACACGGCCACCCAAAAGCGCACCACGCGCAATCATATCATCAAGAAAGCTGGTCAAAGAGCGGGTAATGGCAATGACATGTTGACCAGTAAGGTTTTCATCATTGGCCCAAGGGCGGAAATTGTTGATGATCGTTTTTTCCAAAGCTGCACGGGTGCGCACCACATTGACAAAGCGCCAAAGTGGATCACTGGAGGTGGTATGATTTCCCCATAAAATGCGCCCATTGGCAGCCATTTGCCCATGCGCATTTTGACTAAGTCGTGCTGGAATAAAGGTTGCAATATCGGCTTGATTGAGGCGATTTGCCTCATGATCGATTTCCCCATCAAAATAGCTAATGGGGCGTGCTGTCCCTAAAATGCCATGCACATCTTGGTTGGAAGGAGACCAAAAAACACCGCCCCTTTGCTTGTCACGTTTGATAAACATGGCTGCTGCAAAAGGACTTGCCGGCTTTATACTAACACCCCCATCAGAATTTGCCACCCGTACAAAGGGATCAATCAAATAACAAAAGCGTGAGGAAAAATCTGCACGATAAGCAAGGCTTTCTTGCGTGTTTTTACCCCCCGTATCAAAAACCGCAATCGCTTGTAGCTTTTCTGCAACCTGTTCCAAAGCGTCTGCCAC
>NZ_JBHIPC010000032.1:0-4302 GCF_042195765.1 Bartonella sp. AP3QHHD
ACCGACCAATGTTTTGATCATCATCATAGACAACTAATAAAATTTCATTGGAATTAATAAGAATTGGCTTATCCATAATTTCTCCTCCCTAACACCCCTTGGCGATTGTTTGTGTTAATTTATAATATATTTATATAACTATAATTATAAATTAGCAAGCAAAAAATTATAAAAAATTATATTTTTTGTAAAAATTATTATAACATATTGTAAAATAAGAAGAGAAAAGTGCTTTTTAATATAGCGATAATTAGCGATAAGATCGAATCATTTTACTGTAAGAATCCGTTGGCAAGATAGCAAAGATTTCCCCAATCCATACAATTTTAACATTTTTAATGGGGAGTGCATTCCAAGAAAGCAAATCTATCTCACCATTCATTCCTCTGCTAATCTTCTTTATATATCTTTTATTATCATGTGTGAGAATAACGGCTTCTTTGCCAAAGAAGGATTCTATCGTTTTGATTTGGCGCCGTCTTACAATAACCATATCTCCATCTTTATAAGCTGGAAGCATGGAGTCTCCTTTAACTTCAAAAGCAATCATATCATCAGGTAAAGCAAAAGGAATTTCTACTTGTTCAAGACCATCTTCTGGAATTTGTTCAAAGCTTGGATCTATCTGCGTTCCTGCTCCGATATAGCCCATAAGAGGAACAAAAGTTGTTAAGTGATTATCTCCTGTTAATTCTTTATATAATTCTAAAATAGCATCCCGATTAGAACCGCGCGGATCAGAATCTTTTAACCACTTAGACACTGAAGCTTGCGTTACATTTAGCCGCTTGGCCACATCTTCTTGCGTTAAGTTAAACTCAGTCAAAATCTTTTTTAGTGTGCTTATGATATTAGATTTATTACTCATACTTCTGCTTACCTTATTTTTTTATCGTTGATAAAGATAATTTTCATTGACTTTATATAACTATAATTATATGAATAAAATAAGACAAAGCTGTAATTGGAGCTTGTAAATGGATCAACGAGAAGATTTTAAAAATTTGACTAAGTCAATACGAGTCAAATTTAATTGGACACAATCAGAAATGGCTAAAACGCTTGGTGTAACTCAAGCCGCTGTTTGTAAGTGGGAAAAAAGAGGATCGATTTCCGTAATAAATTATCTCAAGCTACAAAAGTTGAAAGATGGTTCTAGCTCTATGCCTGCTTTTATTGCTGCTTCTACAGATAACAACAAACACCCACAGCATAATTCACAGGCTTAAAGAAGAAAGATCATGAGAAACGGAATATTGAAGAAGATCTACACCCAGTTTTGTAGATTAATAGGTTGTAATACGAAAATGAAGAATGGAAATAGATTGGTGGAAGAATGGAGAAAAGTACCATGTCGTGACTGTAGCGTAGAAGATCTTGTGAAACGACACGAAACTCACACAACAATTCTTAAAAAACGAGAAGAATGGCATAAGTCAAAATTTGATAGTTGGATGAGATGGCATGAAGCAACTCTTGCAGAGCGAGATAAGTCAATTGAACAACAGCAAGTAGTACTTGAAAACCTATCCTCTTTAATTAAGCAAAAAAATAAGACCCTGTATGAACAAAGATTAAAGTTGGCTTCACAAATGGAGCTAATTGATAAATTAAATAATAAAATCATTTGCTTAATTAACAAAAAAGAAGAACCAAAATTGAGAGATTTTATTTTCGCAGGAGAACTTTTTTAACTTGCGTCATTTGAGCCACAAATGAGGATTGTTAATTAACAATGAATCATTGCGAGGTTCCTTTTTCAAAAACATTTTTGCAAGACAAGCAATCACAACGCGCTCTGTCACAACAGCACCCTTCACACTCTTAAAGAAGAAAGATCAGAGATGATAGATGTCCCACATATCACTATAAGCAAGGTCCAGTTGATTGATCTTGTTAATAATATTGGAGAGGCAACCATATATTATGGTGTCCGTTCGCCTCAAGATGCATCTTTTGAAACAAGAATAGATCCCTCATCGACAGGTTATTTTGTCTATATGCTGTATAGTATCTTTGCGCGTGATGATAGAAATTATTTTCCGTTATTGCCGTACGATGATTTTAATCAATGGTTTTCATCTGCGTTTACGCAAGTTTTTACAACTTGGTTTGATAATTATTTTTCTCAAGAGTTGTTATCTTTTTATCGCTTAAATGAGCTGATCTTGTTTATGATCTTAGTCAAAGATAAGCTTGATCTCTTAAGGCTTGATCTCTTAAGGGATGAAGTTATCAAAAAAAGAAATCAAATTAATAAATCATAGCATAAAAATGTTTGCCTAAGTGAGTTAATGCAATTTTTTAAAGTCTATGAGGTCGGTTTGTGTCGTTACAGTCATTGTTGTTTCTGGTTTCAATGGGGATGTATGAGTAATGATTAAAGTAACTTGGGCTTTTATATCTTCTTCACGCGCTGCTACAAAAATAAGGATTCCTGTGTACTTATCTTCTGAGGGAGCTATAGAAATATTAACATCGATTTCTTGTCCCGTTCGAAAATCCTTTGCTTTCTCACAGTATCCGGATGATATTGGGTGTGACGTTGGTCTGGCATCAGGATTAACATATGGTGATTGCATTTGCCACAATCTTGTTTCTGGTTTGTATCTAATGCCATATCCAAGAATAAAGCGAGGACCATCTTTTAGCTTTATATTTAAAACGTGGATGACAGTTTGTGCATTGTTTTTTATCTTTAAACAAAGAAGCGTCCACTTGCCTTTTGTTGGCAAATGGGGTCCAGTTGTATATATGGAAGGTGGCGTTCCTAAATCCTCTACTCTTTTGTTATCTAACAAAATTTTAATATGTTCTTCTGACCATTTGGCAAGATCTTTTGTCGATATCGCTTGCTCTTTAAGGGCTATCGTTTGTTCCTGGCTTTCTGCAAATTGCTTGCTTATCCATTCTTTATCTTCTTCTCGTTTTTTTGCAGCTTTTTCTAAATCATCTTTGCGGATTTTGGCTGCTTCTTTACGGTCTTTATTTCTTAAAATAACCGCTACTGAAAGAGATCCGATAAATGACAAAAAACCTGTAAGAAATATCTTTATCCATTCTTGCATCTTTCCCCTCCCCACTTTTTTAGAATCATTGGGAGGGTACTTTTTCAAAAATATTTTTTCAAGACAAGCAATCACAACGCGCTCTGTCATAGCACACATATAAATACGTAGAGCCTTAAGGGGAGATTATGATCACTAATGCACAAACCATTCTCTGTCTTGATCTAGGCACTAAGACTGGCTGGGCGCTTCGTGATGCAGATGGTTTTATCACAAGTGATACAGAATATTTTCAATCACGCCGTTTTGAAGGCGGTGGGATGCGTTACTTGCGCTTTAAGAAATGGCTTTCTGAACTAAAGAGATCTGTTGATGAAATTGATGCGGTGTATTTTGAAGAGGTACGTCGGCATGTGGGTACAGACTCTTCTCATGTTTATGGGGGCTTTCTGGCAACTCTAACAGCTTGGTGTGAACATCATCAGATACCGTATGAAGGCATTCCCGTTGGTACGATTAAGAAAGCAATGACAGGCAAAGGAAATGCCTCAAAAGCAGAATTGATTAAGGCAATGCGTGCAAAAGGTCACGCGCCTTGTGACGACAACGAAGCAGATGCTTTGGCAATTTTATATTTAATGAAAGAAGGGGATGCGCATGTCTAATGGTATGCCGTGGATAAGATTTCATTTGTATGACTGGATAAGTGGTACAGATGTGATGACGTTGGAACAACGGGGCGTTTATATAACCCTTCTCGTTTACATGTATGAAAAAAAAGAACCACTTAAAACAGATTTTCAAACGCTTGCACGCGTTTGTCATTGTTCACGAAAAAAATTCGCAACTATCGTCGAATATTTAATGAGGAATGATAAAGTTATTGAGACAGATAATGGATTGTGGAATACGCGCGTTGAAGAAGAGCTAAAAGATTTTTCTGATAAAAAAGAGCACATATCGCAAGTTCGTAGTGAGGCTGGTAAAAAAGGTGCAAAAGCAAAAAATAATATAAAACAACATATTAATAATTTTGCTGAAGCAAAAGATAAGCAAAACGTTTTTTTTGCTGAAGCAAACGACAAGCAAAATCTAGCTATAAAGAACCAGAATAAGAATAATATATATAAAAAAAAATAAAACTATCGTTTTATCAAAAAAAGAAATTGATTTTGAAGATTTAGAAATCACCGATTTGGTTCACGAGCCAATCGAGGTTGATGCTGTTGAGAGCCAATCAGAGCAAAACGCGACATCATCAGAAAACCAACCTCTCATTCACGAGCAAGAAAAC
>NZ_JBHIPC010000033.1:0-3546 GCF_042195765.1 Bartonella sp. AP3QHHD
GACAGACTTTTGGCATGAACAGCGTACCGATTGGCTCTCGAGTATCACCAATCAAATCATTATGGGAAAACATCGCGGCAGTACCATACGTAGAACAGAAGTAAGCGATAATTTCATCAACACACATCAAGAACAAATAGACTTTTTAAGACAAATTACTCTTCACTTTAAAATTGAAGGTTTTGGCAAGTTAGAACAATTAGCAAGCCTCACCTTTGATGGTGTGAATGTTTTGCCTAATTATCCCCTTTTTGCCAATTCCTATGGCGTCCTTGAAAGCACTTTTAAGATTCCTAAAAATATCACCGCTGGCACAAAAAATGTTATCGCACAAGGCAGAGGTGGAACAATTGCAACGGGGCTTTTTACCGGTCAAGGTGTGATTGATGTGAAAGTGATGCGGCGCACCACCACGGTGAAGATCTGGACGCAAGTGGACCCACAAGCGCAAGTCTTTACCCCTGATGCAACACGGCAAATAACGGGGATTGACTTTCATCTTTGCAAAATCGGTAATGAGAACCATGATCTGGTGATTGATTTGGTCACTACAGAAAATGGCTATCCGACCGCCGATATTCAAGCGCAAAGCTTTTATTCTATGAAGGGCGCAAAGCTAGGTTGGGCAGAGGCACGCTATGATGTACCACTCCTTGTGATGGATGACCGTTTAACGGCTTTTGTCATTAAAACCGATGATGCTGATCATTCCGTCTCTTTAGCAAAGCTTGGAGATTTTGATGCAGAACACCAGAGATACGTCTCGAGCCACCCTTACGTGACCGGTCCACGCTTTTCTTCTGTCAATGCTAGGAGCTGGACCGCTCATCAAGATGAGGCTTTAGCTTTTAGGGTGCTGGCGGCACGCTACACACAAACAGAAAAAACCATTGATCTTGGCACTTTTGATCTTGTGGACTGCTCTGATTTACAAATCCGCGCAGCCATTGAATTGCCTTCAAGTGAGTGTTCTGTCATCTTTGAAATTGAACGAAACAATGGCACAATTTATCAACTGCTTCCCTTTCAATTGCTAAGCCTTACCGAATATATCAGTGAAAAGATAAAGCTTCGCGCTATTCTCAAAGGCACCGAAAAGCTCTCACCCGTCTTGTTTGCTCCTGTTCAATTGATTGCAGGAAAGATCCATAAGGAAGCCACTTATGTCACGCGTGCTTTTGCCTTTGGTGAAAAAGCAAGATTGACCAGCTATATCAAAACCTTTTTACCAGGCGGTGCAACCTTTACACTCGAGATGCAACTGGATGATGGTGGTTTCACCCCTTTGAAACTCGACGAAACAGAACAACTTGCCGAGCCCCTTTGGACAGAGCGCAAATTTATCAGTGGTGATAAAGGCGCCAAACAAGCGCGCTTGAAATTGACCCTTACCGGTGGACCTGCTGCGCGGTCCATGGTGTGTGATTTTGGCGCCGGCATATTATGAGGGAAAACAGAGATGACCAAAACCAAAAAACTCGACATGGAATTGCCTAAAGAAGGTCGTTTTATCAGTTCTGAATTCCCAATCTTGCGCGAAAACTTGACCAAAATTGATCAAGCTCTTTTGGCTGTTGAGGAAAAGGTAGACCAAAAAGCGCCTTCACAACACACGCATACCATAAGCGAAATCACAAATCTAGAAAGCGCTCTCAATGGCAAAATGGCAGCGGATAAAACTTTCTCATTTGCTGATTTAAGCGATATCGAAGGCGCACACGATGCCGCAAATAATTATGTTCTCTATAAATCAAGCAATAATAACTTCACCTTTGGCAGTGCTGTCTCACTGTTAGGCGCACATCAACATAAAACCGAAGATATCGTGGGTCTTGATGATTTTAGAGCCAAGATCAATGAAGATCTCACAAGCTATGGTCGCTTAGCCAGCCCAAATGAATGGCAAAGTTATAATAAATTTACCAGCAAAATCACTATGAGTGGTGGCTTAGAACTGTTGGGTAATTCGTCGTTTAATCTCACCCATAATGGTGAAATAGTTACCAGTTTAAGCACAACGGGAAGCTTTCTTAAAGGACCTTTGAGGGTTGATGGTGATGTTGTTTATACGAAGGCGCAAGTGGATGCCGCCATTTTGGCACAAATAAAGAGTCTTAAAAAAGATTTGATCGATAAAATCACAAATTGGCCGGCCCTTGCTGATGCTGAATTGCTCTATACACAGGATGGGAAAATTCAGTGGCCCATCTGGGTCACCGATAAAACTAAAGTTGAGATCCAAGCTTGGGGTGGTGGGGGTAGTGGTGGTAGAGCGTTTGGGATAGGATTAGGAGGAGGTGGTGGAGGTGGTGGTTGTTCCATCTGGTATGGCTATAAAGTCAGTTTAAACGGTCACGAGGATATCATCATTGGTAAAGGAGGGGCTTCTATTGCAAAGAATTTTGTAAGCGGTAAGCCTGGAGAAACAACAACCATTGGCAAAAATTTTATTACCGCTACCGGAGGAAAGGGTGGTGGGGGAGCTGACGCCCGTATCTCTCACTCGATTACTGGGAGTACGACTTCCTTCTATTCAGGCTCTGGTGGTGCTGGAGGCGTGGGAGGAAACTTTGGTTTAGCAACGGATGACCACCTAGGAATTGCCAAAGGCGGAAATGGTTATGCTGGGACAAGCGGAATCAATGGAAAAACAAGCGGTAATGGCGGTGATGCTGGAGGCGATACATCAAGAGGAGGCTCTGGAGGACTAGGCAAAGGTTCCTATAGTTCAGGAAAAGCAGGGCGTGGCTTTGGTGGTGGGGGTGCTGGTGCTCATGGAAATTCCTCTCCAAGCGGTGCTGGTGCTGATGGCGCTGTCCTTATAAGATTATGGAAAGAATAAATGGATGCACAAGTAACCAAGATATGACAGAAGTCAAATGGATAGCTGTTCTATAAGCAGGCTTATATGTTTTTAAGTCCTTTTATCGCTCTTTCAAAGCCCTTTTAAAGGGCTTTTTGAGTGACAGTGTCAGGCTTATGGAGCATGGTGATGGTTGTTATTCTCTCTTCATTGATTTGGAGAGCAAGATGGCAATAGAATTTAATCATGGGATTCGCATTGTAGAGGCTGGTGAGGATTCCCGTCCTTTAGCAACATTTGATCAGACCGCCATTGGAGCGGTTGTTACAGCCCCTGAAGCTGACAACCAAGTTTTTCCCCTCAACGAGCCTGTTCTTCTCTTTACGCATGAGGGAGAGAAGATCCAAAAGCTTGGGGCAAGAGGCACAGCTCTTGATGTCATTAACGCCGTGTGCGCGCAAGGGATTGAGGCACAAATTATTCTTGTGCGTGTGGAAGAAAAGTCAACCATAGCTGAGACACAAGCCGAGATGGTGGGATCAAATGCTCGACTGACCGGTGTGCATGCGCTAAAACACGCTAGAGGGCATTTAGGGGTAGAGCCTGGGATTTTACTGGCACCGGCTTATAGTGCAGGGCGCCTTGATAATGGTAAAAACCCCGTGGCAGACGCTTTGGAACAGGTTGCAGAAAAGCTACAAGCGATTGCGGTTTTTGATACGGGGGGTAAAAACACGCAAGAA
>NZ_JBHIPC010000034.1:0-3466 GCF_042195765.1 Bartonella sp. AP3QHHD
TTATCTTATCAACGATTTCTGAAAGTTGTTTTCCAACCTTTTTAACTTTTCGTGAAGGCAATTTCGCAATCATCGCTTCGTCAATTTGCCATCGGTTGTTAGCTTTGTTTGAAGTGTTGGTATTTTGCTCGTGAATGATTGGTTGTTTGGTTTCTATCGTTTTGATTTGTTCTGATTGAACATCATCACATTCGATTGGCTCGTCAACCAAATCGTTTGTTTCTAAATTTTCAAAATCAATTTCTCTTTTTGATAAAATAATATTTTTATTTTTTTTGTTATTGTTAATGTTATTGTTAATGTACCCTCTTGAAGAATCTTCAAGACATCTTGAAGAATCTTGAAGACTTCTTAAAGAATCTTGAAGCTCTCTTGAAGATTCTTCGTGGTTTTTATGTTTTCTAGTATTGGCGGCTTTTGCTGCTCTTTCTGCAAACTTATTTAAAGTTTCGTCTGAATTTTTTAATTCTTCTTCAACATCTGAACACCACAAATGACCATCTTCTGAAAGAATAATGTGTCCAGATCTAAATAAGTAATCTAATGCCTTCTGAAATCTTTTTACTGAACAACACGTGAAATGAGATAATATTTGCGCATCATTTACAAGAGGCTCTCTAGTACGCAACATTTGCAATCGCAATCGCATATAAACATTGCCTTCAATTGCGGGTAAACAAGCAAGATCAAGTAGCCACTTGTCTGCAAAAAGCCTCGTCCATGGCAACTTAGTTGACATACTTCACCTCCCTTTCTTTATTATTATTGCAAGTGAAATTATCTAGCTCTTCTTCACTGAGACTGTTGAGTTCTTTTTCAACTTCTGAATTCCACAACCCACCATTGTCTAAACGTATGATGAATCCACCTTCAATCAAGGAATTCAAAGCTGCTTCAAACTCTTCTACTGGATAACCAATCCAACGAGCTAATACCCTTAAGTTGTTTAAAATAGGTTCACCAGTATGGAGCATTAGAAGTCGCAACATGACATAGATACATTTCTCGGTCGGCGACAAACAACCAAGAGTAAGAAGCCATTTGTATGCAAAAAGCCTCGTCCATGGTAATTTACTGGACATACCCCAATTCCCTTTCTTTAACTAAATATAAAATTGCTAAAGCATCTGCTTCGTTATCATCTTTCGGATTGTGCCCTTTTGCACGCACCGCCTTAATCATCTCTTCTTTCGACGCATTCCCCTTGCCTGTCGTCGCTTTCTTAATCGTACTTACTGGTATACCCTCATACGGTATCTGATGCTGTTCACACCACGCCGTTAACGTTGCTAACAAACCACCGTAAACATGCGCTGCATCTGTACCTTTATGACGCCTCACCTCTTCAAAATACACCGCGTCAATTTGACCTGCTGTCTGCTTTATTTCTGATAGCCATTGTTTAAAGCGCAAGTAACGCATTCCACCGCCTTCAAAACGGCGCGATTGAAAATTCACGGCACCACTGAATATGTCACCCTCGGCATTGCGAAACGCCCACCCCGTTTTGGTACCTAGATCAAAACAAAGAATCGTGTTATTCACCGCGCCTCTCCATACAAAATGTGTTTTATAAGGTTGTTTTTTTCTGAAAATGAAGAAAAGAAGGGTGTAAGAAGTATGCAAGCGATTTTAAATTGGATAGAACAGCATCCTGTATTATTTTCTGCGTTTTCTGTTTTATTTTCTGCACTTTCTTCGGTTGGTGCTTTATTATCCGCAATTTTTGCTTTTCTTTCTATTAAACAGACATTTAAATTAAGAGAAGAAGATCGAATAGAAGCTGCAAAATCAAGAGAAGAAGATCGCATAGAAGCTGCAAAATTGAGAAAGGAAGATCGAGAAAAAGATGAAAAATTGAGAAAGGAAGATCGAGAAAAAGATGAAAAATTAAGAGAAGAAGATCGCATAGAAGCTGCAAAATTGAGAAAGGAAGATCGAGAAAAAGATGAAAAATTAAGAGAAGAAGATCGAGAAAAATTTAAAACAGAATTAGCCAATGCCATGGACATAGCTAAATCAACTAGACAACAAGCGATATCAATGAAAAAGCTTGCCACAGTTCTGGAAAAACAATTAGAGATTTTAGAAGAAAAAAAGCTCCGTGTTACCACACACAGTTCATGGATAAGTGATAATCCTAATGATATCTTTCCAGTAATATATGTATCTTTAATCATTACAAATGCTACAAAACAAACAATTAAAATCAACTCTATCAGCATACAGGATAATAGCCTTTTTATCTTTATGTCCGCATGCTATCGTGAACTTTTGCCACAATCACTAGGAGCACTACATTACATCCATCCTCAACAGGAAAAACACTTATGCTTAAAGAAACCTCGAGTCGATCCACCCATACATAGCGATATTGATCCATTTAGCCTCAAACCTTCTGGTCTATTAGGACTAATTATTGGTGTTTTTCCTATAGACAGAAACTCAGAAATTCCTTTAATATTGACTATGGAGCACACTGCCGTAAATCCTTTAAATCCACCAGAAAAAGTGACTTTTTGCCCCGAATATTTTAATATTAAACCAAGTAATAAACTATCCGATCTGTTGTATTCCAAGCTGTTTCCATTCAATAAATAACCGTTTTCCAACATGATGAATAACGCTGTTGTTCCTCAGGGCTTTTTTCAGCCAACTCGGCCCATGTCATTGGCTTTGGTTTCATAAGAAGAAATGATAAATATTGTGCCCTATCCCATTTATTGGCTTCTGCAACTGTAACCGATTGTTTTGCCATAAACCATCTATTGAAATCTTCAATAATTTCAATTGCTTCATTCTTTTTCTGCTCATCCTTCATCAATTGTATTAGTATCTTTTGCGTTCTATCATCTTCTTCATTTACAATTGGGGCTTTTTCTACAAACTCTCTTACAAGCGCACGAACATCTTCAGACTCTTGAAGATTTTCATAAATATTTTCATATTCAGTCAAATATTCTTGCTCTTTAGATTTCTTCTGTTCAGATTCCAACAAACGTTCTTGCACTTCTTTTTGTAATTTTTGTAAATGTTGTATTTTCTCTTCATTTTCTGCTAGCTGTTCTTCCATCAATGCTTTTTGTGACGCTATTAACTCATTTTTTTCTGCTAGCTGTCCTTCCATCAACGCTTTTTGTGACGCTATTAACTCATCTCGTTCTTTTATCGCTTGTCTAAGCATTTTTATGTTTTTAAAATTGGTATAAACCGCATAACATGAACACAAATTAGCAATACAAGATATAATAAGTGCAATTAAGCCCATCCCTCTCTCCTCACTTACCCTTCTTCTTACTCTTCTTATTCTTATGAAGCGGCGCTTTTACTGCTTCATCACGCGGCTTAAGCTCTTGTGTTAGTCTTTGAATTTCCTCGTCGCGTGATTGCACATCTGCTTTTAGTGCCTGTATCTTTTCACTTTTCCGTGTAAACTCTTCTCGATACGCATCTATACTTTGTTTTA
>NZ_JBHIPC010000035.1:0-81586 GCF_042195765.1 Bartonella sp. AP3QHHD
CAAAGCCCCCTCTTCTCAAGAACACTTCACTGTTACAGATGTCCAAGCCTCTGAATCCGGTATGTATAAGCTTATCTTGCGGGAGATAAAACAATGAACGTATCTTTTCTTGTGTGTTTAAAAATCAATAAAACTGTCCCAGAACTCGAATTACTGCTGTAAACCTTGGACTTGAAAAGGCAGTGAATTGGTAATTCCGTGGTATGCCGGTACGGAGACTGATTTGGCATTCATGGTATGTTATAGCTACTGATGCAATTCGTGTCCAAGTGGTTCGTTCATTCTTTTCAGGACTTTCAAATACAATGGCTTGATCGGTTACCAAAAGACGTCCTCTAAGTGTGATCTTTTTATTAATATCAAAGAAAACGCGTTCTTGAACCCCCAACAATTTTTCATTGTGTGCTAAACGATATTCATATTCGCTTGCGTCAAGCTCTTGAAACATTTTACACGCTTCAGAAAAACTAGACACTTTAATATCCGGTAGCAACATTGCAACTTGTTCTTCAAAAAGTTTTACTTTTTTCTTTTCAGAGTAGTGAGCGATCACCAAAAGTAAAACAATAATAATGGCTACTAATAACCATGGTGAAATACTTATTACTACCACAATGCCTCCAATCAATAGAGCACAAAGGAGAAAGATCCTGATCCATTTTTCCAGTTGTTCATTTTTAAGTGCTGGAGATGTTTTATTAACGACTGAGAAATCAGAATAAGGATGTGCAGGAGGGAGCGACATTGAAGCCTGTTCTGGAACTTTCTCTTTAGAAAGTTTTTTGCGTTTATCTTGCCAATAAGCGAAAATGGAAAACGCAAAAAACGCAAAGAAAATTAACCAAAACCATCCCCAAAAACCTAACCCATCATTTTCATCTGATTTATTGTCTTCAATGGAGGTAATTTGCTTATCGGTATTCTCAGCTGGTGCCTGAGTCACGCTTTCATCTTGAGTAGCGACATCTATTGACGCAGTTGAAGAGGAGGTAACAATTTCATTATTGTGTGTAATTTGATTTGGTTTGTCTTTGTGTACAGAAGCACCTACTATCGCAGAGCCGATAAATAATAAAGCTCCAATACCAAGAGTTTTCAGTCCGTTTTTCCGCCATTTCTTTATACATACTAAAACGAGTCCGACAACCATCATTGGCAATGATAACAAGCACACGATCATTGCAATTGTATCAAGGGTATCCAGCATTACCTCCCCCTCCGCTATAAATAAAAAAGTAAAGTGGAAATTTAAAGTGAGTCGACAAATAAAGTAAAGACGTACTTATATAAGTTAGAAAAATGTAATATTACTGCTTGACATTATGATAGGAGTATGAATAATCGAATCAGGTGCCTCAAAAACACCTTAAACCATAAGCGGATTGGTTACCGAAATAATCAGTCTTCTATACATTAAAGACTTTGACTCATTATATGCTACATGCGTATAATAATATTGTCGGGTGTGGTTACGCTATACAATACCCTTGCGGGGAAAGTGTAACGACGGACTTATGGCCGTGTTTTTGAGCACCCGGCACTCTTCTTAGAGTGTCAATCAAAAACATCTAACCATAAGGAATTCATTATGAATACTCTTATAGAAATTAGAGAACAGGTTATCGATCAGGAAACTGTTCAAACTGTTAACGCTCGTGATTTGCATGCGTTTTTGGAAGGAGGTAAAGATTTCTCTACTTGGATTAAATATCGCATCAACAAATATAATTTATTAGAAAATCAGGATTATTTAGTTTTCACCAATTTTGGGGAAAACCTCCAAGGTGGTCGTCCCTCTAAAGATTATCATCTAACTTTAAGTGTAGCAAAAGAGCTTTCTATGCTTGAGAATAATAAGAAAGGTAGAGAAGCTCGTTTATACTTTATCAAATGTGAACGGCTTTTGAAACAAGTAGCAACACCACAAGTTGACTACTCTAAACCCGAAGCATTGCTTGGTGTCTTGAATCACTTACAAAATCAAATAGAGCAGAAAGATCATGTTATTGCTGAATTGACTCCAAAAGCAAAAGCTTTGGAAGGTTTAAAACGCTCTGATGGTTTATTCGGTCTTATTGAAGCAGCAAAGATGTTAGAGGTAAGACCAAAGGACTTAACAGATTACTTGCGTAAACATGATTGGGTCTATCGACGGGCTCCAGGGGCACCTCTGTTACCTTATCAGGATAAAATCAAGAAAGGCTTTATGGACTGCCCTGCTATTACTATCCAAAGACCAGATGGCACAGAAAAGGTACTCCCTTCAACAAAAATTACCTCCAGAGGATTAGCATGTTTAAGAGAGCAAATTCATGGAGGTGTACAATGAATAGCAGTGTCGATTTTTTGTGCGATTTGTGGATGGCATTGTTTAAGCTTTCTAACCATCGAGGCATTGGAGATGAGGACTGCAATGCTATAGTTGAGGTTATGGAATCGGTCGTAGATGCTCTGGTTTTAAAGCTTCAAGATGACGTGCCCAATATTACAAAAATCTTGGCAATTTTGACAGATTTTGGAGCTTCAGAACTTCCACATCGTATGGATTCTTTGTTGCGAACTTATGAACCAAATTTAGACAACCCCATTAAAAAGGTTGCTTAACTTAAAAACAAAACTCCCCTCCCTATCGTTAAAGGTGGGGAGGTAGTCAAGAGACTTCTTTAGGTAAGAACTCAAAATGAACGGATTTAAAATCAGTTAAGTCATAATCTGTAAGATCGGCAGTATCAACAAAGTTTTCTGCTTCTTCATCCGTCTTGAAAACGGGTATTTGTTTTAATTTAGAGGTTTTCATAAGAATTAGTTTTCTTTTAGTACGTATAGACTTTTAAAAGATTCAAAGCTTAGAAGAAATGTATCTGTTTAAACTCACACCATTTTCAGCGGCTTGTATTGAAAGTTTTCTATGGAGTTCTGGTGGTATTCTTAATTGAAACTTGCCACTATATTTACCATGTGACAAAGGCAGAGGAACTTCTTCTCCATTATGTTGCATGTCCTCAACAACTTCTGAAACAAGGTCCATAATACCTTTTAAAGCTTTCTCTGCTTGAGCATCTAACCATGAAAGGGATGGGAATTCTGCACACAATCCGACATATTCCTCATCTTCTTGCGACCACAAAACACGATATGTATAATGATTATTGTTCATGTTTCATCCTTTCTATCGCTTGTAAGATTTGTTTGACTTGATAAGCTTTTGCTTTGTTACTAGAATCTTTTTGAATATTCACACGTGGGTCACCAAGCCACAGGGTTTTAAAAACAAAGTGGCTTTTACCATTGTTCCGCGGTTTTCCAAAAAAATGTACACACACAGCCAACAAATCTGAAAACTTGATGTTCTTTGGTGATGCTTTCATCAAGCTGATTATTTTTTCAACTTTATTGTTCATAACCAATAATAGTATCATTATTAATCCTAGTTAATCATTTTTAGAAATAGCGTCAACTAACAAGAGCCTTTTGTAACTCGACACTGTTAAAAAAGCTCAATCAAGGTGAATATGAAGCTGTCCCTTCAGAGCTACAGAAATGGACCAAAGCAGGCGGAAAGCGTCTTGAAGGTCTCACACACCGGCGCGCGGCAGAAACAGGCTTATGGGCAAAAGGGGCTTATGTTTCCTCTAACTACCAAACAGTAGAAACGCAAGCACCAACGGGACTTTTCAAAGCTGAAGCCCTTGCACCGATTATTGGCTCTTTTTCTGGGCTTGGTGGTTTGTTAGCAGGAAATGGACCAATCCAATGGCTTTGGCAACCATTATGGTTTTAGCCGCATGTGCTGGTATTTTCTTTGTTGCTAAACGCTTTCAGGAGCACCGCCTATGATCTTATGGATGAAAAAAATCTGATGGTGACAGGTGCGGCTTTAGCCGCTTTTTTTATGATTTTAGCAAGAGCTTTTACTCTTGGGAAAAAAGCAGAGCAACAAAAGCAAACAGAAAAAGCTTTAAAAGCAGCCACAACACGGCTGGAGGTGGAAAGTGAAGTTAATCAAAAAAGTGATGCTGATGTGCGTGCTGCTCTCTCTGACTGGTTGCGCAACAAATAAATATGCTTCTTCTTGTGTTGGCTGGTTGCCAATTTATTTAGACAAGAAAGATCTGAACACCATCAGTTCAAACTTAGCAAGAGAGATCTTAAAGCAAAATAATCTAGGTGAACGCTTGTGTGGGTGGAAACATGGCTAGAAAAAAAACACAAGACGATATAGAGCTTACAGAAGCAGAAAAAGAAATACTTCAAGAAATCATCATGACCTACAAAAGCGTGAAAATGATGTCTCGCTTGATAAAATGGATGGCATTCATCCCTCTTTATGGTTATCCTTTATTTTGCTCGTCTTATGGATGCAATAGACAATGTCTTTGCACATTTTAAACAGTGGCTAACCAAAAACTGAAAGCTTTACCCCCTCCCCGCTTTTAAAGCGAGGAAAGAGAGATTATATCGTAATCTATCCGCTAATCGCTTAAGTGTTTCTTAGACACCTGACGCGACAATAGACATAACAATTATCAAGCCTCTCCGGATATAAAAGACGCCCCTTGTTCTAAGAGGGCACGGCGCTATTCTAAAAAATCCGTCCGCATGTAAGCCTTTGTCACTGAATTCCCAACTGAATACGCAAGAACAGATTCTGCAATTTCAAATGGTGCTGACGTTGTCTCTGCTATCCAGTCCCACAGAATCGATCTGAAACCATGAAGTCTATAATCAAAACCTTTGTCTTTCATGAATTTAGAAAGTGCTACATCAGATATAGGCTTTTCAAAACTCTCAGCAAATAAAAAACCATTTTTTCTATTTTTTGCTTTTTCAATAACAGCAAGCGCTTCAGCTGTAAGCGGCACATGAAAATCAGAAACCTTTCCAACAATTCTCTTCATATTTTCTTTTGAGATAATCCATATTGATCCATAAATCTCTTCTGATCGAATATGCCTGATTGGTATAAAACAAAAAACCGTCAAAATAAGAAGTTTTAAAGCTAGATGTGATACAAGCTCATCATTTTAAGATTGAAAAAACTTAGGCATTTCTTTCCATGGCATAGCTGGAATATTTGGGGCATTTTGAATAAACTTTTCTAATAAAGCTTTTGCTTTTAATTGCATATCCACATCTATACTAAGTGCCACCGCATGTTTTATAGCTATATTCAAGCGGGATAAAGCTTTACTTGCTGTTTCGTTTTTTGTCTTCCAAATGGGAGAAATGCATCCTTTTATATCAATTTGCGTCAGTTCAATGATTGGCGTATCACCAAGTTTAGGAAAAACATGTAACTCAAGAGGTGTTAACCAGTTTGCTGCTTTTCCTTCATTTTTCAATTCGTTTTTTTTCGCTTCAAAAGTACTAGAGGCAATTTCTCGTAAAGAAATACCCCCTGCTCGACGTAAATTTTCTTTTTGTTTTCGACGAATCGGGTCAATTCTTTGATCTAAAAGATCACGACAAGCTAAAGCTTTGAACAGTGCTTCTTTTAAAGATACATTGCGACAAGAGCCTAATCCCATTTCTCGTCGTATTTATATTGAGGTCAAACCTAAAAACCCATCATCCTTGATCTGGTGTAGTTTTGATAAGCCATAAACCAGCTCTGTCAGCATATTTTCCTTTAGATAGATTTTTTACAGATAAGACAGACAGTCTATCACGTTCTTCGAACCACCTTTTAAAAACCACCTTTTGAATTGCACTTGGAGCACTTTCATCTGGTACCAAGATTATATATAAAAGGCAATTTAATAAATAAAATAAAATAAAAACAATTAGTTATTAAACAGAAAAAAGATAAACTGTGCTATCAGGTGATATTGTAGAGAGTTCTAAGGGAAGAAAAAATTGTTGCACAAACGTACACGCCGTCCGCACCACTCTATGTAAATTTTCTTTATTTTCTCATTACTTAGATAGTAAAAACTCTCTTTAAGTTTACTGTTTGCAACTCTATAACGGTATTATAAAGTGATAACTGTAATAATATGAAAGACGAAGCAATCCTTCTTTGCCAATAAATGTTTCAACCACACCTCGTGAACTAAAAATTTTTTATTCTTAACAATTAAGAATCTGAGTAACTCTTCCTTACCTCCTCATTCTCACTCAAAGTCAAAGCCCCCTTTTTTTTACCATAAAATAGTGTTTACAATGCATAAAATTAAAAAATAAAGGCCCTATCAAAGAAATAGGACCTCTTAAATTTAAGCTCCTTTATCCTACAAAATTAGAATTTGTAAGCTATTCCTGCGCGAAAATCATTCGTCTTATACTTAACTTCAATCTCGTCTTTAAATTTCCTTTTACCAAAATCTGAGTAACGATATTCCGCACGCACAACAAGATGGTCTGTCATTGCAAAATCAACACCACCACCGAGAGTATAACCAATCATCGTTTTTGTTACATCCGATGTCCTATTAAATGGCTCACCTCCCGTAATTACTGTCGACAAAATATCTTGAAACTGTCCATAAGCAACACCACCAGCAATATAAGGCATCACATGCCCCGCAGAAAACCCAACACGCACCCGTGTAGCACCTGTCCATTTTTGTTTTAACGTATGATTAAACGTTAAACTGTCTTTCTCTTCTTTATCCTCTGCAGAAGAGCGAGAAAAGTCTCTACCCTGTCTTCTGACAAGTTTTGCCTTTTTTCGACTTTTTCCTTCTGTACCTAATTCCTCAGTATCAGTACCCGATCCTTCAGTACCCGATCCTTCAGTGCCCGATCCACCAGTGTCAGGACCACCTGCACTCGTTTCATCAGCCTGAAATCTTGTTTTTGTATCCTTTTTTTCCGTTAAAAGCATATCCGTATCAATCCCCACAATAAAATTATTACCGAGATCAAAATTAACACCCGCATAAAAACCACCTATAAATCCAGAAAGCTCAGGCATATACTGCTTCTCGACAGGCACCCATGGTTTACTTTTACTCTCCTCATCGGGATAGAGAGGAATATCAACATCACGCGTTATTGCAGAAGTCTTACTTGAAAAGCCACCAACTTGCCCCCCGAAATAAAAACCTGCCCAAGAAAAAGGTGAAGAAGCAACAACTTCTGAGGCAACATGTAATGGCTCTTCGTGAGCCACCACATCTGCAGCCTGTACTATAGAAGGTGAAATCAAAGAAAAAACAGATGCTGTTATAAATTTTGTATTCATAAAATTATACCCCATTGCTAAATTTATATAATCAAAAATCACATTTAGAAAAACAAAGTTTTATAAAATCTTATGCTGCAAAATCGCATGTACTCCTTTATAGTTACATTTAAATCTATTACTATATTAATATATCATTACATCAAAATTTAATATTATCAAATAAATTTTAAAATATTATAATAATGATTACTTAAAATAATAAATATTTAATAAAAATACCTATTATCTTGTCAAAAGAAGGAAATATAAAACATTTTGTATTAAAATTACCGCAAAAAAATCACAAAATAGTATACTTTATGCCTTTTTTCATGAAAAAAATCTAAAAATGATGTAATTATTTTTAGAGAATCGATGTTTATTGACAATATTATAAATACCTCAATATTCTTACATCCAAAATGCATACTGTAGATTCTACATAGTATAAAAAAGCATCTATTTTATACTAAAATCATACTTTTTTTTACCATTTTCTAAAGGATGAGATTATTAATTACACACAATATCATTATCCTTCTAAATCTTGTCCCCAAACAAAAATTCTCAATCATTTTATTTAAAAATTGCTCTTCCCCTACTGATTTCTATATTATCATCTGCCTTTATTGCAAAACGGTCTTTATTAGGAAAAGTTATAAAACATCCCTTCATACAAATTGTAATTGTTTGATGAGTATTTAAAGAAATTTTTGAAGGTATACTTCCTTCAACAACAATAAGAGATTGCATCTTTAAATCAGTATTCTTCACTGTTGCAGCAAAAGCTGTTATGGTAAAAATACTTAATAGAATAACTGTAATCAAAATATAAGTATATTTCAGCATTCTAAGATTCCTTCCTCAGCAAAACGCTTATATAGGCTAAATTGAAGAGCATTGGTTACATGAGAAGATGAGGTAATATTAGGCACATAAATAGCCAAATTAAAGGAAAAACTCTTACGATCAAATGCTGTAAAACTCACCTGTGGGATAGGATTTTTTAAAACGCCTTCTGTCGCAGAAGCAATCTCTAACAAAATTTCAGCAACATGCTCTGGAGCAACCTTAGATGATACAGTAACTGGTATATCAATTCGTCCTACTTTATTACGTCGTGTCCAATTACTAACGTTGTTATTAATAAGGCTTGAATTGGGAATAATAATCGTCTTACGCTGAATTGTCTCAAGTTCCGTTGCACGCACACTAATACGCTTAACAACCCCCCCTACTGATCCAGATTCTATATAGTCCCCTATTTTAAATGGTCTTCCAACTAAAATAATAAGTCCAGAGACAAAGTTTTGGACAATATTCTGTAAACCAAAACCTATACCAAGTGAAAGTCCTCCAGCAATAAGAGCGAAATTTCTAAGATCCAAACCTGCCATTGATAATCCGGTCAAAGAAGATACAACAACGCCTCCATAACTTATCACTGTTTTGATAGAATTACGTATACCAGAATCGAACTCTCCATGAACCAACACCACATTATCTAACCAACCAATAAATCGGCGAATAAGAAACCAGCAAACACAAAAAGAAATAATTCCTGTTACAAGAGAAATCAAAGAAAGACTAATATTTCCAATCTGAAAACCGGTCACCGATTGCCACAAAACTGCTTTTAAATCAGAATAGGAAAATCCAAACTGTACAGCAATTGGCATTGCACAAAATATAACAACAAATAAATTGAGAAAAACGCTCACAAAAACTCCCAATTGATTCATCGTTTTTTCTTCTAAATGAAACCTCTGCATCAAAAGATGACCAACCGTTGTTTTCATAAATTGGTCTTTAGTTCCAAGTGCTTGAGCGCTTTGTATTCCTAAATACATGAGAACTAAAAATGCTCCATCAATCATAATTTGCTGCGTAATAAAACGCGCAAGTCCAACGTAACCTAAAAAATTCAATACAAAGAGCAGTAACCCCAAGCCAATAAGAGGAATGCGTATATAAAATGGCCAAAAGTATGGCTCTTTTTTTTCTTCTTGAACACGCCTACGTCTAAACCGCAAAGGTACAAATGATATTATAAATAGCAATATCGCTACAAGAAAAACAGCAATAAAACTTTTAGCAATTGTTAAAGATAGAGGCGCTGAAATGATTTGATAAATACTATCAAGAACAGCGTCAAATGCCAAAATACCCCCTAAAGACGTGAGTAAAATCACTAATTGATAAGCAGACGATGATGTAATCTTGAGAAGACCTACATGGGGCCTATTCGATGATAGAAGAACAACAGCTAATCGATTGATTAAAAATAATAAAATAATTTGACAACCTATCATATCAAAAACTGTTGTAAGCTTACCTGGATCTAAGTTAAAACTACGAAACAAAAACAACACAAGATAAACGCAAAGAATACATACAAGTGAAGGTAAGAGAACTGAAATAAAGGCGATCAATAAGCGTTGTAAATAAGATATTTCCTCATTAGACTTCGTAAAGTGGCAATACACATGAACAAGAACTTTTTGAGAAAAATACGAAAGTCCCAAAGTAATAAAAAGTGGAATTAAAAAGCAAAGAAATAGTTGTAAAAACTTGAAGTAAAATATAAAATTCCACCAAGAATTTAACAACACAAGAAAATCTGATGAAGCCTCTTTTGTTTTTTGGACGAGATGTTTAACCATCGGAATCGAAAACTCAAGCCTATACGTAAGCGTGCGTTTAAAAAGCTCCCGAGATTGAGAAATAGAAAGTTCAGCTATTCTATTTGCCGCTAAGAAAATTGCTTCAAAACGAAGCATGATACTGTTAATTTTAGCTTTTTGCTCTATCAAGTAGGAATATTCCTTCACTGAGCTTTTCAGTTTTTTCACGTCACGATGGAGCTCCATTAATTGATCAAGAAGTGTATTAATTTCATTAAGAGTAGGACGCAAAACAAATGCTGCCTCAATAGCACGTTCACTGATATCTTGTGCACGTAACCGTAATTCTTCTAAAGCACGCTCATCTTCTGGTTTTCTGTCAAAATCTCTTTTTAAAGTTTCAGTATTTTCTTCAAGAGTCTCAATAATCAACTGTTGTTGCTGAATAATTTCATCAACTGAATAAGAAGCTATCGTTTGTTCGACAATTGTATTTTGTGCCCCCCTATTACCCCATGCACCAGAATTAAATACAAAGATAATCCCCAAAAGAAGGAAAAGTATGTGGATGTTTTTTCTACAAAATGAATACATATCTACCTTATGAGCACAAAAGGGATTTTATTTTTCTCTTTTAAATATGGTATAAAGTAGATATTTTCAACTTTTATAGAATAATCTTATAAAAGCTTTCCCTTATCCTATAATACTGGTAATAAGATAAAAGAATGATAAATAAGCTGAACTCAATAAGATTAAAGAAGGCACTCTAGCATGTTTTTTTTGCACCTTTATTGCAAAAAAGAAGATTTTCTTCCTTTGACAACCTGGATTTTTCTATCCAGTTTAGGTGTATTCTTGACGAGCAACCTAGAAACACGTGCTTATTTAATCAAACAATCACACACCAATAATGTCATTAAAACGAATAGATTTGATTTACATCATAAGTGTGATCAGGTGAATGTTACCACAACTGAAAACAAAAAACTTGTAACACTCCATACAGAATCTATTTTTATGAGGACCTTTCAAAAAATCCTAACATTGGATTTCTTTTTAATAAAGATTCCAGCTGTTGACACACGATTTCGTAACGTTAAAACACAATATTTCTCAAATAAACGCGCTCCTCCCAATGAACATACTTAATTCTCTTCCTTGAATATAAAAACGATCATCTTATTTTACTTGTGCTTTTAACTTTGAATAACTGTTAGATTGCCTATTTACGGAATATATCATGCGTACACCTGGTTGGTTAACTACCCTTTATTGTTTTATTCTTTTAAGCAGCATTTATGTTGCCTTACCCAATTTATTTTCACACGAACAAGTTAAAAACTCGAAATTCTTACCCGACACCCGTGTAGCACTTGGTCTTGACCTTCAAGGAGGCTCTTCTCTCCTGCTCGAGGTTGATAGCAAAACGTTAAAACGCGATCAATTACACATCGTTTTAAGCAATGTGCGCAATGTATTGCGTGAAAAACAAATCCGTACATCAAATGTGCGTATTGTTGAAGATAGCGTTGTCGCGCTTATTTCTGATCCCTCACAAACTGAAAAAGCACTCTCTGCTTTGAAAACATTAATAATCCCCATACACAGTAGCTTTGGCACGACAGAACATAACATCACGATCAGTGCTCAAAATGAAATGTTTCGTATCACATTAACGGAAGCTGGTATAAAAGATCGTATAAGCAATGCTATTGAACAAAGCTTAGAAATCATCCGGCGCCGTATAGATCAAGTTGGTGTTTCAGAACCAGCCATCCAAAAGGTCGGAAATGACCGTATTATGGTCCAATTGCCTGGTTTACAAGATCCAAAACAATTACGTGATCTTTTAGGAACAACTGCCAAAATGAGTTTTCATCTTGTTCCTTCTAATGTGGATCCCAATAATCCACCGATAGGTGTTTCAATTCTTCCTGGATATACTGATGAAACGCAACGCTATGCAATTTATGATCAAATTGCTTTAGATGGAAATGTCCTGAAAGATGCCCGTGCAGGTTTTGACCCCCAAATACCAGGACGTTCCATTATTTCATTTACGCTAGATTCCGCTGGCGCAAAAATATTTGCCGATATAACACGACAAAATATTAACCGTCCTTTTGCCATTGTTCTGGATAATAAAGTTTTAACCGCTCCGACCATCAATAGTGTCATTCCCAATGGACAAGGTCAAATTACAGGAAACTTTGACTCCAAAGAAGCCTCAACTCTGGCTGCTCTGCTTCGTGCTGGTTCCCTCCCCGCACCACTCACGGTCATTGAAGAGAGAACCGTAGGTCCAAATCTTGGTGCTGATGCCATCCAAATGGGACTTTACACCGGCATAATTGGCTTTATTCTTGTTGCAATTTTTATTTTTCTTCTCTACCGTATTTGGGGATTAATTGCCAATATAGCGCTAGCTCTGCATACAATTTTAACATTTGCTGCACTGAGTCTTTTGGGAGCTACGCTTACGCTGCCTGGTATTGCTGGTATTATTTTAGGCATCGGTATTGCCGTTGATGCTAATATCCTTATCAATGAACGTATCCGTGAAGAAAGTCGAAAAGGTGTGGGTGCTTTTGCAGCCCTAGATCGTGGATTTAAACACGCTTTTGCAACCATTGTTGATGCAAATGTTACGGCAATTATAGCGACTGTCTTACTATTTTGGTTCGGCACCGGTCCCGTTCGTGGTTTTGCCGTAACAATGTTGCTTGGTATTATCATCTCCATGTTTACAAATATCACCATTGTACGCATCATCATGATTTGGATCGTTCGTAAATGGAAAATTAAAAAGTTGCATATTCACTCTGCTTTCAACATCATGCCACAAAACACAACTTTCCACTTTATGAAAGCACGTTTCATTGGTATTGGCGTCTCAATTGTTTTATCAATGGCTTCAGTTTTTCTCTTTTTTAAGCCTGGATTGAATTTTGGTATTGATTTCATTGGCGGAAGCCAAATGAGTATTACCACGAAAGGACCAGCAGATCTAGCAACTCTGCGTTCCAAGCTTTCTACTCTTAATATTGGTGAAGTTACCTTGCAAAATATTGATAACGAAAATACCGTATTAATTCGCATGCAAAAACAAAGCGGTGGCGAAGCACAACAAACCACCGCCATTGATAAGGTCAAAACAGCTGTACAAAATATCTATCCCGATACCACATTCGATCAAATAGAAGTTGTTGGTCCCAAAATTTCAGGTGAGCTTGCCACAGCTGCTTTTACTGCTGTTATTCTTGCGGCTATTGCCATGTCTCTCTATATATGGTTACGCTTCGAGTGGTTCTTTGCCATTGGAGCAATTATCACTCTCATTCTAGACACCACAAAAATGATTGGCTTTTTTGCTTTGTTTCAATTTGATTTTAATTTAACGGCTATCGCCGCACTCTTAACAATTGTTGGATATTCTATAAATGATAAAGTTGTCGTCTATGATAGGATGCGCGAAAATATGCGTCTTTATAAAAAAATGCCGTTGCGCGAACTGATTGATCTGTCCATTAATCAGGTTCTTGTACGTTGTTTTTTTACATCAGCCACAACAATTCTTGCGATGCTCCCCATGGCGATATGGGGTGGAAGTGCTGTTCATAATTTTGCATTACCCATGGTCTTTGGGATTATTATTGCAACATCATCCTCTATCTTTATTGCTGCTCCTATTTTACTCCTGCTAGGAAATTGGTGGCGTGAGCGAAATAATCGTGCAAATATCAAAGTGAAATAAAAATGCCCTTTAATGCGTATGGTACATCTCGCCTCTCTTCTCATAGAAATATAGTCGTTTTCATTCATTCGCTTTTTGATCAAGAATAGTAAATAATCCATGCTCCACGACACACCACTTATCACAACTATTGTTGCAGGCTTATGTTTAGCATTTCTCTTGGGAATGATTGCTAGCCGTTTACGTATTTCACCCCTTGTAGGCTATTTGTTAGCTGGTGTTATTGTGGGACCCAATACAGGCGGATTTAAAATAGATTCTGTCATCATTAATCAACTTGCTGAAATTGGTATTATTTTGCTGATGTTTGGTGTTGGGCTCCACTTTTCATTAAAAGACCTTTTATCTGTCAAAGCTATTGCTGTCCCCGCTGCTATTGCACAAATGGCATTTTCTACTTTTCTAGGTTTGTGCCTTGGTCTGATTATGGGATGGGGCTTTAGTGGTAGTTTGATCTTCGGTCTTGCTTTATCCATAGCAAGTACCGTTATCCTGCTACGTGCTTTGCAAGAGCGTCATCTTATTGAAACGGAAAAAGGACGCATTGCCGTTGGATGGTTGATTATTGAGGATTTAGCAATGGTCCTTATACTTGTCCTCATCCCTTCCTTGGCAAGTGCCCTCAGCAATACCAAAAAAGAAGCGTTGGATCCTCTTGTTCAATGGTTGGATTTAAGTATTTGGGGTATTTTTGGTCTCACTATCCTAAAAGTAATTGTATTTATTGCACTTATGCTCGTCATTGGGCGACGCGTTATCCCATGGCTTTTAAAAATGAGCGCACAATCGGGATCACGTGAATTATTTCGTCTTAGCGTCTTTGCTATTGCATTAGGAGTAGCTTTCGGAGCCGCTCATTTATTTGGAGTTTCTCTTTCTCTTGGTGCTTTTTTTGCTGGTATGGTCATGAGCGAATCAGAATTAAGCCACCGTGCCGCGGAAGAATCTTTACCACTGCGCGATGCTTTTTCTGTTCTCTTTTTTGTTTCTGTAGGCATGTTATTTGACCCCGAGAAACTCTTAACTCATTTTTTCCCTCTCTTAGCAACCTTATTCATTATCGTAATCGGAAAATCTGCTGTTGCCTTTTTCATCGTTAAAGCTTTTCGCTATTCTAATGCAACAGCTTTGACTATTTCTGCAAGCCTTGCCCAAATCGGAGAATTTTCCTTTATCCTTGCTGGTTTAAGTTTAAGCTTAGGACTTTTAAACAATGACGCTCATGATTTAATTCTTGGAGGAGCAATTTTTTCTATTTTGCTCAATCCTCTTGTTTTCATTGCCTGTAATAAAATTAAAAAACGTCTAGAAAAAAATTCTGCATCTTCACAAAATACCCAAATAATTATTGATATTGATCCACAAGATCCTGACCAAGATTTTTTACCGATGACCTTAAAAAACAACCATATCGTAATTATTGGCTATGGTCGTATCGGTAAGTGTGTTGCATTATCTTTAATAAATAAAGGTGAACCTATAGTGATCGTAGAAGAATCAAAACGCCTCTCTGATAAAGCGATTGCAGATGGCTTTGAGGCTATTTGCGGCAATATCATTCAACAAGAAATAATGAACGCAGCAAATATAAATAATGCACATAAAGTTGTTATTACAATGCGAAGTACCATTGAAGTAGGAGAATGTATCGTGAATATCCGTGATATGAAGAAAGATATCCAGATAATCACACATGCATTATCCGACACAGAGACAACATATCTCATTGATTTAGGTGCTGATGTTGTAGTAACAGATGATGAAGAAATTGCCAATGGCATTATAGAGTATATAACAGAACGAAGATCTGTAAGGAATATGCTCAATCATGAAAATTTACAGAAAACATAAAATGGATACAGAATCGTGAAAATAAAGCAATTTATATGGCCATTGATTGGTATCTTAGCAATGCTGGTATCTATTCGAATTCTTTACATGAAGCTCTCTGCCATTTCATTTGGGGATGTATTGGAGCGCTTGAGCAATTTAAATGCACAGCACTGGTTATTAGCCTGTTTATGTTCTCTCCTAGCTTATGCTGCTCTTGCTGGATATGATCGAATTGCCTTGCAACATCTAGGCCATAAAATTTCTTGGATTTTTATCGCTATATGTTCATTTACAACCTACGCTCTTTCACACAATATCGGTGCTTCAGTTTTTTCTGGTGCCGTTGTACGCTATCGCGCCTATAAAATGAAAGGATTAAACGGAACAGAAATCGCAATATTAGTAGGTTTTTGCTCTTTTACTTTTGTAATCGGCACAATCTTACTTTTGGGAATCGTTTTGGTGCTGCAACCCGAAATTATCACCCTCATTCATAAAGAACTTCCTGAATGGCTCGGAACAACGGCTGGAGCAATTTTACTCAGCTGTATAGCACTTTATACGTTTGGCAGCTGGCTTCAGTTAAAACCCTTACGCTTGGGGAAGAAAATTCAACTTTCCTATCCACGACTGAAAATTGTTATTCAACAGCTTCTCATTAGCCCTCTAGAGCTTTTAGGAGCAGCAGGAATTATATATGCTGTTCTCCCACATAACGCAGATATTCATTTTATCTCTGTTCTTGGTGTTTTCCTAGCATCTTTTACGATAACTCTTCTCTCTAATGCTCCAGCAGGAGGAGTAGGAGTTCTTGAAGCTCTCTTCATAACAGGCATGCCCAATATAAATCCAACCGATGTTATTGCAGCACTTATTGTCTTTAGAATGTTTTATTTGATTATACCCCTCATCCTTTCATTATTTGTGGTCGTCATTTTTGAGGCGCAACAATATTGGAAAAGAGCCCCCAAAACACCACCTGAATAAATAAAAGGCTATCAATGACTTCTTTTTTATGTACCTATAAAAGAACAAAACACCATCGTGTTACCAATTTACATATCTTTTTTAAGAAACCTCTCTCAACGCTCTTCTCCATTACACAACAATACCCGTAAATGGTATAATAGTAAAGCTATTGTTGCACCAACATCTTTATACTTAATAAAAGAGCAAGCCTGCGCCATTATACTATTTTTCCAATGTTATGATAACTTTTAGCACTTAAGAACATTAATAAGAATTATTTTTATGCCTTTCTTCAATAGGCTTTATCCACACGTTAATCCCATTTATGATGCACAAATGAATGATTTTAATTAATTTATTATAAGAGGGATTGAAACAAAAGAAGTTTATGATAGTAAAGTTTTTTCAAACAAAGAATAATCAATTCTTTATAAATCAATATATTATAATGAATCTGAGTGGCTTTCTTAATATTTATATTTTTAGAGGTTTAGCTAACGGAAAGACAGCATAGCGTAAAACCACACAGCTTAATATTTTAAAACTTTAAGCCTCATTAAAGTTTATTGTCTTTCGTTTAACAGGTATTAGCTTTAAACAATTAAACTGATCTAATTTTATTACTTGTATATCCATATAACTACTATGTATGTCCAGATAACTACTTTATTTTATCTTGATTTACCCTCTTGGAATACTGATGATTATTACAGAAGTTTTTTGTTTAAGCGGGAGAGTTATCAAAAAATATCCACGCTGCTGACACAACTAAAGTGTAAAGTTTCTTCTGTCTTTAAACAATATGCTAAAAATCCAAAAAAATTTTAATCAATTTATATTAAAAGAAGTGAAAACTGTTGATTTTTATACCCCTTTAAATAACACAATTGTCGGTAAGAAGCTTCTCCTTACCAATTGCAACTTAAAAAAAAGAAACAATACGCATTAAAAGATCTTTAAATGTCCTTTGGAAGTTCTTTGAGTCCCCTAAAAAGTACAAAAACCGATGACTAAGCTATATCAACAATCTTCACTTTTAAACAAACAGATATGGGGAAATCCTACTGCCCAATTTTATTTAGCAACTCATACCTTAAAAAAAATTACGCAATCAATAAGTTATTTACGGTATAAAATAAAATGGTGGGTGATGAGGGGATCGAACCCACGACCCGCTGATTAAGAGTCAGCTGCTCTACCGACTGAGCTAATCACCCATAAGCTTCTCAAAAGACGAGAATGAGCGTTTCTATAACGCTCCTAAGGATAGATGTCCAGATATTTTGTTGTTTGTTATATAAACTCATTGTCTGTAAGGTTAAAAATATGATATTCACCACTTGATCTTATATAAAAATAAACCCATTATAAGAAGCTTTATAAATAAATGTTCTGATTGTTATACAGAACCTATAGTTAGAGGATTATCGAGCATAATGCCCGAGCGAAAATTAGAGGAACCTTCTTGTGGTTGTAAGCGGGATGGGGCATCATTTTGTTTTATCAAAAATCACATGCATTCAAGCAATATTGTGCTGTTTTTTTCTTTGAATATAAGTTTTTTACATTCAATGTTCATGATCCAATATACGAACAAAAGCCTATGAATTTTTTTTGTCAATCGCGCGCTTTTAAGCTTCTAAAAGGTAAGGAATGATGGAATGGATCACTGATCCCCATGCGTGGTTTGGTTTGATCACGCTGGTTTTTCTCGAAATTGTTTTAGGAATAGATAACCTTATCTTTATTGCAATTTTAGCTGAAAAATTGCCACTGCATTTGCGTGACCGCGCACGCTTTATAGGTCTTACTTTAGCATTAATTATGCGGCTTTTTCTTCTTACCGTTATTGGATGGGTTATGAGACTCGATAGAGTAATTCTTTCACTTTCATCTTTTGTATTTAGTTGGCATAGCTTTATTTTAATCGGTGGTGGAGCCTTTTTGCTCGCAAAGGGAACGCTAGAATTACATGAAAGGTTAGAAGGAGTATCACATGAAAGAAAAACAGGCGTTGGTTATGCTGTTTTTTGGCAAGTAATCGTCCAAGTCGTGGTGCTGGATGCCGTTTTTTCACTAGACAGTATTATTACCGCAACAGGTATGATTGCAAAAGAGCAGGCAGCAGTTATGTATATCGCAGTCATAGCTGCTATGGGAGTAATGATGTGCGGATCTGGTGCTCTTATGCGTTTTATTAATCGTCATCCCACTATTGTAATCCTTTGTCTTGGTTTTTTGATGATGATTGGTTTTACTCTCATTGTTGAAGGATTTGGTTTTCATATTCCAAAAGGGTATTTGTATGCTGCTATTGGTTTTTCTGTTCTTATCGAAGCTTTTAATCAAATTGGACGTCGTAACCGTGAAAAAATGATTAAAACGAATGATCTACGCAGTAGAACAGCTGATGCTGTTTTGAGGCTCTTAGGAGGAGGAAGCAAAGATAGTCACCTTGCTGAGACTGTAGATGTTATTGCTGAACAGGCCGCAGCTTCTGAATTGTTTAGACCAGAAGAAAAGGAGATGATTCGTGGTGTTCTCGATTTAGCTGATCGCCCTGTTCGCTCTATCATGTCGCCGCGTAATGAGATTGAGTGGTTAGATTTAAATGCTGATGAAAATGAAATGCGTGAAGAATTACAAAAGGTTAAACATAGCCGCTTAATTCTTGCGCGTGAAAAAGTGGATGAATTTGTTGGCGTTGCATTGACAAAAGATCTTCTTTTGAATTTGGCTGAGGGGAAAAAGATTAATTGGAAAAAAGCTATGCGAGAACCCCTCGTTGTTCATGAAAATACAAGTGTTTTACGATTGATGGAGCAATTACGTCATTCTTCGATTCAGCTTGCAATTATTGTTGATGAGCATGGATCTTTTGAAGGAATTGCAACACCAACCGATATTCTCGAAGCTATTGCAGGAGACTTTCCTGATGACGATGAAGAACTCATGATCGCAGAACAACTTGAAAATGGCAGTCTTCTTGTTGAGGGATATGCTGATATCCGCCGTTTAAGTGGTTATCTTGGGCGTAACCTTGTGGATGAAGCAGATCGTTATACGACTCTGGCAGGCTTTATGCTTTGGCAGTTTGGTCATTTACCAAATGAGGGAGAAAGCTTTGAAACTGATGGTTTACACTTTAAAGTGATTGAAATGGAACGCCGAAACATATCTAAAATCCTTATTTCTCCACTTGTATCACCAGAAAAAAGCTAATTCTTTTTATAAGCAAAATGAATAAAAAGATTTTTTTATGATTAAAAATTGAAAAGAATAAGCAGTTGATAACTCAATTGCATTTCATTATTTTTATATTTTTTTTAAGCGTAAAGTAATGACATACAAAAGTTATATTATCAATGAACTTTCCATTATAAAAAATTTTCATTGATGATTGACGAAAAGCTGGAAGAGAGAAAATGGTGCAAAATTATTTGTCAATGGTCATTAACCTCAAAACAATGAATATATACAACATATTGATTTATAATAATTATTTATTACAATATTACCTTCACATCAAGAAAGCCTCTTTCAAACATCAGATTTCCGCCAATGGATAAAACTCCACCATTGTTGAGTTAACTCAACTGATGATGGCATCTTTAAACCAGACTCTGGCTCCTATAATCTTTTTAGATCTTCTTGATATTTCTTAAGGAACTATTCCTTAGCTTTTGTTTCGATAAATTTAGCTATTTTTTTCCTTCCAAGAATGAAACTCCACCTCTCTGGAAAGCTCTTATTAAGAACTTTGTTTTTCTTCCAGATGGTTCATATTTTTTACTACTTTTGCAATGAAAGCGTAGCTGAGTTGCTTAGATTTGACTACTTCTTTGACTAAAGCCAATGCACGTTCAAAATGAATCTGTTAGGTATTTTCATCAAAGCCTAAATGATCCTCTGTACTGAAAATTTGGTAATAAGATTGTAAGGTTGCAACATCACCCAATAAAGCTAGTGCACCAATATGAAGTAAGCTATAATCTGCATCATCTACCTTGATAACCTTTATGTGCCCTCCAACTTCACTCTATCGCCAAGGTGGTGCTCCATATCTGGAATAAAAGCATTTATGAAGATCAATTTTTTCTATCGCCTATTTCAAGACATAATCCCGCTTAATTCCAACCAATCCGCATATATTTCTTCTTCACAAACTCTCAACCCCTTTTTATAAAAATCAAGTTGTAGATCTTGTAAGTGCTGAGAATTGATAGGGATCAATTACCATAGGCAGCAGCTAAAATACCAGTACTAATCGAAACTCCAACATCAACTTACGGATAACCTTTGATAATTGCGTCATTATAAAGAATTTGTACTTCACAATCTGGTAGTTGATAACATGCTGAATAATTATCTACCTCTTTAATTTTTTCAACAAACCAATCAAGATTTTTGAAGAACACTGTTGCACTCTCCATGATTAAAAAATTCTTTGCTCTACCTCAAAAGAGGTTGTATCCATATCAAAAGTCAAAAGCGAAGCAGATTTTTGCAAACAAAAGTGATAACGCCGTGTAAGAGAAGAATCTTATCAATAAGGTCTTTGGTGATTTCTTTTGCAACGTCTAAACGAGATGGAATCTTATTCATAAAAAAATATAATAAAGTCAATAGTTTGCATGCAATTATTTTATATGAATCCCATTTAAAATCTACACTTTTATACGTGATTTAATTAACCATTTTTCATAAACAATTACCATGTATGGATAGACCATAAAACGCAAATCATGATGCAAATGTTATAACGCATGTAAACATTCAAATGAAGTGAACGCAGCTATCATTCATAACAGTTCATAAATTTTATGATACGTTTTTATCACACACAAATCGCATTATTAAAAACGTAATCGTTTGAAATTATCGATAACATAAATTGCATGCGTTTAAAGAATGGTATGGGGTTTACTCTTTTTTTGAGCTAAACCTTAAAAGAAATAATCATTTGAAACTATCATAGAATAGGTTTTAATTCATTAAGGGCACATAAAAGGATTTAAAGACAAGTCGATTTTAAAGCGGCGCTTACTAAAAAGTTAGTCAATAATAAGCAGACATCATATAGATATTATCATCACAACAGGTAATGAAATTGATAATGTTATGTCGTAGAAATCAAAAGATTTTTAATGATATAACGCAGGCAAACAAGCAAAAAACGTTTTAAAAGTTACAGTTTAAAAATACGAAACCAAATGACGTCCCCTCAAATTTGAGGATACTTATTAAGACAAAGATAAGTAGATAAATTTCAAAAGGATGGCAATCATATTACAAAGGCATGGTGTTTTACTCAATTTTGAGTTAAAAGCGACAATATTAAAGACTGCTCTACTCTAAAGTTAACGAGCTCAAATTTGGGCTGATTAATTTTGCCAGCCCAAATATGGACCGGCTTATTTGCAGAGAAGTTAAGTTTAAATGCAAAGTAAAAATACGCTTATGAGAACCTCACTAAATGAACGTTTAAACGTTTAGAGACACAAAATGATATCTCTATAAAAACGTTTGAAACCTAGGTTTTATAACAGTTTAAAAGCCTTAGATTTTATAAAAAGCGGTTGTTTATTGTCTTCTGAAAAGCTGCTTTTAAAACCAATGCTTGTAAATTTAAACAACGGGTTTTGTTACAAATATTCACTTAATACGCATTTTCTCTTGATTGTCTTGATATGAACCTACCAAGCGTTGAGACATTTTGATAATGTACTTTGTGTCAAATGACCACTTCAAAAATGCGAGCGTTATTCTTAATACGTTTTATAGCCATACAAAAGTGTTTATAGATTCTGTAATTCAAATGAGTGATTAAATATTATACCTGTCATTTACGTTCCTATTGATCAGTTTTAATCAATAGAATAGAGCGTTTGCAATATGATACGTTTTGTATATATGCATTCATTATTGATTTCTTTTGTATGATCTGTAGTACCTCTATTTAAAAGCAGCGTTATATCAATTGGCACGGCTTTCTTTTATGATGCGTTTATAACCATCAAAGAAGCACTCTCCACGTCTGTCATTTATTCTGTTCATCAATCTTGATAACATCATCACTTTCATAAACCTCACAATTTATGGGAACCGAATATAAATCGCTATGTCTTTTTATTCTTGCATTGCCATAAACAGAGCTATACCCATCAGTATGATACCCCATGCTAGCATTGCCGTAAACCTTGCCTAACAACCGCATGATCATAAACCGCGGCATTGCTATGAATACGTGCACTACCGGATAATTTTTCATTCCCATAAACCCACGCATAATGATAAACTCAACCGTTATAAAAAAGATGAGCATTGTCATAAACATGAGCACCAAAATACACATAGGTTTTATTACATATAAGGGTATTGCCATAGACATAGCCACCAATGGCAGTATTGCCATAGCCCCTTGTATTTTCATAAACACGACTAGATGTTACAACACGGCATTATCAGCAACCCAGCAATTGCCATCATGAGAGAGATTGCTCTTTCATTTTCAATAAAAGCATCTAGACCGCCTTTTTTACATCACCAAAATCTTTTAAAGCACGAATGCGATAATATATATATATACATGACCAGTCACGAAATCCATTTAATTGATCTATTCATATTTTGGATGTTTTTTTCTGATTAACAGGAGCGGTTTCATTTGCAATGGAAGAAATAACGGAGGTGTTTTTTGATATAGTTGTCATATTCAAGCTAATAATAACATATTCATTACCTAGGAGAATAGCAACTCCTATACCTGCCTAAAGCGAAGAAATAATCCGCCCATTATGGCTATGCTGCATGACCATCATAGAACCCAAAACCATCATTCACCAGCAACAAAACGGATCAAAAGGACTAAGTGTTAATGCCATGAAAATAATAAGTGCACTCATTACTATAGCTGCACAAGATAGTATGCGAGGAGCAAGAGATATAATCCCAATTCTGCCAAACGTAAAGAACATACTCCCAACTAAATAACCACCATAATTAGCGTTCGGTATATAAGAAAGTTGATTAAAGCTAAACAATCCCTCATCCAACATAACTGGCAATATTGGTGTATAGAGAAATTACCAGATAACCATATCAAATACAGCATTTTGAAACAATTCAAATCTTGACGGTTGTTTTTTCCCCCTTATTATTCCTTTAACTGGTGATATTCCTCATCCGCGTTCCATATCACCATAACAGCCTTTAACTCCAAAAATAGAATAAAAGCAAATTTAGCTATTTATTTTAATGCTCAAAACAATATATTTAGCGATCTACTGTCAACATCGCCAGATCAGTTGTACAATAACATATTGAATTAATATGTATTTTTATGTTATAAATGTTTATAGTTAAATTGAAAGCATATTTAGATAATCTTGCTTTTTTATCTCGATATTCAAAATGACTAACCGAAAAATTATATACGCAGCCGTAAATTTTACTTCTCTTGAAATTATTTGCTTATTCGCTACAAAACTTAATAAACAACTCAAATGACCATTTTCATAAAAGAGGAAATTGGCTTTTTTTTAGGTAATATTGTTATTTAGGATGATATGAAGTTGAAGAATTTGGTGCACCCGACAGAATTCGAATCTGTGACCTCTGCCTTCGGAGGGCAGCGCTCTATCCAGCTGAGCTACGGGTGCTTCACACTGATTATTAAAATCAGTTATGGTCTTTTAACTAATCATACTCTTAGCTTCAATGCTAAATTATCATTCTAATAAAAAAATTACTCGTTTGTAATTTATCTAACGACGCATTCCTTTTACTTTTTAATGATACTTTACCTTGAAATAACTTCTCTTTATTCAATGCTCTTTTTATTATAAAAAGAGCTTTTATTACAACTTCAAAACTCTCAAAAATAAGTTACAACATAAATTATAAGTATCAGGATAATTTTTAAATGGCTACATCACCAAGTCGCTTTCATTTTATTTCCGCAGAAACTGAGGAGGCTATCAAAGCTACCCATAAATTAATTTCCGTTTATGGTCATTCTTCTCTGGAAGAAACTGATATTGTTGTTGCAATCGGTGGTGATGGGACAATGTTACAAACCGTACGAGATGTCATGAACACAGGCAAACCTATTTATGGTATGAATCAAGGTTCTGTAGGATTTCTTATGAATGAATTTCATGAAAAAAAATTGCCCAATCGTATTGCTGCCGCACATAAAAAAGAAATCCATCCCCTGCGCATGATTGCAAAATCTGAATGTCAAGATTCTATCGAGGCGCTTGCAATTAATGAAGTATCCCTCTTTCGGCAATCTTATCAAGCGGCAAAAATTCGCATCACCATTGATAACAACGTACGAATGGAACAATTAAGTTGTGATGGTGTCCTCGTCGCTACACCAGCTGGATCAACCGCCTATAATTTATCAGCACAAGGACCTATCTTACCTCTTATGGCTCCCCTTATGGCCCTCACTCCCGTTAGCCCTTTTCGCCCTCGGCGTTGGCATGGAGCTTTGCTTCCCAATACAGTAACAGTGCGCTTTGATATGCTTGAACCTGACAAACGCCCTGTAAACGCTGCTGCAGATAATATTGAAGTTAAATCTGTCCATTCAGTTACTATTTCAATGGCAACAGAAGTAACAGCTTCAATCCTTTTTGACTCAAATCATTCATGGGATGAGCGCATTTTATCAGAACAATTTCGCTATTAATGATTGTATTATGCGTTTTATATGTATATGATTGTTATAGTTAGTTTTTTTGTGAAAACATCTTAACACTTTTAAAGAGTGTAGAATATTGGTTATAATCATCATTTAGATAGCGCAGTTAAAATCACAGAGCAGTTGATAAAAAAATGATACCATCTTTAAACAGTTTTGATGATTTAGGTCTTTCCGCAAAGGTTATTAATGCGGTGAAATCAGCGGGGTATACATCTCCGACACCTATTCAAAGTGAAACAATTCCGCATGTCCTTCAAAGAAAAGACGTTTTAGGAATCGCCCAAACGGGAACAGGTAAAACCGCCTCTTTCGTATTGCCTATGCTCACTCTCCTTGAAAAAGGTCGTGCAAGAGCACGCATGCCCCGTACGCTTATCTTAGAACCAACAAGAGAAATTGCAGCTCAAGTTGAAGAAAATTTCGATAAATACGGCATAAATCATCGTTTAAATGTTGCTCTTTTGATTGGTGGCGTTTCTTTTGAACTCCAAGATCGCAAACTTGAACGGGGAGCTGATGTTCTTATAGCAACACCAGGGCGCCTTCTTGATCATTGCGAGCGCGGTAAACTGCTCCTGATGGGCGTTGAAATCCTTGTGATTGATGAAGCTGATCGCATGTTGGATATGGGCTTTATTCCTGATATTGAACGCATCTGTAAACTAACCCCTTTTACGCGTCAAACTTTGTTCTTTTCTGCAACAATGGCGCCAGAAATTACAAAGCTAACGAAACAATTTTTACATTCTCCTGTATCTGTTGAAGTTACAAAAGCTTCCTCAACAGCTACCACAATTACACAACGGCTTGTCAAATCTGGAAATAAATCATGGGATAAAAGAGCGGTTTTACGAGAGCTGATCCAAAATGAAGGTGCAGAGCTTCAAAATGCAATCATTTTCTGTAATCGAAAGAGAGATATCTCTGAACTTTTTAGATCGCTCATCAAACATAACTTTAATGTAGGGGCACTTCATGGAGATATGGACCAATATTCGCGCATGAACACCCTAGCTGATTTTAAAAATAATAAACTTACACTTCTTGTTGCTTCTGATGTTGCTGCCCGCGGTCTCGATATTCCAGCTGTAAGTCATGTATTTAACTATGATGTTCCGACACATGCTGAAGACTATATCCATCGAATTGGTCGTACAGGGCGTGCAAATCGCAGCGGAAAAGCCTTTACAATCGTTACAAAAGCTGATCAAAAATATATCAATGCCATCGAGGAAATGAGTAATGAAAAAATTGAATGGCTCAATGGAGATCTTTCAACTTTAATAGCCGATGCTCAAACAGAAGATATTGTTGTAAAGAAAAAATCTTCAAAGAAAACTGCTCCAAAAGAGCCTGTTGCTCACACTAAAAAATCTGTAGAAGAGAATAAAACAGAATATATCAAAAATGCAAATAATAAGGAGAAGCCATCTGAGCAACAACGCTCACGAAAAAATAAGAATTACACGCCCCTTGGATTTGGTGATGATATTCCTGCATTCATGCTCATAAAGACGCGTAGATAGACTCGTCCTTTACTCTCTGTAAGCATAAAGTAAATAAAAGATGCCTTTTAAAAGTTTCTCTTATTTCTTAGAGAGTCTTTCTATTACCTTTTCACGCCCTAAAAGCTGCAAAAGATTTCCCATTTCAGGTCCATGATCCATGCCCGTAAGTGCTTGACGTAATGGCATAAATAAGAACTTTCCTTTCCGACCTGTTTTTTCTTTTAATGCTGTTGTCCAAATTTTCCAACTTTCCTCATTCAAAGCACCTTCAGGTAAGAAATCGAGTGATTGACGCACAAATACACGATCCTCTAGTGCCACTGTATCAAAATTCTGTTCATCATGAATGATTTTCCACCACAAAACAGCATCATTGACTTTATCAATATTGCGTCTTATCGCGTTCCAGAAATATTCCGCCTTATCTCCCTCAATAGAAAGTTTTTTAAGGCGCATTTTAACGTCCTCATAACTTAGTTCATGGACAAGATGACTATTCAAAGAAAGAAGATCAGCAATATCAAATTTTGCAACCGATTTTGATGTATCTTGTAAATTAAAATGCTCTAAAAGCGCTGCTTGATGGGGATAGGGATGTACATTTTGTGATGTCCCAATCAAAACGGCAAGGCATTGAACAGCTATAGATTCAAATCCTTTTTCCCGTAGAGAACGAATAGAAAGATCATTATTACGTTTTGAAAATCCTTTTCCTAAAACTGTCGCCAATAAATTGGTATGAGCAAAAACCGGTAATTCTGCATTAAGAGCTTTAAAAAGAGCAATTTGAGCGCCTGTATTTGTAATATGATCATCCCCACGAATAATATGCGTAATAGCCATATCTACATCATCAACAATAGACGGCAATGTATAAAGATAGCTTCCATCTTCACGAATAAGAACAGGATCTGAAAGAGAAGCCAAATCAATCGTCTGCTTTCCCTTTATTGCATCATTCCAGCAAACTTCTGTTCGCTTTGTTTGTAAAGGATCACTTTCAAAATTAGGAAGAAGAAAACGCCAATGGGGTTTACGACCTTGAGATTCAAAGTTTTTTTTCTCTTCTGCTGTCAATTTTAATGCTGCACGGTTATAAATAGGAGGCAATTTGCGTGAAAGCTGGATTTTACGACGCCGCTCTAATTCTTCTGCAGTCTCATAACAGGGATAAAGAAGCCCGCGTTGTTTGAGAATTTCTGCAACTTCATCATATCGATTAAATCGCTTAGATTGGTAATAAATTGAATCTGGTTGAATACCAAACCATTCAAGATCAACAGCAATAGCATCAATATATTCTTGTTTAGAACGTTCAACATCTGTATCATCATAGCGCAAAATAAATTCTCCTTTATGCGCTTGCGCATAAAGCCAATTGAAAAGCGCAATACGGATATTGCCAATATGAATATAACCTGTTGGAGAGGGAGCAAAACGAACTTTAACCATAACATAATACTCAATTTTTATCGCGAAAATGATTGACTATAGGATAGCGACGATCGCGTCCGAAATTCTTGTAACTGATTTTTACACCGGGTGCAGATTGTCGCCTTTTATATTCAGCACTATAAAGAAGCTGTTCAATTTTCTCAACAATTTCCCGTGAATACCCACGTTGAACAATATCACCAATACTCATGTCATTTTCTACAAGAGATTGCAAAATATCATCTAGAATAGGATAAGGTGGAAGTGAATCTTCATCTTTTTGATTTTCCCGCAGCTCTGCAGAAGGCGCTTTTTCTATAATATTGGATGGAATGACAATTCCTTCTGGTCCTCTCAAATTGTGCAAGTGATTTTTATTGCGCCACTCAGCTAATGCATAAACCTGCATTTTATAAATATCTTTAAGAGGATTAAACCCGCCATTCATATCCCCATACAATGTTGCATATCCCACAGCCATTTCTGACTTATTGCCTGTCGTTACCACCATTGAGCCGAATTTATTTGAAAGCGCCATTAAAAGTGTACCGCGTATACGACTTTGAAGATTTTCTTCTGTGACGTCAGAGGATAACCCTGAAAAAACAGGTGCCATTGTCTTTAAAAAAGCCTCAACAGGTTGTGCAATCGGTATGATTTCATAACAACATCCCAAAAGATCAGCACATTCTTTGGCATCTTTTAATGATTCTTGCGAAGTATAATGATAGGGCATCATAATGGTGCGAACCCTCTCAGCACCAAGAGCATCCACCGCCATTGCCGTACACAGGGCTGAATCAATTCCTCCTGAAAGACCAAGAATAACATCCTTAAAGCCGTTTTTATTAACGTAATCTTTCAAACCTAAAACACAAGCTTGATAATCGGCCGCTAATCCATTGAGAAGACTTTCTTTAGGACCTGAAATACAGTGCCATCCCGTCGTTGTTTTTTGCCAATGGCTTAAAGCAATATGGCTATCAAAGTGTTTCATTTGAAATATCTTTTTTCCTTCTCCATTCAAGGCAAAAGACCCGCCATCAAAAACGAATTCATCTTGACCACCAACTTGATTAGCATAAATAATTGGCACCCCAGATTGTAGAGCTTGCGTATGAACAACATCTATACGTCTTAAAGTTTTATTACGATAGTAGGGAGATCCGTTAGCGACAAGAATAATTTCCGCTCCTTTATCTTTAAGCTCTGTACTAAGAGAGGAATCATTCCAAATATCCTCACAAATGACTATTCCTAATTTAATTCCATGATAAACAATAGGCTGAGGACGTGGACCTGAAGAAAATAAACGCTTTTCATCAAATTCAGCATAATTAGGTAAATCAAACTTCAAACTTTCGGCAATGACTCTCCCTTCATCAAGAAGCATGACACCGTTGTAAATATTGCCATTGCGTCTTAATGGAAGTCCAATGACAATTCCTGGTCCGCCTACGGTTATCTTTGCTAATTTCTCAACAGTCTCTTCACATGTTTTTGTAAAAGCAGGTTTTAGAACAAGATCTTCCGGCGAATAAGCGCTTATAAAAAGTTCCGTGAATAAAACAAGATCTGCCCCCTCTTCTTTGGCCTTTTGATGCGCCATGACAGCTAAAGAAAAATTCCCCTCAATATCACCGACAATAGGATTTAATTGAGCAATTGATACCCGAAAATTATTTTTCATAAGCCTTTGTATCATTTCATCAGTTTAGTAACCACAACTTTATTCTTCATCATCTTTATTCTTCATCATCGGAAATATCATTTTTAAAAATTCTCTTCTGCCATAATGACCTAAAAAAATATTAGGCAAATTTTTGCCTACCCCCCAGCAGCAATTGCTAACGAGTCAGTCACGCGATTTTTTTTAAGGAGTTCAGCAACAAGAAAAGCCAATTCTAACGCTTGATCTGCATTTAACCGTGGATCACATTGCGTATGATAACGATCAGATAAATCGTCCACAGAAATGGCATGTGCCCCTCCTGTACATTCAGTAACATCACGACCTGTCATCTCAATATGAATGCCTCCTGGATAAGTTCCCTCTCCACGATGCACTGCAAAAAAATTCTCTACTTCTTTTAAAACATAATCAAAGGGACGCGTCTTATAACCATTGGCAGTAATTGTATTGCCATGCATTGGATCACATGACCATATAACCGCACGCTTCTCGCGTTCAACGGCACGGATGAGTTTAGGCAGATAACTTTCAACTTTATCATAACCAAAGCGCGTAATGAGAGTAAGCCGCCCTAGCTCGTTTTCAGGATTTAAAATATCAATTAATTTTAAAAGCTCATCAGACTCAATGGAAGGACCACATTTTAATCCTATAGGATTCTTAATGCCGCGACAATATTCAACGTGAGCATGGTCAATCTGACGCGTACGGTCACCAATCCATAACATATGACCAGATGTTGCATACCAATTTCCTGAAGTTGAATCAATCCGAGTCAAAGCCTCTTCATAACCAAGCAACAGTGCTTCATGACTGGTATAAAAAGATGTTTCACGCAATGAAGAATGTGTTTTGGATGTAATCCCTATAGAACGCATAAAATCAATTGCTTCAGAAATACGCTCTGCCAATAATTCATAACGTTCTCCCTGCGGACTGTTAGAAACAAAACTCAACATCCATGTGTGAACATTTTCTAAATTAGCATAGCCACCTTGTGAAAAAGCACGCAATAGATTAAGTGTTGCCGCAGATTGGCGATAAGCCATAGACATCCGTTGCGGATCTGGAATACGAGAACCTGCTTCAAATTCAATGCCATTAATAATATCCCCACGATAAGCAGGAAATTCAACTCCCTCTTTTCTTTCAATATCAGAAGAGCGAGGCTTTGCAAATTGACCAGCAATACGACCAATTTTAACAACCGGTTTAGAACTACCAAAGGTCAAAACAATCGCCATTTGCAAAAATACACGAAAAAAATCACGGATATTATCAGCTTCATGTTCTGCAAAGCTTTCGGCACAATCACCACCTTGCAATAAAAAAGCTTGTCCTTTTGCAACAGCTGCTAATTCATTTTTTAAATCACGTGCTTCACCGGCAAAAACTAAAGGAGGGTAACTTCTCAGTTTTCGTTCAACATCTTCTAACATAGACTTATCCGGATAAGTCGGAACTTGTTTAATTGGCCTTGTTCTCCAAGAGTCAGGTGCCCATTCTTTTATCATTACACTCTCTCTAAAGATTAATCTTACAGATTGGCATATCAAAAGCTTTTTACCGCAATATATGCTGTTTAACTTTCTATTTTCTTCCCATTTTCATATATATAACTTGGTTTATACATCGTTACCAATTCTTCTGCCATCGTTGGATGCACTGCCATCGTTTCATCAAAGATATCCTTCGTCAGCTTTCCTTTGAGAGCTATCCCAATAAGCTGTGCCATCTCACCAGCGTTTTCCCCTAAAATATGAGCGCCCACAACAATACGGCTTTCACCATCAACAATGAGTTTCATAAGCATTTTCTCTGAACTACCAGAAAGAACATTACGCATAGGACGAAAAACTGTACGATAAATTTCAAGACGCTTATAACGCTTTACCGCCTCCTCTTCTGAAAGACCAACCGTTCCAATCTCTGGCTGTGAAAAAACTGCTGTTGTAATTAAATCATAATCAGGTGTTGTTGGAATATTCTCAAATGCTGTCTTAACAAAACACATTGCATCATGAATCGCAACAGGTGTTAATTGAATATGACCTGTTACATCACCAACAGCCCAAATATGGGGGATATTTGTTGTCATTTTCTCATCAACAACAACTGCACCAAATTCATTCACCTTAACACCTGCCCGCTCAAGTCTTAAACCCATTGTATTTGGTACACGCCCCGTAGCCAACATAATCTGATCGGCTCTGATTATTTTCCCATTTGATAAAATAACTTCATAACAATTTTCTGCAGCCTGCACTTTAGAAATTGTTACACCATAGAGAATAGAAATCCCTTTTTCAGTCATTTCATCGCTGAGCAATTGCCGCAAATCATGATCAAAACCACGAAGGATTAAATCACCACGATGGAGCAGCGTTGTTTTTACACCTAATTCATGAAAAATATTAGCAAATTCAACACCAATATACCCTCCACCAACAATGACTATTGATTTTGGGAGTTGATCAAGGTCAAAAATCTCATTAGAAGTGAGGCAAAATCCACCGCCTTCTATGGACGTATTTGGTGCAACTTTTGCCCCTGTTGCAATCAAAATTTTTTCTGCACTGACCCGCTCACCCGTGGCAGAAAGCTCTAATGTGTGATCATCTACAAAAGTAGCACGACTTTCATAAATATGCACATTGTTATTCTCTAATCCCTTACGATACAGCCCTTCTAACCTTGATATTTCTTTATTTTTAGCTGCAACCAACTTTTCCCAACTAAAAATTGGATCCGCATATTTCCACCCAAAACCAACACTTTTCTTAAATTCTTTTACATATTGTGATGCATAAACATAAAGTTTTTTGGGAACACAGCCACGAATAACACAAGTGCCCCCTATACGATATTCCTCTGCTATAGCGACCCGCTTGCCAAGACCTCCAGCAAGCCGTGCTGCACGCACTCCACCAGAACCACTTCCAATAACAAATAAATCAAAGTCAAAAGAGCCCACGAATTATTCCTTCTTATACATCTGCAAGAGTAGGCTAAGATCTTTTATTATCAAATGAAAGTCTTTTTTTCTTTTGAAGAAGCCTTTTTTATAAAGCAGCATTCTAAAAGGACTTATTCTCATTAAAACATTTAAAACGGCGGGAAAACCGCCGCTATTTTAAAAATCAGAAATTGCCCATTGGTTGTCATGATATCAATCAAGCTATTTTTTATTTCCTGAAGATTCTGATTTTATAGGCACATTTGTAGGCATCGTAGAATTATTCAAATTAAGTGTTTCAGACATCTCTTTTCTCACATTTTCTACAAGATCCTGCATAAAAGCAGTACGCCATATATCAAATGCTGAGTAAGAATCACGTGCGATATTGGGAACTTCTGTCAAAAACTTTTTACCGGTATCAGAATTATAAAATGTTGTTATTGCATCAAGCTCTTTTTGAGTAAAATATTTTGCATATACATGAGCAATCTCTTTTTCTAGATCAGAGCGCCTTTTAATTAAAGCAAGTGCGTGCTTATCAACAATATCAGAAATATCCGCTGCCAAGTTTGGATCATCCCTCATCAGTACAGTTTTAAGATCTTCTACCGCATTTGGTAAAAAACTATCAAACTGATCCGTTGCGTGAATGGCACTTATAGCTTTTCTAGCTGAATCTAAATGTTGATCGCTCACACCTTGTGCATAAGCCATTCCAATATTCACAACAAAAACGACAACTACACCCAAATATACGACAAAACGCTGAAAAGAAAATATTATTTTCATTTAATGATTACCCCGATCGCTAATTATAATTTTAATTCGTTATTCTACCTAAAATCTTTAAGACCCTTTTTTACTGTGCTAACATATCGTCATGAAACTGTCTTCTCTAAAATCAAAAGATTCTAAAATTTTTGTTTGACCATCAGCCATAGCGACAATTGCACGTGAAGCCAACCCCAAAAAAAGTCCATGCTCAACAACACCAGGAATAGCAAGAAGTGCATCCGATAATGGTTTTGGTTGCAAAATGCAGCCCCAAAATGCATCAAGAATAAAATGGCCACCATCTGTTTCAAAAGGATTTTTTCCATTCATTCGCAATGCAATTTTTCCAGAAAGCCCTAAATCATCAGCAACTTTTTCAATGGCTCTGCATGTTGTGTGGATACCAAATGGATTAACTTCAATTGGTAGTGCAAAAGCACCAAGTCTTTTTACCACCTTTGTTTCATCCGCAATGACAAGCATTGCACGAGATGCCGACGCTACAATTTTTTCATACAACAATGCTCCCCCTCCCCCTTTAATGAGCATCATCTCAGGACCAATTTCATCTGCTCCGTCAATATCAAGATCCAGCTCAGGTATTTGTTCTAAAGTGCTAACAGGCACTCCAAACTTATGACAGAGTTGTTCAGAATATTTTGAAGTAGCAACACCAGTCACCCGCAAACCATCCGCAACACGCTCACCTAGAAGACGAATAAATTCATTGACTGTCGAACCAGATCCGATTCCAAGCCGCATACCATCTTCCACAAACTCAAGCGCTTTAATAGCTGCCATTTTTTTTAACTGCTGAACATTCATGAATGACTTTGCCTTCTATCCGTATAAGCAGCATTTATCACCCCTATTACCACCGATAATAATGATAATAAAAGATAACCTCTTGACGCAATCTATTTAAATTGACCATCATCTTTTGCTTGAAGAGATGTTACTCGTTATAGAAATATATGATAAGAATAAAATAGAATAATCAACAATTATCTTTTTTATTTCTTTGAGAATATTTGTTAGCATTTTTCTCATTCAATAAGAATTTTTGATTTATTTTGTGCTATCAATAGGATGCACAAAAATGCACATATCAATTTTTTTGAAAAAATTAAAATGATCAGATATAAAAAATCATCTATTTCTAGAAAACTGTAGATTATTATCTCATTTCAATGACGTTGATAAACTTACCAATTTAAATACCGTAAAATATTATGAGAAAAGTCTTCTGTTATTTTTTGTTTTGTCATTATCCAAATGTGAAGCAAAATATGACTGATTATATGTTTTTATGAACGCTGTCTGTGCATATTCCATGGTCTATGAAACCCTAGCGAAGACCAAATAATATCTCCACCTTTGGTCATCATAACGCTTCCTCGTGATAACAATTGTTGAAGTATAAATATTGTTTTTGCCTTCTTGTAACAAGTTGGATTATGCATCACAAATGTCTGAATGAGAATATCTGCCTCTACACATTGACCTGTTTCTCTCTGTAAAACGATCACTTTTAATCCATTATCCAATAAAGATGTACATACATGATAATCACAAATAAATTGTCCGTGCAACGAAGGACCATATTTTGTTGGTTTAATCGTTTCCTTCACACGAAATGACTTTTTCCATATGGATGTCGTGAACTTAGAAATATAGTAACGATCAATATATAACTTTTTATCATGGATAACGCCCACGAGACGCATATTATCTGCTATAATCAGTTGTACAGGTGAATGCATTACACAAATAGAAATACCTGCCAAAATAAACAAACTAAAAAAGAGCCGGATGGGTGTTTTGCAAAAAGTCAGTCCAACCAAGCCTATACTCAATAAAACTAACGCTGATAACGGCATAAAACCAGGATTCAAATCAGGAGAAATAGCCTTGATAGCATGTGCAATCTTTATTACAAGATCAACTCCAAAACCCATAATTTGAAGAGGAAGCCATTCGAATCCTCCTAACATTGCAAGAACTGCGATTAATCCAAAGGGAATGACAAAAATTGAGATGACAGGCAAAGCAAAAGCATTACTGATAATGCTCAACGATGCCATATTAGAAAAATGATAAGCAGCATAAATTCCACTTGCACTCCCTGCAACAAAGGAAGAAGCACATGTTGAAAGCATCGATAAGAAAACAAAATTTATCACTCCTCCTCCAACATAAGAGGGAGTTGTTTTTCTTTTACGAAAAAATGACCTTCCACTCCACCAATCAAAAAAAGCGATCAAAGCAGCAGTCGCAGAAAAGGACATTTGAAAGCTAGGACCTAATATTTCATGGGGTGTCATCGCTAGAGTTATCAACCCTGCAATGGAAAAATTACGCATTGTTATAGCAGAGCGATTACACAATATAGCAACCAACATAACAGCAATCATCACAAAACTTCTTTGCGCTGATATTGCTAAGCCCGACAATAACAAATAAAAAGCTGTTATCATAAAAGCAACGATAGCAGCAAATTTTTTACTGGAATAATAGGAAGAAAAAACTGGAAAAAATGCTAAAAAACTACGGATACTCAAAAGAACTATGCAGCTTAACAACGCCATATGTAAACCTGATATTGATAAAATATGAGCTAATCCAGCTGTACGTAATGCTTCATTTGTCTCATTTGAAATACCAGCACGCTGCCCTGTTATGAGGGCAGCTGCAACACTCCCCTTTTCTCCTTCAAGGGCTATACGGATTCTTTGTGTCATCTTCGTGCGTAAATTTTCAATTTTCTGTAGAATGATAGCGAATATTCCATCAGGCTGCGAAACGGATATTTTTCTTGGTTTTCCTAAATAAACGCCTTGTGCTCCAATTCTTTTAAAATAATTATGAAAACTAAAATCGTAGCCTCCTGGACGCACCGGCCCAGAGAATGCACGAATCTTAACTTTTCCATGCAATCCATCACCAATCGCTAAGCCAGATGGCAAATATCTTGCCGATAAACGAACACGATGAAGACTATGGCGTAATACGGGATTTTCTGTATTCAAAATATCCAAAACTAAACGAAATCCTCCTTTGGCACCTGACTCAATAGAAACAATTCTTCCCGTCAATGTAGTGACAATGTCACTGCTTAGCATGGGTGTTGCAATACGCCACGTTTCTATTTTTGCCGCTAAAACACCCAATATAATACAAAACAGAAACCCCACGGGAATCCATATTTTTCGATAAAAACGTGCAACATAGAATATTCCCAGAAAAATACTGACCAACGCCCCCAATTGTCCCCAACTTGGTTCCCACTCTAAATGAAAATAGAAAATGATTCCTAGGGCAAAAAAGACTAAAATCAGCGAAAAAAGGATACCAAAAGAAACTTCTTTATTAATACAATCTTCTAACCATTTGCGAAAAAAAATGATTACTTCTTTTAAGAGTGTCAATAAAAAAAGTTTTTGTTGATTATAGCTACCGTTCTTTGCATCATCATACCTAGAAAAAACACTCTGCCCTATCTGACATGGCTTTTTTCTTTCTGTAACAGATTTTTCGGATAAACCCTCTTTACTTTTATAAAACATCAGTCCCCCACTTTAACTCGCAATACGGCTATTGCACGCCCCATCACTTATGCTAACATGACTTTTCTATAAAATTCCATAAGTAATATCTTAGTTTAAAGGAAAATATTCGTGTCTGTTATTACTCGTTTTGCCCCTTCACCCACTGGCTTCCTTCACATTGGTGGTGCTCGTACTGCTCTTTTTAATTGGCTTTATGCAAAACATACCGGTGGAAAAATGCTTTTACGAATTGAAGATACAGACCGAGAGCGTTCAACAGAAGCAGCTGTAAAAGCCATTATAGATGGCTTGCACTGGATGGGTCTTAGTTATGATGGCGCCCCTATTTCGCAATTCGAACGTGCAGAACGTCACCGCCAAATCGCTGAACAGTTGGTCAAGAATGGCAAAGCATATTATTGTTATGCTTCACCTGAGGAGTTAGCTGAAATGCGTGAAAAAGCCCGTACAGAAAGGCGCCCACCCCGTTATGATGGACGTTGGCGGGACCGTGATAGTTCTGAAGCTCCTAAAGGTGTTAAGCCTGTTATTCGCATCAAAGCCCCTCAAGATGGAGAAACGATCATACATGACCGTGTTCAAGGTGATGTCCGTTTTCCTAATAAAGATCTCGATGACTTTGTTATTTTACGTTCTGATGGTTCGCCTACCTATATGCATGCTGTTGTCGTTGATGATCATGATATGGGCATCACACATATTATACGTGGTGACGATCATCTTACCAACGCAGCCCGACAAACGATTATCTTTAAAGCAATGGGATGGGACATTCCTGTTATGGCCCATATTCCTCTTATCCATGGTGAAAACGGTGCAAAATTATCAAAGCGACATGGTGCGCTCGGTGTTGATGCCTACCGAACAATGGGATATCTTCCTGCTGCTTTGCGCAATTACCTTGTCCGTTTAGGTTGGAGTCATGGTGATGACGAACTGATGTCACTTAAAGATATGATTTCTTGGTTTGATATTGAGGATATTAACAAAGGTGCTGCTCGTTTTGATCTCAAAAAACTCGATTCCATCAACGGACACTATATGCGTATGAGTAATGATCAAGAACTTTTTGATGCCGCTCTTAATATTCTACCAGAAACCGATAGGGGAGCACAAATTATTGAAAGACTTGATGAAAAACGCCGTGTTCAATTTTTAAAAGCAATCCCGCATTTGAAAGAACGTTCAAAAACACTGTGCGAACTGATTGACAATGCCTCCTTCATTTTTACGCAACGACCTTTACAACTTAATGAAAAAGCTCAAATACTCTTAGATAAAAATGGACGAACCATTTTAAACGATCTTTATCTTGCTCTGAAAGCTTGCCCCTCTTGGGATACAAAAACTCTAGATGAAACACTTCGCTCTTGTGTACAAACACAGAATCTCAAATTTGGATCTATCGCCCAACCACTTCGCGCAGCTCTTACAGGATGTGCAACATCACCAGGTGTTTTGGATGTTCTTATTTTATTAGGACGCGATGAATCCCTTCATCGCATCAAGGACCAACTTATCACAACAATATGCCCATGATGGACACTGAGTATATTTCCTCAAATAAGGATCTATACAGATATCTCAACGTGCCCTAAAAGAGTTTTTTATGTTATATCATTGAAATACATTTCTTATTGAGTAATAATGATCAATAAGGAAATATTTTTAGATTGCATGTACTCACTTTTAGAGGCAATCTACCCTTAAATAAGTAAGAAAAGCTTCAGTTATACATCCCCCACTCTGATGAAGCAGAGTCTTAATTTTTAGAAGTGAAGGATCTGAAAGGAATACCGAATGTCTGAGAATAACGCATATATTATTGTGAATGATAAAAAAGTAGAGCTTCCCTTGCGTAAAGGCACGAGTGGACCTGAAGTCATTGAAATTGCTTCTCTCTATAAAAAAACCGATATTTTTACTTATGATCCTGGTTTTACTTCAACAGCTTCTTGTGAATCAAAAATTACTTATATCGATGGTGATAAAGGCATATTGCTTTATCGTGGTTATCCTATTGATCAATTGGCTGAAAAAGGAGACTTTCTCGAAAGTTGTTATCTTTTACTTTATGGTGAACTCCCAACACAGCAAGAAAAAAATGAATTTGATCGATGTATTATGCAGCATACCATGGTCCACGAACAATTTGCACGCTTCTTCCATGGCTTCCGTCGTGATTCTCATCCTATGGCCGTCATGGTTGCCTGCCTTGGCGCTATGTCTGCGTTCTATCACGACTCTATTGATATTACAGATCCTCAGCAGAGAATGATTGCTTCTGTTCGTCTTATCTCAAAAGTTCCAACGCTTGCTGCTATGGCCTATAAATACAGTATTGGACAAGCATTTGTTTATCCACGTAATGATCTTAGTTATGCTGCAAATTTCCTCCATATGTGCTTTGCTGTTCCTTGTGAAGAATATAAAACAAACCCTGTGCTTGCTCGGGCGATGGATCAAATCTTTACCCTTCATGCAGATCATGAACAAAATGCTTCTACATCTACGGTACGTCTTGCTGGATCCTCAGGTGCTAATCCGTTTGCCTGTATTGCAGCAGGTGTTGCATGCCTTTGGGGACCAGCACATGGTGGTGCCAATGAAGCATGCCTAAAAATGCTACAAGAAATAGGTTCTATTAAAAGAATTCCTGAATTTATTGCACGTGCAAAAGATAAAAATGATCCTTTCCGCCTTATGGGCTTTGGGCACCGTGTCTATAAAAATTATGATCCACGTGCAAAAATCATGCAAAAAACCTGTCATGAAGTTTTAAAAGAACTCAACATTCAAGATGACCCTCTTCTTGATATTGCAATAGAGCTTGAAAAAATTGCCTTAAGTGATGAATATTTTATTGAGAAAAAGCTTTATCCCAATGTTGATTTCTATTCCGGCATTACATTAAAAGCTCTAGGTTTTCCAACTGAAATGTTTACTGTCCTTTTTGCATTGGCGCGCAGTGTCGGGTGGGTGGCACAATGGAAAGAAATGATTGAAGACCCTGCACAAAAAATTGGTCGTCCTCGACAACTCTACACAGGCTATGCTATGCGTGACTATGTTCCTATAGATGAACGTGCAAATTAAAAAAAGAAATCAATAAAGCTTCAATTTACTGAAGCTTTATTGAGAGTAATCAAAAAACATCCTTTAAGAATTTTTATAAAACGTGATTTTAAAACTCTTTCTACAGAGATAACATCATCATAAAAATTTACTAAAAAATTCTAAGTTTTAGCTCTGTAAAGAAATTGAGAATACTCTTCTGCGAATTAGCCAAACATTTAGCAAAAAGAAATTGAAAATTTTACCTTATAATCCTTATTATCTTTAATGGAAATGTATTCCCTATTATTCCCCCATGTTTAAAAGCCTTATTACATATTAAAATCTAGCAATGTCAGAATTTTTCTTTCTATCTTCTTCAGATAAAATTGCAAAAAGCTTACATTAAGTGCTTCTCTAGTTAGAATAAAAACACTTTACATTTTGTCCTGTTAAAAGCTGAAATTTTCTTTGTATTTAAGTTGATAGTTTTTCTTTTAAAGATAAATTATTGATTTTTAAATAAAATTATTAAAAATCACCCTATAACCAATAAGAGGTGACTTTCTTTCCTATATTTTTTATTCCCATACTTTATAAAAAGAAATTATTTTTTTGATAATGATATTCAGCATAATGATAGCAAAATGAACACAGATAAATTTTTTACATTGCTCCAAAAGAGCTTACAGATTATAAAAATTCATGATGGTTTCATATTTGCCAGCTTATCTAATAGGAGAACATAATGAAATTATTAGCAGGAGCTCTTATAATAAGCGCGACACTGTTTACCCTATCGTCCAATTCTCAAACGCTGAAAATTGCAAGCGATGCTTCTTATCCGCCATTTAGTTATATTGACTCAAATAACAAACTGCAAGGGTTTGATATTGATATATCTTATGCGCTTTGTAAAAAAATGAATGTTGAATGTACTATTGTCACACAAGACTTTGAGGGGATGATTCCCGGTCTTCTTGCCAAAAAATATGATGCTATCGTTTCTTCCCTTTCTCCTACAAAAGAGCGCTTACAAAAAATTGATTTTACAGATCCTTACTACAACACAGCACTCGCTGTTATCGTTACCAAAAATTCGGAAATTAAAGAAATCTCAACACAAGCCTTTAGAGGTAAAAACCTTGGTGTACAATCAAATACAACACAAGCTGCATATGCGGAAGATCATTATGCCTCTGAAGGAGTTAATATCAAACTTTATCCTACAGCAACAGAAGTTAATCGTGATCTTTTAAGCCATCGGCTTGATATCATCATCTTTGATAAATTAAAAGCATTAAATTGGCTTGAAAATGAAGGAAAAGACTGCTGTCTCCTCTTGGGAACTCTAGAAGAAACAAATTTTCCTATTGCAATTGCACTCCGTCAAAATAATAATGATCTTAAAAACAGTTTTAATAAAGCAATAGAAGAAATCCGCGCCGATGGAACCTATGAGAAAATTATGAGAAAATATTTTACTTTCGATATCAATTAGATAGTACTATGAATTAAAACTCAATCTGTATATTTAAGGGGTATCTTTAACTCTTTATTGAACATGCAGGTATAATTGGAAATTCGGCATTTTTATAAGAAAATTTACATTTATCAAAATAACTTTTAATTGCTCCTTGAGATCTAAACATTTTGTAGAATCTAATGACAACAATAAGGTTGTATTTTTACCGTATCAAAATCTAATTTTTTTATGTTCAAATTTAATAGCCTTATTTTCAAGAAAAATCCTCAGTTTTTACTCATGAAATGATTCAAATCAATCATTTCGTGAAAATTAAGCTATCATACAAGCAATAAGATATTTATTCTTTTTTTATCAATAATGCCCAACATAATGATCTAAAATAAACATCAATAAATTTTTGAATTGCTCCCAAAAAGCTTACGGATTATAAAAACATAATGATTTCATATTGCCCGCTTATCCAATAGGAGAACATCATGAAACTATTAGCAGGAGCTCTTATAATAAGCGCCGCACTATTCACCCAATTGGCTGATGCGAAAACATTAAAAATTGCGAGTGAAGGCACCTATCCTCCCTTCAGTTATATTGACTCAAATAATAAATTGCAGGGACTTGATATTGATATATCTTATGCACTCTGTAAAAAAATGAATGTTGATTGTACTATTGTTACACAAGACTTCGAGGGAATGATCCCTGGACTTATTGCAAAAAAATATGATGCTATCATTGCTTCCCTCTCTCTCACACAAGAGCGTTTACAAAAAATTGACTTTACAGATCCTTACTACGATACAGCACTGGCTGTTATTGTTACCAAAGCTTCGGGAATTAAAGAAATCTCGACAAAGGACTTTAGAGGTAAAAATCTTGGTGTGCAATCAAATACAACACAAGCTTTCTATGCAGAAGATCATTTTGCCTCTGAAGAGGTGAAAATAAAACTCTATCCTTCCACAATAGAAGTGAATCGTGATCTTTTAAATCATCGACTTGATGTGATTATTGTTGATAAATTACAAGCATTAAATTGGCTTAAAAATGAAGGAAAAGATTGTTGTCTCCTCTTGGGAACTCTAGAAGAAACAAGATTTCCTGTTGCAATTGCAGTCCGTCAAAATAATAATGATCTTAAAAATAAGTTCAATGAAGCAATAAAAGAAATCCGTTTGGATGGAACTTATGAAAAAATTATGAGAAAATATTTTACAAGTGATGTTTATTAAATATCAATATGATATTTAATAAAACCCGTTGGTTATTGCTAAAAAATATTATCTAACTCTTTCATGAGGAATATAAGAATGATTGAAAATTTAGCATTGCTATCATTTAGCAATGGTGGATGGGGAGCAGTTATACTTTCCAGTGCAGGAATGACTTTGTCATTGGCATTATGTTGTGGACTTCTAGGATTTCCTCTAGGACTTCTCAATGCAGTGATGATTCGATCCAATATTAAGATGGCCAAAGCTATGGCACGCCTCTTTTCAACGATATTTCGTGGGCTACCAGAGCTTTTAACTTTGTTTTTAGTTTACTACGGATTACAAAGCCTTATTCAAAATTTATTTGACTATTTTAGTTTTGAAATCATGTTCAGTATCAATGCTTTTGTTGCTGGTGTTCTTGCCCTTAGTATGGTTCTTGCAGCTTTTTCTTGTGAAGTTTGGCTTGGAGCATTTAATATTTTTGATAAAGGTCAATATGAAGCAGCTAAAGCTTTAGGGCTTTCACGGTCAACCACATTTTTTCGTATTGTCTTCCCTCAGCTCATCCGAAATGCCTTGCCAGGACTTTCTAATAATTGGCTTACTTTACTGAAAGATACATCCCTTGTTTCTACCATCGCGCTTGTTGACCTCATGCGACAAACGAATCTAGCTGTCGCTGCTACCAATAAACCCATGCTATTTTATTTTGTAGCATGCTTACTCTATTTGTTATTTTCAGCGGTTTTTACTGCAATCTTACGCTATTTGGAAACATACACTCAAATAGGCTATAAAAAGGTGCTAGGTCAATGATTCCTGAGTGGCTTTATTTTCTTTTTAATCCTGATCTTTTAAGTCATTATGGACCAAAATTTATTAATGGCTTTATTGTTACTGTTGAACTTGTTTCTATTTCTTGTTCTCTAGGACTTTTTCTTGGTATGCTTATCGCTTTTGCACGTCTATCAGAGAATACATTTTTACAATATTTTGCAAATGCTTATGTCTATTTTTTCCGTGGCTCTCCTTTATTAGCTCAACTCTTTCTTTTTTATTATGGGCTTGGTTCAATGAACAGTTTTTGGCAACAAGTGGGGCTATGGTGGTTTTTTCAAAACGCGTGGTATTGTTGTCTTTTTATTTTTACACTCAATTCTGCTGCCTATCAATCTGAGATCTTTAAAGGAAGTTTTCTATCCGTAACAACTGGACAACGCGAAGCATCAAAAGCTTTAGGTTTAAGCAACTCTGTCACATTTTTTAGAGTTATTCTTCCACAAGCAATGATTGTAGCATTACGCCCCCTAGGAAATGAGTTGATTTTAATGATTAAATCCAGTGCTGTTGCCTCACTTATTACTGTTTATGATTTAATGGGGGTTGCTAAACTCGCTTATTCACGGACTTTCGATTTTCAAGTTTACGTTTGGGCTGCTCTTATCTATCTCTTTATCGTTGAACTCATTCATCGTTTTATTGTTTTTATCGAGCAGCGCCTCACTCGATATTTACGGTAAATAAAATGATCATAAAAAACTTTACCAAACCAAAATGTTGAATTAATCAAGTTCTTCATCAATGAAAGAATAAAATAAGATGAATTTGAAAAATAATAAATCGATCTCTCCCAGTAAAAAACCAGTGATCTCTATTCGAAATCTAAATAAATGGTATGGAAACTTTCAGGTCCTACATGATATCAACTTTAATGTTCAAGCTGGTGAACATATCGTTATTTGTGGACCATCCGGATCAGGAAAATCAACGTTAATTCGTTGCATTAATCAATTAGAACAAGCACAAAAAGGTTCAATCTGTATCCATAACGTTGATATCCATACTGCACCTATACAACAGCAAAAAAATGTTCTTCGTAAGATAGGAATGGTCTTTCAGAACTTTAATTTATTTCCCCACATGAGCGTTATACAAAATTGTATTTTAGCACCTATGACAGTTCAGGGACTTTCCAAACAACAAGCAAAAGAACGGGCAATTCGTTACTTAACGCATGTTGGTATTGAAAAACACTGTGAAAAATATCCTTTACAACTTTCTGGTGGGCAACAACAACGTGTTGCGATTGCCCGTGCACTTTGTATGGAACCTGAAGTCATGCTTTTTGATGAACCAACCTCTGCTCTTGATCCAGAAAGTGTGGGAGAAGTTTTGGAAGTGATGGCTCGATTGGCCGATACAGGGATCACAATGCTTTGTGTTACCCATGAAATGGGCTTCGCACGTAAAGTCTCAGAAAGAATACTCTTTCTAGAAAATGGAAAAATTGTTGAAGATGCAGCCTCTGAAGAATTTTTTACCAATCCTAAAAGCCAACGTGCTTGTAATTTTCTTGCTAAAATTAAATATTAATCATTAAAATATTGCTTTATTTATACAATTTTATTCCTGCTTTTTAAAATAGTGATAATTGTTTGTGCGCCAACAACCCCCGATGGTACTTCAGTTTTCATTTTCTGTTCTACCATCTCAAAGGAATCAAGTTGTGCCTGTCGCAATAAAGGATTAGCCAAAAGTTGTTCTACCTGTCTTGCTAACATGCCAGGACGGATTAATTCATTCAAATATTCCGAAACAATAGGCTTATCAGCAATAATATTTGGAAGAGCAGCACTCCATAACATCATTTTAGGAAAAATAAATAATTTAGAAAAGAAATCAAGTTTATAGCAAAGAACCATAGGAACTTTTGCTAAGGCTAATTCAAGTGAAACAGTTCCATGTGCAGCAAGAGCAACATCTGCTTGTGCAAAAGCACGCCATTTTTCATCTTCACCAACTACAATTTCTATCTTGCTTTTCCAGCCCTGCACAAAGTCCCGGATTCTATCTACCAAATGAGGTAAGGTTGGTAAAATAATACGTAAATGAGGAATACGTTGTACAAGAATCTCTACTGTTTCTCGAAAAATAGGCATTAAGGAACGAATTTCTGAATTGCGTGATCCTGGCAAAATAACTAATGTAGGCGATAATGTTTGTGTATCGATCAAATTTCTTTGTTCTAATTGGCTTTTTTTTTCTGACTGAATTCTCAAAAGGGGAGGATATGTCAAAAGACGATGTCCAACATAAGTCGTGGCAGGGCCTCCCAAATCTTGCATAATCTTTTCTTCAAAAGGAAAAACCGCTAAAACATGATCAACAAATCCACACATAGCTTTTGCACGCTCTGGCCTCCATGCCCAAACGGTTGGTGCAATATATTTAATGATAGGAATAGAAGGCGCTAAAGCACGTACCTTTTTTGCAATACGATGCGTGAAATCAGGACTATCAATAATAATTAAACAATCAGGTTGTTCTTGTGCAATAAATTTGGATAAATTGCGAATATGTAGCAACAACAATGGTAGTTTTTTCAACACCTCCTTTAAACCTATTAAAGCAATATCATGGGAATCAAAAAAGCTTTTTAAGCCTAATGCCTTTAAATGGCTCCCCCCAACACCAATCAAATGAATATTGCATCCTATCTGTTGTAATAAACAAGAAATTAGATCGGCCCCAAGTAAATCACCAGATTCCTCACCTGAAACCACTGCAATCTTTAAGAAACAATTATTCATGACCAAACTTTTCAAATGTCTCTATAAATAAAGAATATTTGTTGGCTTTTTCTATTGTTGTTTTCACCGATAATATTAGACTTCTATTTGCCTCCACCGCAACACCAGATAAACCACTCTTTGCAATATTCATTATTGTCGCGGGCCCAATTGATGGCAAATCAACGCGATTATCCTGTTGTGGTTTTGCGCATTTTACAAGAATGCCACCTTTAAGGGGAATTTGCCCTCTTTCTCGCATTTCACAAATACGCCACAACATATTATCAGTTCCCTCAGCGCCCTCTAGAGCAACCACCCTTCCTTGAACAACGACAACGGCTTGCCCGATATCTAATTGACCTAAAAGCTTTGCTGCTTCTACTGCTAAAAAAATATCTTTTTTCTCTTTTGGAGTAGCGCGCCGTACTGTTAAATTAAATTCTATGGGAGCTAAAAGATCTGGGACTATTTCGTGAGCACCGATAACACAAAAACCGTGTGCTTCAATAACCCGTATAAAAGCTTTTAATAACGCATCGTCTCCCCTCTTCAAAGCTCCGATTAAATTAGGAAGAGCTAAAAATGTTGTCCAGTCCAGTCGCAATTGTTTAAGAAGTGGACGCTTTTTCACACCACCTGCCAAAACAACATTATATACACCAGCCTCTTTTAAAATTTTAACGAGTCGTGCTAACTCTACAATTGATAGCTCGCAATGCTCATAGCGATAAAGAACAGAATCTGCCTCACCATGCAAAAGCACAAGAAAAGGATTTTCTCCATTCTTCTCAAGAGTCTGCGCAACAGTAATCGGTAGAACACCATTTCCTGCTATAATAGCAGTACGGCCGGAAAGAAAACTTCTGGCTCCCCAAATAGGCATTTTTAATCCTTATGTTCTTTTATTCTAACACCTTCAAATTTTGGTGTACAATAAAAACGCTTTCCTTCTTCTTTAATAAAATTAACAACTTCAGAAACAGACTGAGAAGAAGAATAGAAAGAAGCAACATCACTGACACGCTCTTTAAATGGTTTGCTATGATCAAAAAGCATAGCAACCGCATGACGGAGTGCATGAATATCTTGACGCTCAAGTCCTGCACGCTTCATACCAATAATATTGAGTCCAGCAAGTTTTGCCTGCACACCAACAGCTGTTCCATAAGGTATCAGATCACCAACCAGTGCAGATACGCCGCCGATAAATGCATGATGTCCAACACGAACAAATTGATGAACAGCAGCACCACCACCAATAATCACATAATCACCAATAGTAACATGACCAGCAATCATTGCGTTATTGGCAAATGTTACATGATTGCCTACATAACAATCGTGAGCGATATGCGCATAACAAAAAAATTGGCAATTATCACCAACAACTGTCATTCCTACACTCGAATCGGAGCCCCTATGCATTGTTACACCTTCACGAATCGTACAATTCTTACCAATAAAAAGAGTTGTAGCCCCTCCTTTATGTTTATTATTTTGCGGATCTGCCCCCAAAACGGCATGAGAAAATACTTTACTCTTGGCTCCTAACGTTGTCTTTCCCATTATTACAACATGACTTGTCAAACTACATTCATCACCAATAACAGCCTCTGAACTAATATGGCAAAATGGTCCAACGCGTACATTCTCACCAAGCTGCGCTCCCTTCTCAACAAGAGCAGTTGGATGGATTTTCGTACCGGACATTTTTAAATTCCCATCAAATATCGTTTATTCTTCTTCGACAATCATCGCAGCAATTTCTGCTTCAGCGACGCGGACATCTTCTACTTTTGCAACACATGAAAAACGTCTCATACCAGATCTTTTTTTCAAAAGCTGAACATGAATCTTGAGCTGATCACCAGGCATAACCGGCTTACGAAATTTCGCATTATCAACCGTCATAAGGTAAACTAAATTTGTTTGCTTATTGCCTAAATTTAAAAGCGCTATTGCTCCTGCCGTTTGTGCCATAGCTTCTAAAATCAAAACTCCAGGCATAACAGGCTTTGAGGGAAAATGTCCTATAAAATGTGGCTCGTTAATCGTTATATTTTTAATACCAATCGCTTCTTGTTCACCATCAATATCAATTATACGATCAATTAATAAAAATGGATAACGGTGCGGTAATATTGATAATAGTTTTTCAATATCGACAGTCTCTAAGTTTTTAGTTTTTTCACTGCTGATCATATCAGCGTTTCTCCTTTTTAACTTTTCCCATACTGCGCAAGGCCGCTACTTCACGAAACCATTGTTTAAATGGTCGCGCTGGACTACCTCCCCATTTTTCGCCATCCGGAATGTCATTCATAACACCACTACGAGCAGCAATCTGAACAGATTTACCTATTATGATGTGATCAGCTACTCCCACACTTCCGCCAAGCTGAGACATATCCCCTATAGATGTACTTCCCGCAATGCCACATTGAGCGGCAATAAGACAATAGCGGCCAATTTTTACATTGTGGGCAATTTGTACAAGATTATCAATCTTGCTTCCTTCACCAATAACAGTATCTTGAAATGTCCCACGATCAATTGTCGTGTTCGCACCAACTTCTACACCATCCTCAATAATAACGCGACCAAGCTGTGGAATTTTCTCGATTCCAGAAACGCCCCCAACATAACCAAAACCATCTTGCCCAATGCAAACACCAGGATAAAGCTGAACCTTATCACCTATTATAGAACACTGAACTGTTACCTTAGGAGCAATATAGCAGTCACATCCAATACGGCAATTTTCACCGATAACAGCTGTGGATGAAATAAGAGTTCCTGCTCCAATCTCAACATTTTTACCAATAACAGCTCCCGCTTCAATACACACATCATGTGCCAACTTAGCCGTTGGATGAATATGCGCATGCGATGAAATCCCCTTCTGCCCCAACCAAGGCATTGGCTTGACAGAATCTGGAAACAAAATACGACCAATCTGAGCAAAGTCACGCTGTGGTGTGGATGTCACCAAAATTGCCATAGTCTCGGGAACTTTAAAAACAATCTCATTCGTACACAAAACAGCAACAGCAGAACTGTCCAGTAAAGCATCAGAAAACTTCCGATGCTCTACAAAAACAAGCGAACCTTCCACAGCACTCTCAAGTGAAGAAAGAGTATTGATAACTTTATGAGAAAACTCTGGATTAAGAAGCTTTGCACCCGTCAACTCAGCAGCATTTGCAACTGTCAATCGTCGGGACGGCGTAAAAAAAAATGTATCCGCCATCAAAACACTTTCTCTCCCAGCTTAAGCTATTCTCTTCAAGTTTTTCCTTCTTAAAATCGCTCAAATCAGAACTTCGTAGAAATACCAAAGTTCAATTGTTGCAAACGATCACCTTCCTGCTTCGTTATTGGCCAAGCATAATCAAAACGCAAAGGACCAAACGGAGAATCCCACATCAAACTCACACCTGCAGATGAACGCCAAGCACTTTTTGTATTGGTAACAGACGGTTCACCCTTAAAAACGGCTTTATAATTATTGCCATAAAGCGTGGCAATATCCGCAAATAAAGCACCGCGCAACCCAAATCCTTCAGGCACGACAGGGATAGGGAACTGTACTTCAGCAGTCGCATTCATATATGTCGTTCCCCCCAAGAAATAAACCTCACCCTTACTGGAAACCTGACGCGGACCTATTCCATTATATTTGAACCCTCGAATCATATCAGAATTTACTTTAAACATATCGAAAATACGAACACCATCTCGGCCCATTCCGTGGATATAACCACCCCCAAAGGAAAGCAAACCAACGATATCCTTCTGGTCAGAAAGAGTCTTGTACATCATCGCCTTACCCGTGGTCTTCAAGAACTTTGCACTCCCACCAAGCCCTGCATATTCCTGAAGCAGATGCACGTACCACCCATCATGAGGGGATCTCACATCATCAATCGTATTATAGGTGAAACCATAACTAATTGATGAACGTTTCCAAGGGCTGTGTTTTGCAGCTTGAACAATCGCACCAGAATATTTCCCATATAATTCTATTATGTCACTCTCTTTGTCAAAATCATACTCTCCGCCAAAATCATATTCTTCCTGCACATAAGAATAAGCTACATTAGCAGATAATTGATTATTAATAGGTAACGAAAACCGCAGCGACCCACCTGTCTGCCGTACATCATAGGCTTTATCAGCACGATAAGTACTACGAAAAACATCAACGCCAGCAGATAAACGATACCCTAAGAAATAAGGATCAACAAATGATAAATTATAATTACGAGATTTTTCTTGCCCCGCACCTAATCCTAAACGAACATATTGACCACGTCCCCCAAGATTACGTTCAGTAACAGAAACTTCAAGTGACATACCAGGACTTGTTCCCCCTGTTGTATACCCTCCAGAAAGAGAGAGATCTCCTGTTGAAGCTTCAACGACATCTATTACCAAAACAACTTGGTCAGATTGATCTGTAGGAACCATTGAAATATTAACGGCTTTGAAGAAACCTAAACTTTCTAGACGACGTTTTGCCCGCTGTAATAAAGTTTGATTGTAAGCATCTCCTTCGTTTAAATCAATCTCACGGCGAATGACGTAATCACGCGTTTTCTCATTGCCACGTATATCAATACGTTGAATATAAGCACGTGTACCCTGTTCAATATTATATAAAATTGAAATTGTATGATTTGCTAAATTACGATTTCCCCGCGGTTCAACTTTAGCAAAAGCATATCCCGAATCAGCAACTTTGTTATTAATAGTTGCAACAGACTGTTCAATATCTTCTGCACTATAAACATTACCTGGCTGGGTTTTAAGTATCCTTTTCACAGATTGAACGTCAATTCCATCAACATCACTTTCAACCTGAATATCGCTAATTTTATAGAGTGCACCCTCATCAAGAACGAAAGAAATTTTATACGTATTGCTTGCTGCATCAAAAGTTGCTTTAGAAGAGACTACACGAAAATCTGCATAACCACGGTTATAATAAAAGCGACGTAAAGCTTCTTCATCAACAGCGAGGCGCTCTTCACTGTAAACATCACCTCCCAACAACTTCGAAAAAATTCCTGAAGTTTTTGTTGAAATCACATCACGCAAACGGCGACTTCCAAAGACACTATTGCCCTTAAAAGTGATATCACCAATCTTTGTTTTTTTCCCTTCAACGACATTAAATACCACATTAACCCGCCCTTTTCCAAGGTTAATCGTTTGAACGTTAACAGTGATATTATTACGACCAAGAGTTTTATAAGCCTCACGAATTGTATTTATATCAGCAGAAAGCTTCGCAGAATTAAAAGGCTCATTCGGTTTTAAAGAAATAAACCGCTTAAGATCTGGGTCTTTAAAAGATTTATTTCCTTGAAACAATATTTGATTGACAACCTCATATTCTTTTACGAATACAACCAATTTATCACCCACCGGATTTATTTTAACATCATAAAATAAACCCAATTCGAAAAGGTTCTTCACAGCACTATCAACATCACCACTGGAAACACCTTGCCCAACCTTAATCCCCATATTGTCTCGAATCGCCTGAGAACTTACAAACTTATTCCCACGAACCTCAATAGAGCGGACTACAGACGCTTGTATTTCTCCGACCGCAGCAATTGACATAAAAACCGTTGCTGGGGCAATCATCCCCATCTTTAACACCAATACAGATGCTGCATTTAAAAACTTTGAATTCGTAGTCATTGGCTTTTTTACCTTACTCTCGTTCCTTAGACATGATGCCTTAAAAAGCTAACTGCCATAACAACCTTTTTACAGCGAGACTTTTCATTCCTTAATTACTCATTATAATGTACAATGCCACAACATTTTGTAGACATGGTAAACAACCTTCAATTTGTTTTTGCTATTATTACTTAATTTATAAAGCGTTTTCCATAATTTAATTAGCTAAACCAACAAAAATAATCATTAAAAAAGACAAAGATCATAAAAAGGAAAAGAATGGAAAAACCTAAACGAAAAACGATTCCCTGAATTTTAGCAGATATTTTCCTCCCAGTAATGACCTCAATGACATGCAATAAAAGATGCCCACCGTCAAGCGGTAGAATCGGAAAAAGGTTAATAAGCCCAACACTTATTGAAAGAAAAGCTGCTAAATTCAATAAAGAGATAAAACCTGTCTCGCTCACTTTCCAAGCAATTTTAACGGTTTTAGAAGGTCCACTTAGCCGACAACGATCCTCTTTGCCTCCTATTAAACGACTCATAAAAAGAACGGTTTGAGTGGCGATAAACACAGTACGGTCTGACGCTTTTCTTACAGCTGTTACAAAACCATAGCGAATATGTTTTATATAAGTTGGATCTAAACGTGCAGGATTATTTAAATCAACAGGAACACCTACACCTATCATAGCACTTCGTGTTCGATTACCAAATCCATCATCTCGCTCAACGACTTTCGGGGTAATCATCGTTGTAAAGAATCGCCCCATGCGTTCTATTTTAAACTCTATGGGTTCTCTTCCGTGAAAAGCTACATAATTCATCAAATCTTCAAAGCTTTCAACCCGTCGCCCATCCATTTCAACAAAACGATCACCTAATTCCAAACCGGATTGAAGAGCAGGGCTATCTTTTACCAAAGAACCAACAACGGGCTCAATGGCTACACGACCATAGATAAAGAAAAAAAATGTTAGAATAACAACAGTAAAAAGGGCATTGAAGAAAGGACCGGCAAAAACAGTTGCTGCTTTTTTCCAAGCATGCGCACTAGCAAATGAACCATCAACAATCAGAGATGATTGGGATGATTCCGTATCGATTTTTTCCTCATCCCCAACAAATTTTACATAACCTCCTAAGGGGATAAGTGCTAAACGCCACTTCGTGCCATGCTTATCTGTACAACTCGCTATTTCTGGTCCAAATCCAAGCGAAAAAATTAACGCCTTAATACCACACCACCGACCAATGAGATAGTGCCCAAATTCGTGTACAAAAATGATAATCATAATGATGAAAAGAATACTCAAACTTCTTAAAAGAAAATCACCCATAGTGACGATATGATTTAAAAGTTCCAAACTATCTTCTCCCAATTAGATCATACTAAAAAGATTAAAAGGCGCATCCATATCAGACATAAATGAACCAATTAAATAAAGAAGAAAAGCTGCCCCTACCAATCCATCTATACGATCCATAAAACCACCATGTCCAGGCAATAAAGAACTAGAATCTTTAACAGAAAACCGTCTTTTGAGCCATGATTGCCCTAAATCACTCAATTGTGAAACAATTGACAAAACAAGTGTAAGGAGTGGCACAAAAAAACTGGCTAAATTTATATCAAAAAATCCAAAAGCAACCCATATACCACCGAAAACTCCGACAAATGTACCACCAAGTGCTCCTGACCATGTTTTATTAGGAGAAAATTGTGGTGCTAATTTAGGTCCCCCTAATGCACGTCCGATAAAATAACCACCAATATCTGTTCCCCACACTATCGTAAATAAGAAAATAACAACTTGGAACCCCAACATTTCATGATCCCGTAGAAAGCATAAAGCAACAACAGGAAAAGATGCATATAAAAAACCACAAAAAACCCAACCACTTTTTTTTATAGATATAATAGCTAATACTGTAGCTAAAACGATTAAAACACAAAAAATCAATGAAGCAGATACACTCAACACTAAAAAAAAGCCAAAGATTAAATAAAAGATACTTGCTAATATTTTTTGTAAAATACACCATTTCTCTTTAGTAATACTCATCCACTCATAAAGAACAAAACCGCCAATACACCATACAAATAAAAAAAAGAAGTTTCCTCCCAACCATGTTAGATACAACGCAATAATGCCAAAAACAAAAGCTGTCAGAATACGATAAACCAAATTAGACAAAACAACATCCAAACAATAAAAATAGAAAATACAAGCTCTAAAATTAACGCAAGAAAAACTCCCCTACGCAGTATTTTTATCTCATACCTGTATAATTTCTCTTATAATTTATCATAAATAATTCAGTCTACTAAGATAGCGCTTATGAAACTAATAATCAATGAAAACAGCTTCAAAAATCTCCGTCAAAATTATAAAATATTTTTTTAATATTTTCTCAAATATAAAATGAAAAAGCAGTTACCTCTGCCCCATACAAATTAACTAATAGAGGTTTCGTATAAAAACACTTTTCTATCAACTATTCGTCATTAAAAAACGAATTACGCCACATAACATCTGCTTGATCAATTATACTCACATGTTTTATAATGAGAAATAAGAGAAAGGTTAGGCTTGTTTTTTGCATTATATTCTTTCCCCAACCTTCATCTTAGAATATTTGAATAATTTCTAAATGCATTTTAACAAAGACGTGCTCAACTAAAAAACCGCACCATGCTGTTAAATAGTGTCTCCCAGCAAAGCGCATGATTTATCACGCAGACTAAAAAATTAAAACATCTGCCCTTTCAAATCAGTCTCTCCCATATCAAAATGATAGAATACCTTCCTGCATCACACCTTGCTACCACAGAGCACACCACTCCCTACAATTATCCCTAGAAACAATTTACAGGCTGGGAGTATAACATCCTTTTTCTAGCGACAAAATCGTCTTAAACGTGCATAATCTCAGATTCTTTTACGACTAAAATTTTATCAATATCAGCAATAGTTTCATCTGTGAGTTTTTGAACTTTTTCAGACAAACTATGGGCTTCATCTTGTCCAATTTCACCATCTTTTTCTAACTTTTTCAAATTGTCCAGACCATCCCGACGAACATGACGTGTAGCAACACGCGCTTGCTCTGCATAGTGATGCGCAATTTTTACAAGTTCTTTACGGCGCTCTTCATTCAACTCAGGCAAAGGAATACGTAAATTCGTACCATCAGTTATGGGATTTAAACCAAGACCAGAATCGCGAATAGCGCGCTCTACAGCTCCGACCATCGTTTTATCCCATACAGAAACAGAAAGCATCCGAGGTTCAGGAACAGAAATATTAGCAACCTGATTTATATGAACAACAGAACCATAAGATTCAACGGTCAACGGTTCTAATAAACTGGCCGATGCACGTCCAGTCCGCAAACCACCTAACTCATGTTTAAAAGCCGTAATGGCACCATCCATGCGACGTTTCAGATCATCCATAATTGATGTAACATTCATATTTCTGTCTCCTTCAATTGTCCTTTGAAGCTTACCCTTATTCCGATACTATTGTAAAGCGTCCTGTTCCATTCAAGACCTTAGCCAAACCGCCTTTTTCATGAATGGAGTACACAATAATCGGTACATTGTTCTCACGTGCTAAAGTGACCGCCGTTGAATCCATAACAGATAATCCCCATTGCAAAACTTCAACATGTGTTAATTGGTCAAAACGCTTAGCCGTAGGGTCTATTTTTGGATCTGCTGAATAAATACCATCAACTTGTGTTCCTTTAAGAAGGACATCCGCACCAATTTCTGCTGCACGTAAAGTAGCAGCAGAATCAGTGGTAAAAAATGGATTTCCTGTACCACCTGCAAAAATAACAACTTTTCCCTGATTCATATAAGCTATTGCTTTACGTTGCGAAAAACTTTCACAAATTTGTGGCATAGCAATCGCAGAGAGTACAACAGTTTCAACCCCTAATTTTGTCAAAGATGTTCGCAATGCTAAAGAGTTAATAGCAGTTGCAAGCATTCCCATATGATCACCTGTCACTCGGTCCCCACCATGCGAAGCAACAGCAACGCCACGAAAAATATTTCCCCCACCGATAACAACCGCAACTTCTATCCCCATTGTGCGCACTTCTGCAATATCAGCGGCAATACGGTCTACAACAGAAACATCAATGCCAAAATTCTGCCCTCCCATAAGAGCTTCACCAGAAGCCTTTAAAAGAATCCGTTTATACGGAAGTGCTAATGCCATTAATAATCTCCCCAAAAGCCCATTTACTTTTTGCTTTTGACATCACGAAGGGCACCACTTTTTTCACGTGACGCCCTCTCAACAATTACATTTTTCCCCTCAGAGATTCTACAACCAATGATATGACTTTAAATCTCTGATCAAGAGTTTGCAATAACTAGCCTTTTACAGCAGCAGCAACCTCTGCTGCAAAATCAGACTCCTCTTTTTCCACACCTTCACCTAATGCAAAACGAATAAAGCCTATAATTTTTGCTGGAGCACCTATTGATTTCTCAGCATCCTTTAAAGCAGCCTCAACAGTTATATCAGGATTCATAACAAAAGCTTGAGAAAGCAAAACAACCTCTTCAAAAAACTTACGCATACGCCCTTCTACCATTTTTTCAATGATATTTTCAGGTTTTCCAGACTGACGCGCTTGATCTGAAAAAATTGCTTTTTCTCGCTCAACAGCAGCAGCATCAACATCTTGTGCTGTAAGTGCTAATGGATTGGTTGCCGCAATATGCATCGCGACCTGCCGACCAAAAGCAAGAGCAGCCTCTTTATTTCCTGTTGTTTCAATCGCAACCAAAACACCAAGTTTTCCAAGCCCATCAGCCACACTATTGTGTATATAAGTCGCAACAACACCATTCTCAACGGACAATTTAGTGGAACGACGAAATGTTATATTTTCGCCAATTGTACCAATTGCATCTTTAATTGTAAGCTCTACAGTCTTCTCAGAACCTGGATAAAGAGAAACAGAAACAGATTCAACATCCCCTGACGTATCTAAGGCAGCAGTTGCTACTTTACGCACGATGTCTTGGAATCCATCATTGCGTGCAACAAAATCTGTTTCAGAATTAATCTCAACCAAAACTGCATGTGAATCTTTTGATACGACTCCGATTAATCCCTCAGCTGCTGTACGACCAGCCTTTTTATCTGCTTTAGCTATTCCTTTTTTACGAAGCCAATCAACAGCAGCTTCCATATCACCATTGGTCTCTGCTAGGGCGGCTTTACAGTCCATCATACCAGCGCCAGATAGTTCTCGAAGTTCTTTTACTTGTGCAGCAGTAATGCTCATATTTGCCTCTTTATTTTGTAACAGTGAAAGCGTGCAAAATCCCTCTGCACGCCTATAACTTCTTCTTTAGACAATAAAAGTACCTTAATTAGGCATTTTATATTATTCAGAAACTTCTGAAACTGCATTTTCTTCCAAAATAGGCTCCACAGGTGCATCAACTTGAGCTCCTAAATCGATACCCATTGCTCCTTGCTGGCGTGCAATACCATCAAGAGCAGCACGGGCAAAAAGATCGCAATAAAGAGAAATTGCACGTGAAGCATCGTCATTACCTGGTATTGGATGTGTTACGTCATCGGGATCACAATTGGTATCAATAATAGCAATCACTGGAATACCTAAACGTTTTGCTTCTTGGAGTGCAATATTTTCTTTATTCGTATCGATAACAAAGATAAGATCTGGAACAGAACCCATATCTTTAATACCACCAAGCGCACGATTAAGCTTTTCACGATCACGTTCAAGATTTAAACGTTCCTTTTTAGTAAAGCCTTGCGCTTCAGCAGCAAGAATTTTATCAAGCTTCCGCAAACGATGGATCGAATTGGAAATCGTTTTCCAGTTTGTGAGCATGCCGCCAAGCCAACGTGCATTAACGTAATACTGAGCGGAACGATTCGCCGCATCTGCGATAATGTCAGATGCTTGCCGTTTCGTACCAACAAAGAGAATACGACCACCACGCGCTACAGTATCTGAAACAAGTTTAAGTGCTTGGTGTAAAAGTGGAACGGTCTGAGCAAGGTCAATAATATGGATATTATTACGCTGACCATAAATATAGGGAGTCATTTTGGGATTCCAGCGATGAGTCTGGTGACCAAAATGCACACCAGCTTCTAAAAGCTGGTGCATAGTAAAATCGGGTAGTGCCATAAATCTTATCCTTTCCGGTTCAACCTCCGCGGAAAAAGCAGGAAGACCTGCTACCGGCGGATGCTTGCTAGAAGTTTCTCACAGATCATTTGCAAACACCCAGACTCCGCGTGTGGAATAGCGCAAACATACTAATATTTGATTCTTTTTCAAGTTATTTTCTTTAATCATTTAATATTTGCATTTTCACATTGATTAAGATCTTTTCCAAGTTCCAAGAATTCGAGACTGTTCAATTTTGCACGCACTGAAAAAGTTCCATAATCTATATGAAGATCACGCATGACACCATTCTCATGTAAGAGAAAACGGCTACGATAAACCGGCAAACCATCTTTATTTTCTCCATCATCAAAATAAGAAATTGTAACAGGCCAATATTCTTCTTCATCCAATTTTCTTACTTTTTCCGTTTCGCTATCAGATAAAAGCGTCTTCTTTTCCCCTATGACGATACTTTCTTTTATAACTTTATCTGCTTTATTTGTCCCATCAAATACAGTAACATTGTAAAAATGATCTCCTGCTTTTGCATGGCGGATAATATTTTTTAGTTGCATCATTGGAAATTCAGCCATTGCAAGCTTATACTCTTTTTCCTTTGGCTTTTTTAAGGTAACTGTAATACCATCTTGCGTACGCTCCGCAACTCCCTCGGCACGATGCACAACCTCTTCTCCCTCTTGATCTGTAATATTAAAACGAAATGTACGGCTGTCTCCTGTTTCATAACTCGTCGTCTGTTGATCCGTCAAACGTACTGGCATATCTTCAATGTAAACACGGCTAATGAAACGAAAACGTGTGCTATAGCCTTGGCATGCCGAACCAGCAAGCTCGTAAACCATTCGTCCTGACATCGCAGAAATTGTCATTTCATGAGAAACACTATCGAGATGAAAATCATAAATTGCTCGATGAGGCACAATAAAAATGGGCTCTTCAGCTCTCGCAGTACATAAAAAAACAATATATAAAACTATTATAAATAATGATCTAATCATTCCCAACTTCCGAACTTTATCCCCGTTGCATAACATCATACAATAAGGCAAAAAAGGCTAATTTCTCAATTAACCACACATTTTCTTAAATCAAAAAATAGATTATGCAATGAATATATTATAAAGCAGCTATGGAGTTAAAATTATGACCAATATGATTGAAAAAAACTTAGAAAAATTCGGGATCACTCTTCCTGAAGTAATCTCCCCCCTTGCCAATTACATCACCACTTCACAAAGTGGCAATCAACTCTTTATTTCTGGGCAACTTCCTCTTATTAATGGAAAACCAATAGCCATCGGTAAAGTTGGTGCAACTGTGAATACCGAACAAGCCCAAAAAGCATCTGAAGCTTGCGCTCTCAATATTCTCGCGCAACTCAAGGCAACTCTGGGTGACTTAAATAAAATAAAACGTGTGGTCAAAATTACTGTTTTTGTGGCTGTAGATTCTCATTTTACCGATATTCCTTTTGTTGCCAATGGAGCTTCTAATTTATTCGTCAATATCCTTGGTGAAATTGGAAAACACGCCCGTTCTGCTATTGGTGTTGCCTCTCTTCCTATGGATGTTCCTGTAGAAGTTGAAGCCATCATAGAAATCTAAACCTTCATTAAGACAGTGCATTATCCTAAATATAACTGAAGTCAAAATACTTCTTTGTCTTACACTCTGATAAACCTTGCATTTTTTCGTTTTTAAATTAGAATCTTAAACTTACGATAAAAGGAAATATTTGTATGAAACAAGCTTATGACAATAACAATATTTTTGCTAAATTGATTCGCAATGAAATCCCTTCTGTTCGTGTCTACGAAGATGATGATGTTATTGGATTTATGGATATCATGCCACAGGCACAAGGTCATACGCTGGTCATTCCTAAAAAAGGCTCTAGAAACTTACTTGATGCAGATCCTGAAACATTATTTCCTGTTATTAAAGCTGTTCAAAAAATTGCAAATGCTGTCAAAAAAGCCTTTCAAGCAGATGGCATAACTGTCATGCAATTTAATGAAGCAGCTAGTCAACAAACCGTCTATCACCTTCATTTTCATATTATACCACGTATGGAGGGAATAGAGCTTACCCCTCATAATGATATGGTAACGCCTCCAGAAATACTTGAAGAGAATGCAAAAAAAATCCGTGCAGCTTTATAACACACTCTTAAGTTGTTGTGCTTTTTTTCCTACACGTTTTTTTTGTAAAGTTTTCCATTTTACTTTTCTTTGAACTTACAGATATATCGGAAGATGAAATTTCTAACTGTAAGCTTTCTTTTTTACCATTTGATTTTTGTGTCAATACGCGAACGGTACCGCCATTGCGTAACTTTCCAAATAAAATTTCATCAGCTAATGGCTTTTTAATATATTCTTGTATAACACGCCCTAATGGGCGTGCTCCCATCTGAGAATCATATCCTTTATTAGAAAGCCATAAAGTTGCAGAAGGGCTTAATTCAAAACAAATTCCCCGATCAGCTAATTGTGCTTCAAGCTGAAAAATAAATTTTTGCACTATCTGATTGATGATTAAATGAGATAAAGGTGCAAACGGAATAATTGCATCTAACCGATTACGAAATTCTGGTGTAAATAACCGATTGATTGCTTCTATATCCTCACCATCACGATGTACTTTCCCAAATCCAATAGCTGATTTTGCCATATCTGAAGCACCAGCATTGGTTGTCATAATCAAAATAACATTGCGGAAATCAATTTTCTTACCATTATGGTCTGTTAATCTACCATAATCCATTACCTGCAATAAAATATTAAATAACTCTGGGTGCGCTTTCTCAATCTCATCTAGCAATAGAACTGCGTGAGGTTTCTGATCAACGGCATCTGTAAGGAGACCTCCTTGATCAAACCCTATATAACCTGGAGGTGCTCCGATTAAACGTGCTATCGTATGCCGTTCCATATATTCTGACATATCAAAACGCAATAATTCAATGCCTAAAGATGATGCAAGCTGTTTTGCAACTTCAGTTTTTCCTACACCTGTTGGTCCTGAAAATAAATAACTTCCTATTGGTTTATCCGGTTCGCGTAAACCTGCTCGCGCCAATTTTATGGATGAAACTAAGACGGAAATTGCCTGATCTTGACCATAAACAACATGTTTGAGTTCTCTTTCAAGCTTACTCAGTATCTTCTGATCATTCCGGGAAACTGTTTTTGGTGGAATTCTTGCAATTGTAGCAACAGTCGCTTCAATTTCTTTAACACCTATACTCTTCTTGCGTTGTTTTTGTGGCAAAAGCTTTTGCGCTGCGCCACTTTCATCAATAATATCAATTGCTTTGTCAGGTAACCTACGGTCAATTATATAACGTGAAGATAATTCTACAGATGCCTTCATCGCCTGATCTGTATATTTAATCTGATGAAAATCTTCAAAGTAAGGCTTCATCCCCTGCAAAATTTTAATCGCATCTGTAACAGAAGGTTCATTAATATCAATCTTCTGAAAACGACGCTCTAAAGCACGATCTTGTTCAAAGAATTTGCGATATTCTCTGTAAGTCGTCGAACCAATACATCGCATAGTTCCAGAAGATAACACAGGTTTCAAAAGATTTGCTGCATCCATATTTCCCCCTAATGTTGCTCCTGCTCCAATTAAGGTATGGATTTCATCAATAAATAAAATAGCATCTGGATACAGCTCAAACTCTTTAATAACTTGCTTTAAGCGTTCTTCAAAATCACCGCGATAACGTGTACCTGCAACAAGTCCCCCCATATCAAGAGAAAATATTGTTGCATTTGATAAAACTTCAGGCACTTGCCCATCAACAATGCGCTTTGCCAATCCCTCAATTATAGCTGTTTTCCCTACTCCAGGATCACCAACCAAAAGCGGATTGTTTTTTGACCTTCGACATAAAATCTGAATCATGCGTGAAATTTCTATTTCACGGCCAATTAATAAATCAATTTTTCCATTACGTGCTTTACAATTGAGATCAACACAATAATTCGTTAAAGCACTTGTTCCTCTTTCACCATTATCCGAAATCTGCTGATCTAATTGCTCTTCAAGTCCTTCAAGTAACATGGATAACCCATCATCACGCGTGACACCCTGTGAAATAAAACGTACAGCATCATAGCGTGTCATTCCCATCTCTTGAAGAAAATATGCTGCATGGCTTTCACGTTCAGAAAAAATTGCAACAAGAACATTTGCCCCCGATACTTCATCTTTTCCAGCTGATTGTGCATGAATCACCGCACGTTGGATAACACGCTGGAAAAAAGCTGTAGGCTTTGTATCCTCATCAGCTCTAATCTGTTCATCTAACTCTGAGCGAAGATAATTGGTTAAGCGCTCTCGCAATTCCTCCACATCTACTTGGCAAGCCTGAATAACGGAATTTGCATCGGCATCATCTAACAGCGCAAGTAGAAGATGCTCTAGTGTTGCATATTCATGCCGTGCTTGAGTAGCAATTGTTAATGCACGATGCAAAACCTCTTCAAGACTAGGTGTAAAAGATGGCATAGCTCCTCACTTCCATTCCATTACACATTGTAACGGATGTTCATTTTGACGCGCACATTCCCTCACTTGTAATATTTTCATTTCAGCGACTTCATAAGTATAAGTCCCACATTCTCCTATCCCATTGTGATGAACATTTAACATTATCCGCGTTGCCTCTTCGAAACTTTTTTTAAAAAAGTTCTTCAAAACGAAAACAACAAAATCCATAGGTGTGTAATCATCATTAAGCAAAAAAACTCGACATAATTTAGGTTTTTCGAGTTTTTCTCTAGCCTTAGGCATTATAACCGCACCATGCCTACCTTCATCCCAATTCTTGCCCTTTTCATTATGCATAATATGAGCTATAGAGTTTATTATGAGCGTCTGTCCCATTATCGTTTTCCATGCAACACATTTTTTATTAATTTTAAATTCTTTCATAACTATTGCAATACCTGTTTGTATTAGAAAAAAATCTCCCTCTATGGTTAGACTTCAATCACTCACTCATAAAATAACTTCTGTAAACAAATTAGTAATACCATTCGCCTAAACTGCATCAACAAATTACAGAAAAGGAAGCTTTATAGAAGTTTTTCAGGATAAATGGAGAAATAGGATACTGCAAGTGTATATTAATTATCAAAAAATTATGCGCTACTGTAAAACAATAGCAATTTCTTTTGTTATGTTAGCTTTTTCTTACTGTTGGGCATCAGCCACACCTCAAGGCGCCTATCCTGATAAGTATGCGGCTATTGTTATAGATGCTACTACGGGAAAAACTCTATTTCAAGCCAATGCAACACTGAAACGTTATCCTGCTTCTTTAACAAAAATGATGACATTGTACTTACTCTTTGAAGCTATGCAGATGCGTCGTGTGACACCAAATACACCAATTCCTGTTTCTCATTATGCAGCAATGCGTCCACCAACAAAAATTGGATTTAAAGCAGGCCAAACAATTTCTGCAGAATCAGCAGCTAAAGCACTCATTACAAGATCCGCAAATGATGTTGCTGCTGCCATTGCAGAATATCTTGGAGGTAGTGAAAAAAAATTCGCTCAAATGATGACAATAAAAGCTCGTAAACTTGGCATGAAACATACACATTTTGCAAATGCTTCAGGACTTCCGGATGTGCACAATTATTCTACAGCACGAGATATAGCGACTTTGTCATTAGCTTTACGTAAACATTTTCCCAAACAATATAAATTGTTCAAAACAAAAAGTTTTAATTTCCGTGGACATAAAATTAACAGCCACAATAAACTTGTTAAAATAATGAAAGGTGTCGATGGAATTAAAACAGGCTACACACAAATGTCAGGTTCTAATTTAGCAACTTCGATGCGTCTTGAGGGGCGCTCTGTTGTCGCTGTTGTTATGGGAGGTAAATCATCTACTGCGCGTGACGAGCATATGGCTAGCCTATTGAAACAATATTTGCCCAAAGCAAGCCAAATGAAAAGTGGTGAACGTTTAATGGCTTCTGTACGCTATCACTTACCGACTGGCGCCAATACTCCTATACCGACCATTAAAGCTGATTCAAGTAATTTTGACGATGAAATTTCGACTATGTTGACAGCATTTGCAGAACAACCTAAAAACTCCAATATCGCAATAACGGCTGTAAATAAGGTAATTATACCAATACCGAATCCTCAAAAAACTATACCGGCTGAGACTCATAAAATTGTAACAGTCTCTTTGTCCGAAAATGCCGGATGGGCTATCCAAATTGGTTCTCTTCCTAGTGAAGAACAAGCAAAAACTCTACTTTTAAAAGCAAAAAATATAGCTTTTTCTATTTTAAAACACGCATCTTCACACATGCAACTGTTTGAAAAAAATGGGCGGCGTTATTACCGAGCGCGCTTTACAGGGTTTCAATCAAAAAAAGCTGCATTTGATGCTTGCTCTACATTAAAGAAAGCAAATTTTAACTGCTATACTGTAGCCTACTAAAAAATTTTGAATTCTGCGTTAAGGATAGTATTATGACAGATAATGCTTTTGCTTCATTCCATAAAAAAGAAATTTTATTGAAGCAATCATCCCTCCTTTCATTGCGTTCTCTTCACGATGCTGCCGCAAAACTTACTGGTTTAAAATATAATTCGACTGCATTAGATACACAATCTCTTGTTCACCTTCTCATTTGCCAAACAATACGCAACCGTCGTCTCATAATGCCTCCTGTACGCATTCATTTACGCGTTGCGAGCCAAACTGGTAATGTGCCTATTAAAATCCGTTTAGGAGCAACAAATATTTAATTTCTCTAAAAAATTATTTTATTATTAACCATTATCTACAGCCTTAGAAAACCCTTTGATAAACATACTTTTTTCTTAAATTGTTGAATTTTTCTGACAGCTTTTCCAACTATCCAATATCTCCAAGCTTTCAATAAAAACATTGTTAAGGACATAAAAATACCCAATATTTTTCCACTTTTGGATTTAATATAAAAAATTATCCTTGATATCTTTCTGGAAAAAATGAATAGCTTCATTAGATGAAAGCTTATCATTTGATGGGATTATTGTAAAAGTTCAATAAAGAAAGTCCCTCTTAATAACGCTCCCCATACAACATAAACGCTGAAAAAACATAAGCTTTATCAGAAAATACGATCTCTCTCCCAAAAGTCCAGTTATGGATTGAAAAATGTTCCAGCTCTTAACAAGATATCACATTGACTGCAAGACCACCTTTACTTGTCTCTTTATAGCGTTCACTCATATCATGACCAGTCTGGCGCATTGTTTCTATACAAGCATCAAGAGAAACAAAATGATCTCCATTACCATATAATGCAAGAGAAGAAGCCGTTACCGCCTTAACAGCTCCCATTGCATTACGCTCAATACAAGGAACTTGTACAAGACCTGCAACAGGATCACATGTCATTCCCAAGTGATGTTCAAGCGCAATTTCTGCCGCATTTTCAATTTGAGCTGGTGTTCCACCTAACGCTGCGGTCAACCCTGCTGCGGCCATTGAAGATGCCGTTCCAACTTCACCTTGACACCCAACTTCTGCACCAGAAATAGAGGCATTATGTTTGATAACACCGCCTATAGCTGCTGCCGTTAATAGAAAATTATGTATTCCCTCTCGATCTGAATCATCATTAAATTGAAGATAATAACGCAAAACGGCTGGGACGACACCGGCTGCTCCATTTGTTGGTGCTGTAACAACACGACCACCTGCTGCATTTTCCTCATTGACGGCTATAGCATATACCGAAAGCCAATCATTTGCCCAAAGTGGATAATTGTAATTTTTCTTTTGTTTTTCCAAAAGCGTTTCATGCAGCTTTTTAGCGCGCCTTAGAACACGCAATCCACCAGGCAACTCACCTTCTTGTGAAAGACCTCTATCAATGCAATTTGTCATCGCTGAAAAAATTTCATCAAGCCCTACATCAAGAGAAGAACGCTCTATCTTTGTTTCTTCATTTAAGCGCTTCATTTCAGCAATTGAAAGTCCTGATTTTTCTGCCATTGATAACATTGTACAAGCAGAATCGAATGGATATGGTACCTCAAATGCTTCTGGTTGTATATTATCATTCATATGGCTTAATTCATCCTCAGTCACAACAAAGCCACCACCGATAGAATAATAAATCTGCCGCAACAGAACATTCCCATCAGTATCAAGTCCTTCAAAGGCTAGTCCATTTGTATGTCCAGGGAGGATTTGCTTTCGTTCAAAAATAAGATCACGTTGCACATCAAACTGATAAGCGGGATGACCTACTGGTTGCACTTTTTTTTCACGTATAACTTTTTCTAACAGAAACCCCATGCTATCAGGATCAACAGTAGAAGCTTTTTCTCCTAAAAGTCCTAATATGATAGCTCTATCTGTTGCATGACCAATACCCGTGAAAGCTAAAGAACCATAAAGATAAACACGTATACGAGAAACTTGAACATCAGACGACTGAGAAAAATCTCCTATCTTTTGCAAAAACATATTAGCAGCTGTCATTGGTCCCATCGTATGTGAGCTAGAAGGACCAATCCCAATTTTAAAAAGTTCAAAAACAGATAGAAACACGTATCACCTTAAACTATAGTACAGCTTGAGCATATATGCTTTTTCATAACGTTTCTTCCGTTTAAAATCAAATTGCGAGATAAACTAAAAAAATGACAACAATAAACACGAATGTCGCTCGTCTTGCTACCACCCAACACTTTCTTTCTATAGTGTTTTCCATTAGCCAACCTTTAAAACGGACAATGCCCCTAGAGTCACAACTCCTAATGTTTGAAGCGTAGTAAAATAAGTGTTAATATGCAATATTAAAATTCAATAAGGATGAGAAATCTTATCGGAAATATTTTTCATAATGCACTAAGTTCTTCAAAACGTATGCTTAATTTTATAAAATATTTTATGGATATGTTTCAATGAAACGTACAAATTTTTCTAACGATTCTCGTTCTGTCTCAAAATTGTTTTCTGGAGCACTCATATCGCGATAACCAAGTGCCATACCACAGATAATATGGCGATCAGAAGGAATAGATAAAAGCGTACGAATCTGTTTATGATAATCAGCAAAAGCAGCTTGAGGACAGGTATCTAATCCAAATCCACGTGCAGCTAACATAATGGTCTGCATAAACATACCCAAATCAAGCCAACTCCCCATTTCCATGTCGTGATCCATTGTAAATAAGAGTCCTACAGGTGCATCAAAAAATAAAAAATTTCGCGCCTTTTGATGAAGTACTTTTTCTTCATCATCTTTTTGAATTCCAAGACTCTGATAAAGATCCAAACCAACTTTTCGACGCCTTGAAATATAAGGCTCACGCCACTGACGTGGATAATAACTATATTCACGCTCTCCTTTTACACCTGAAAGCACAAGTTGTGAAAGCTCTTGCCCTACTTTCTGTAATACACTTCCTGTAAGCACAATTACTTGCCATGGCTGAATATTTGTTCCAGATGGTGCACGTGCTGCAAGTTTTAAGATTTCTTTGATTGTTTCCAAACTAACTGGCTGATCAGTAAAAGCGCGAATTGACTTTCGTGACAAAATAGATTGAAAAACACTCATAGGAGAAACTGTCATTGTTTTTACTTTCTTTATGAAAAATAGTTTTTTCTTATCAAGGATAATATACTGCGAAAATACCTTTGCAGCTTTTTCAAACACTCTATTTCTTTAAATGACTTACACATTTCACGCAGTGGTAAATATTCCCCTTAGAGATAGTATAATCTATCTCTTTTAAGAGAAAGAAATTTGTCTAAAAGAAGACAAAATAAATTTATAATCAATGACTAACCCCCAACTCCGCTAAGCTCTCAAAAAAACTCTCTTCAATTCGTTCTAAATCCTGTAGAAGATCATCAACATCATGCTGCATCTGCTTTAAATCAGTTCGTTTTTTATGAATTCCTGCAATTAATTTCTTAAGCTTTTTCTCATCATCAGGTGGTTTTCCAACCATTGTCAACATATCAGATATTTCAGACAACGAAAATTTTACTCTGTTAGCATACAGGATTTGTTTTAACTTATGACGATCCGTTTATGTATAAAGCCGTGTACTTCCACACCGAAAAGGGATAAGAAGTCCCTCTTCTTCATAGCAAAGTTCGAGCTATTATTGAAAACTCACGTGTTAATTTTCCAATTGAATAATATTCGTACATTTTATTATTCTGTCTGCATAGATCACATTGTTATAAGAAATATGTCTATTTTTTATAAAACTTAGTGAGCACCTTAATCTCTACTTTTCTGCATTTTAATTTAGAAGAAAATACATTCATAAACATTGTATAGTAGAAAATCAATTATTTTTAGATTACAGAAAGACTATTGATCTTTCATTATAAATCCTTTTAAATCTCTATAGAAGATATCAATTAAAAATTTTCCTAAAGTTTAAAATCAATCATTATTTGATTTGTAAATAATCAACTCTTTTCCTTGAATATGATTTTTGAGTTTCACATATTTGGGAAAAAACTTTCTATACTGCCTGCAGAAATTAAGAAACTTTAAAATGAAACAACAAGAAAGATAAGCATCATTACAAAACAATAAGCTACTAAAGATGTTTAAAATAACTATCGCCTTATAATTTTTGATATTTTTCAAGAAAATATACAACTTCTGCATTTCGAAATAAAAAACGTCTGAACTTTCTATTCAGACGTTTTTATATTATGTGGTGTTGTATTTAAATTATTCAGCAACGGCCCCGGTTGTCATATTTGTCAACATAGCCTTAGCCACTTCGTTATTACTAGACTTACGCTGCTCATCTACAATCAAATCATCACGAACTGCAGCAATACGACGGATTTGAGAAATTGTACCACCCGTACCTGCTGGAATAAGACGACCGACAATAACGTTCTCTTTAAGTCCTTGCAAAGTATCAATTTTACCAGAAACTGCTGCTTCAGTAAGAACACGTGTTGTTTCCTGAAACGATGCCGCCGAAATGAAAGAAGGCGTTTGAAGAGAAGCTTTTGTAATTCCAAGAAGAATGGGATTACCAGATGCAGGTTTCTTCCCTTCTGCAATCAAATTATCATTGATTTCATCAAGTTCAATACGATCAACATTATCACCTGGAATATAACCAGAATCTCCAGATTCTGTAATTTCAACTTTTTGCAACATTTGACGAACAATCACTTCAATGTGCTTATCATTAATAAGAACTCCCTGCAAACGATAAACCTCCTGAATCTCATTAACAAGATAAGATGCCAAAGCTTCAACCCCCTTAATCGCCAAGATGTCATGAGGTGCTGGATTACCATCAAGGATATAATCTCCCTTTTCAATTTGATCGCCTTCTTGGAAATGGAACAACTTACCTTTTGGAATCAAGTATTCTACTGCCTCAAGAGTTTCATCATTTGGTTCAATAATGATACGACGTTTATTCTTATAACCACGGCCGAATCGAATCGTGCCACTAACTTCAGCAATAATCGCATGATCCTTTGGACGACGCGCTTCAAAAAGCTCAGCCACACGAGGAAGACCACCCGTAATATCTTTCGTCTTGGCACTTTCCATTGGCAAACGAGCAATAACATCACCAGCCTTAACATGAGCACCAAGCTCAACAGAAAGAATAGTTTCCACTGACATCATATAACGGGCTTCACCTCCCTTATACAATTTAGCAATGGATTCACCTTCTTTATCCGTGTGAATAATAATAGCTGGTTTAAGATCCGCACCACGTGGATTAGCGCGCCAATCAATCACCAAACGCTTCGTAATACCCGTAGATTCATCAGCTGTTTCAGTGACAGATAAACCATCAATCATATCTTCAAAACCCACATAGCCTTCAACTTCCGTTAAAATTGGACGTGTATAAGGATCCCATTCTGCTATACGTTGGCCACGTTTAACCACATCACCATCATCAACAAAAATATGAGCACCATAGCTAACACGATGTACAACGCGCTCTTTTCCTAACTCATCCTTGATAAGGATAGCCATATTACGCCCCATAACAACCAAATGGCCTTCAGAGTTACGAACCACATTACGATTACGAATCTCCACCTTACCTTCATAAGATGCCTCTAAATACGATGAATCAACAACCTGCGCAGTTCCTCCTAAGTGGAAAGTACGCATAGTAAGCTGTGTTCCCGGCTCACCAATGGATTGAGCAGCAATAACACCAACGGCTTCTCCCTGATTAACAGGTGTTCCACGCGCCAAATCACGACCATAGCATTTTGCACAAACACCAAGACGTGTTTCACATGTTAATGCAGAACGAATTTGAACAGATTGAATTCCAGCTGCTTCAATCTTCGCGACATCAGCTTCCTCAATCATTGCTCCACCTTCAAGGATAACCTCTCCAGAGACAGGATGTAGAATATCAACAAGCGCTGTACGACCAAGAATTCTTTGCCCAAGGGAGGCAACAATTTGTCCTGCATCAACAATCGGCTGCATGGTAAGCCCTTTTGCGGTACCACAATCAACTGCTGAAATAATAGCATCCTGTGCAACATCAACAAGACGCCGTGTTAAATAACCAGAGTTCGCCGTCTTTAACGCAGTATCAGCAAGTCCTTTACGTGCACCATGCGTGGAATTGAAGTATTCATTAACAGTTAGACCTTCTTTAAAATTGGAAATAATGGGTGTTTCAATAATTTCACCCGATGGTTTTGCCATTAATCCACGCATACCGGCCAATTGTCTCATCTGGTTAGCAGAACCACGAGCACCAGAGTGCGACATCATATAGATAGAGTTCATCGGCCGTTGACGACCTGTTTTAGGATCAAAATCGACGGCTTGAATACGTTTCATCATTTCATCTGCAACGCGATCTGTACATTTACCCCAAGCATCTACAACCTTATTGTATTTTTCACCTTGTGTAATCAAACCATCATTATATTGCTGTTCGTACTCCTTAGCCAAAGCTTCTGTTTCTGCGACTAAACGCGACTTACTATCAGGAATAACCATATCGTCCTTACCGAATGAAATTCCTGCACGACAAGCATAAGAAAAGCCAAGCTGCATAATACGGTCACAAAAAATAACCGTCTCTTTTTGTCCACAGTGCCGATAAACATGATCAATCATTTTAGAAATGTTCTTTTTCGTCATCTCTTGATTGACAATATCAAATGAGATATCCGCACTTCTTGGCAAAAGCTCACCGATAATCAAACGACCAGGTGTCGTATCATAAAGTTTAGAGACTTCTTTTCCATCCTTCCCCATATTCTTAACACGGCCTTTAATCTTCGTATGAAGCGTTATAACCTTATTTTCCAAGGCATAATGAAGCTCACCTATATCAGAAAAGGCCATTCCTTCACCTGGTTCTTTTTCAGAAACAATTGAAAGATAATAAAGACCAAGAACCATATCCTGTGAGGGAACAATAATGGGAGCACCATTGGCCGGATGAAGAATATTATTGGTGGACATCATCAAAACACGGGCTTCAAGCTGTGCTTCAAGAGAAAGCGGCACGTGAACCGCCATCTGATCACCATCAAAATCTGCATTAAAAGCAGTACACACCAGTGGATGAAGTTGAATAGCTTTGCCTTCAATTAAGATAGGTTCAAAAGCCTGAATCCCCAAACGGTGCAATGTTGGCGCACGGTTGAGTAAAACAGGGTGTTCACGAATAACCTCATCCAAGATATCCCAAACTTCTGGATGTTCTTTTTCAACAAGCTTCTTTGCCTGCTTTACCGTTGATGAATAGCCTTTTGCATCAAGCCGCGCATAAATAAAAGGCTTAAATAATTCAAGAGCCATTTTTTTGGGAAGACCACATTGATGCAATTTTAATTCAGGACCCGTCACGATAACAGAACGCCCCGAGTAATCAACACGCTTCCCAAGTAAGTTCTGACGAAAACGTCCTTGCTTGCCCTTCAACATATCTGATAAAGACTTAAGAGGACGTTTATTGGCTCCAGTAATCACACGCCCACGCCGTCCATTATCAAACAATGCATCAACAGCTTCTTGTACCATACGCTTTTCATTGCGTACGATAATTCCAGGAGCACGCAATTCAATCAGCCGTTTCAAGCGGTTATTACGATTAATAACACGCCGATAAAGATCATTCAGATCTGATGTCGCAAAACGCCCACCATCAAGCGGAACCAATGGACGCAAATCCGGTGGAATAACCGGAATTGTTTTCATAATCATCCACTCTGGCTTATTTCCAGATTCAAGAAAATTTTCAACGATTTTAAGTCGTTTAATCAATTTTTTCTGCTTTAACTCTGAAGTTGTTTCAGCTAATTCAAGACGCAAATCATTAGCGATTTTATCTAACTCCATACTAGCTAAAAGCTCGTAAATAGCTTCAGCGCCAATCATAGCTGTAAACTGATCTTCTCCAAATTCATCAATAGCAAGCATATATTCTTCTTCAGAAAGAAGCTGATGGAGCTTAAGAGACGTCAATCCTGGTTCGGTTACAATATAATTCTCAAAATAAAGAACCCGTTCAATATCTTTTAAAGTTAAATCTAAAAGTGTAGAAATACGACCTGGTAATGATTTAAGAAACCATATATGCGCAACGGGTGCCGCAAGTTCAATATGCCCCATACGCTCACGACGTACGCGGGAAAGAGTAACCTCTACACCACATTTTTCACAAATAATACCCTTATACTTCATGCGTTTATATTTGCCACATAGACATTCATAGTCCTTAATAGGGCCAAATATACGTGCACAAAAAAGACCATCACGCTCTGGTTTAAAAGTCCGATAATTAATCGTCTCAGGCTTCTTAATCTCACCATACGACCAGGACAAAATTTTCTCAGGACTCGCAATAGAAATACGAATAGAGTCAAATGTCTGCGCTGGCGCTTGAGGATTGAAAAGATTCATGACCTCGTGGTTCATGCTGTTCTCCTTCAAAGATTCTTAGAACCTGTTGTAATATCTCATCTATTTTATAACAGATCTTCTTTAAAAGACATTTACTTTTAAAAATGACCTGTATAGCCTTAATAAGGTTATTGAGCCTCTTAAAGTAATAAGAGCGCACCTTTTTCTAGTGCGCTCCTTGAATTATTATTCTGCCGTATCAGACAATGCCCGCTGTGCAATAAGTTCACGCGCATCATCAAGCTCCACATTAAGAGCAAGTGAGCGCATTTCTTTTACCAACACATTAAAGCTTTCGGGTATACCTGCCTCAAATGTATCATCACCACGCACAATTGCCTCATAGACTTTTGTTCGACCAGCCACATCATCTGATTTTACTGTTAGCATCTCCTGCAAAGTGTATGCAGCACCATAAGCTTCAAGTGCCCAAACCTCCATTTCACCAAAACGCTGACCACCAAATTGTGCCTTACCTCCTAATGGCTGCTGCGTAACAAGTGAATAGGGACCAATAGAACGTGCATGAATCTTATCATCAACAAGGTGATGCAATTTCAACATGTAAATATATCCCACCGTTACTGGACGATCAAAAGGCTCCCCAGTACGACCATCATAAAGCGTAACCTGCCCTGAACTATCTAAGCCTGCGTCTTCCAGCATCATGTTAATATCAGACTCATGTGCTCCATCAAAAACAGGCGTTGCAATTGAAACCCCTTTCTTCATCTGCAATGCCAATTTGTAAAGGCTTTCATTATCATACTGACGAACTGGTTCATTATGATTATCATCAGGCATAAGATTTTCAATACGCTGACGCAACGGCAATATATCCCCAGTCTCTTGATATAACTCTAACAAAGCACCAATCTTCTTGCCCATCCCCGCACATGCCCAACCAAGATGCGTTTCAAGAATTTGTCCAACATTCATACGACTAGGCACACCAAGCGGATTCAAGACGATATCAGCATGGGTCCCATCTTCAAGAAATGGCATATCTTCTACGGGAAGAATACGTGAAACAACACCCTTATTCCCGTGACGTCCCGCCATCTTGTCACCTGGTTGGATTTTGCGCTTCACAGCCACAAAAACCTTCACCATTTTCATGACACCAGGAGGCATTTCATCACCTCTTTGGACCTTTTCAACCTTATCCATAAAGCGACGTTGTAATGCTTCTTTTGATTCATCATATTGCTTGCGCAAAGCTTCAATTTCATTTTGAAGCTTTTCATCCTCAACAGCAAATTGCCACCACTGGGATCGTGGATAATGCCCCATTACTGTACTATCAAGCTTTTTGCTGCCCGAAAAGCCTTTCGGACCTTCTACAGCAACTTTACCTGTCAACATATCGGTGAGGCGCGCATAAACATTGCGATCAAGAATAGACTGTTCATCATCACGGTCTTTTGCTAAACGCTCAATTTCTTCACGCTCAATTGCCATCGCACGTTCATCTTTTTCCACGCCATGGCGATTAAAAACGCGAACTTCAACAACAGTACCAAAAGTCCCAGGAGGCATACGCATAGAAGTATCACGAACATCGGATGCCTTTTCCCCAAAAATTGCACGCAGAAGCTTTTCTTCCGGCGTCATGGGACTTTCACCTTTCGGGGTAATCTTTCCAACTAAAATATCACCTGGTTGAACTTCAGCACCAATATAAATAATGCCAGCTTCATCAAGATTTCTTAACGCTTCTTCCGCAACATTAGGAATGTCGCGCGTAATTTCCTCAGGTCCAAGTTTTGTATCGCGTGCCGCAACTTCAAATTCCTCAATATGAATTGAAGTAAACACATCATCAGCAACAATGCGCTCGGATAACAAAATAGAATCTTCATAATTGTATCCATTCCAAGGCATAAAGGCTACGAGAACATTCCGCCCAAGAGCCAAATCACCAAGATCCGTGGATGGACCATCTGCAATGATATCACCTTTCTCTACCCTATCACCGACATGTACAAGAGGACGCTGATTAATACAAGTGGACTGATTAGAACGCTGAAATTTCTGTAAGCGGTAAATATCAACGCCTGATTTTGAAGGATCTAAATCTTCTGTTGCACGGATAACAATACGGGTAGCATCGACTTGATCAACAACACCACTACGTTTTGCACTTACAGCAGCTCCTGAATCGCGCGCAACAATAGATTCCATTCCCGTCCCAACAAATGGCGCTTCAGCGCGTACAAGAGGAACTGCTTGACGCTGCATGTTCGATCCCATAAGCGCACGATTCGCATCATCATTTTCCAAAAAAGGAATAAGCGCTGCTGCAACTGAAACCAACTGTTTTGGTGAAACATCCATCAAATCAACATGATCACGCGGCGCCATTAAAACTTCACCAGCATGACGGCAAACAACAAACTCTTCTATAAAACGACCTTCGTTATCTAATGAAGAATTAGCCTGAGCGACATAATGCTTTGCTTCTTCCATCGCTGAAAGATAAATAACTTCTTTTGTGACTTTCCCATCAATAATTTTTCGATATGGGCTTTCAATAAAGCCATATTTGTTAACTCGCGCAAATGTTGCTAAGGAGTTAATCAGACCAATATTGGGGCCTTCTGGTGTTTCAATCGGACAAATACGACCATAATGCGTAGGATGTACGTCACGGACTTCAAAACCCGCACGTTCACGAGTCAAACCACCTGGACCAAGAGCAGAAAGACGGCGCTTATGGGTAATTTCTGACAATGGATTGGTTTGATCCATAAACTGCGACAATTGTGAAGACCCAAAAAATTCACGGACCGCTGCTGCCGCAGGCTTTGCATTGATTAAATCCTGTGGCATAACTGTATCAATTTCAACCGATGACATACGCTCTTTTATCGCACGCTCCATACGAAGAAGACCAATGCGATATTGATTTTCCATCAACTCCCCAACGGAACGAACGCGACGGTTGCCAAGATTATCAATATCATCAATTTCACCACGTCCATCACGCAATTCAACCAACATCTTAACAACAGCAAGAATATCCTCTTGGCGTAAAATACGAACTGTGTCTGGACAATCAAGATCCATACGTAAATTCATCTTAACACGCCCGACAGCTGAAAGATCATAACGCTCTGGATCAAAAAACAATGAATGGAACATTGCTTCTGCTGTATCGATTGTTGGAGGTTCACCTGGACGCATCACCCGGTAAATATCAAATAACGCATCCTGCCGACTTTCATTTTTATCCACCTTCAAAGTATTGCGGATGTAAGCGCCAATATTCATGTGATCAATATCAAGAATATTGACTTGATCAGCACTAACATCGAGCAGAATTTTTAATACTTTTTCGTCAATTTCATCACCAGCTTCAAGGTAGATTTCACCTGTTTCGTAATTGACGATATCTTCGGCTAGATAACAACCTAATAAATCATCTTCACTAACTTTAACCGCTTTAAGTCCTTTTTCTACCAAAGACTTCGCAGTACGAACTGTTAATTTTTTACCAGCCTCCGCAACGACTTCACCACTATCTGCATCTATAAGGTCAGAAATGAGCTTCATTCCTTTAAAGCGATCCACAGAATAAGGAACTCGCCATCCTTCTCCATCACGCTCATAAGTCACTTTATCATAAAACGTCGATAAAATATCCGACGCATCCATACCTAATGCCATCAAAAGACTAGTAACAGGAATCTTGCGCCGTCGATCAATACGCGCATAAATGATGTCCTTAGCATCAAACTCAATATCAAGCCAAGAACCTCGATACGGAATAACACGAGCAGCAAAAAGAAGCTTTCCTGATGAATGGGACTTTCCTTTATCATGGTCAAAAAAGACACCAGGAGAACGATGCATCTGAGAAACAATAACACGCTCCGTACCATTAACAATAAAGGTACCATTCGTCGTCATTAAAGGCATATCACCCATATAAACGCCTTGCTCTTTAATGTCTTTGATATCTTTGGAGCCAGTATCCTCATCAACATCAAAAACAATCAAACGCAATATGACCTTTAATGGGGCAGCATAAGTTAAATCACGTTGACGGCACTCTTCAACATCAAATTTTGGTAAATCAAATTCATAACCTACAAACTCAAGCATAGCTGTACCGGAAAAATCTGAAATAGGAAAAACCGATTTAAAAACAGCTTGCAAACCTTCATCTGGTCGTCCACCTTTCGGTTCCTCAACCATGAGAAATTGATCGTATGAGGCTTTTTGAACCTCAATAAGATTCGGCATTTCTGCTACTTCAGGAATCTTACCAAAAAATTTCCGTACGCGCTTACGACCATTGAATTGAGACATCATTGCGTGAGTCTGAGCCATCGTCGCTCCTTGATCTTTACTCTTCAAGGTAGACCAACCTTGAAAGCCTTATACCATTAACCTGCATATGCAGACCAGTTCACTTGACACTCAATAATGAGCATCATTAACTTTCCCCACCAACATAAGCCATTTATCTCTTTGACTCTATGATGAAGGGGTAAGTAATCCAAACCTATCCCATTCCTGTTACGAAACCATTGGGAAAAGGTTTTTTACTCATTATTTTCCCTCTTTGTATTAAGAGAAAGAAAATCGGCGAACATAAATGCCCGCCGATAAAATTAAATTTACTTAAGTTCCACCTTAGCACCGGCAGCTTCAAGTTGAGATTTAATTTTTTCTGCTTCTTCTTTAGAAGCAGCCTCTTTAATAGGCTTAGGCGCACCTTCAACCAGATCTTTAGCTTCTTTAAGACCAAGTCCAGTAAGAGCACGAACTTCCTTAATAACATTAATTTTTTGTGCGCCACCTTCAACAAGAATAACATCAAATTCTGTTTTTTCTTCAGCAGCTGGAGCAGCAGCACCAGCAACAGCAGCGACAGCTACAGGAGCAGCAGCCGAAACTCCCCACTTTTCTTCAAGTAACTTAGAAAGCTCAGCGGCTTCCAAAAGGGTTAGATTAGAAAGGTCTTCTACGATCTTCTCTAGATCAGCCATTTTTAAATTCCTTCAATTAAAAGATTTTAACCATTATTAAATCTTATTCAAAAAAACAGAAAAGCATTAAAGCTCTTCCATAAACGTGAATACAAACAGCCTTAAGCCGCCTTATCCTCCTGAGCATATGCTCCAATGACACGTGCAACCTGACCAGCAGGGGCATTAACAACCTGTGCAATACGGGTCGCAGGGGTAGAAATCATACCCACAAGTTTTGCACGCAACTCGTTTAATGAAGGCAATGAAGCCAATGACTTCACAGCATCTACAGTTAAACTTGTTGCACCCATTGAACCGCCAAGTATGACAAATTTGTCATTGCTTTTCGCAAAATCAACAGCAACTTTCGGTGCTGTGATTGGATCTTCTGAATAAGCAATAAGTGTTTGTCCAGTAAACAAACCCACTATCGATTCAGATTCCGTGCCCTGAAGAGCGATTTTAGCAAGACGGTTTTTGGCGACCTTAACGGCACCGCCAGCTTCACCCATTTTCGAACGCAAATCATTCATCTGTGAAACTGTCAGACCGGAATAATGTGCAACAACAACAGAACCAGACTTCCGAAAAGCCTCGTTAAGCCATGTAACAAATTCGCGTTTTTCCGCTCTATTCACTGTCTCTCTCCATTTAACAGATTTGCTTAAAACAAACCTGTTGGTTACCTTTGATAACATAAAACACTTCATGTCACCGATGAGGATCCTGTCCCCTTTTTCACGCACAGCGTTCAAAGGCAACCTTGGCTCAAACCCTTTAAGTCTTTTAACTCTCAGTTTTTACCCCAGTCTCATGCAGGTTTTTTTTGATTAAGATACTTAAAAGCATCACCTACAATCTCGGACAGGATATTCCGGAATTTCTCCCGGTACAACCTAAGCCCTATAAAGCTTAGATAGCGAGCTGATCAAAATCAGCATTTTAAATACAATTTTGATATTCCCATACCCCAAAACAAAATTATAAATCAGCTTATACTAGCTCTGAACGAACCGTTGCTGGATCAACTTTAACACCAATTCCCATAGTCGACGAAACAGCAACGCGCTTAATATACTCACCTTTTGCACCTTGTGGTTTGGCTTTAATAACTGCACTTGCAAAGGCTTTTATATTTTCTACGATTTTTTCAACACCAAAAGAAGCCTTACCAATACCAGCATGCACAATACCAGCTTTTTCCACACGAAACTCAACAGCACCACCTTTAGAAGCTTTGACAGCACCGGCGACATCAAGTGTTACAGTACCAACTTTCGGATTCGGCATCAAACTCCGTGGACCAAGAATCTTACCAAGACGACCAACAAGAGGCATCATGTCTGGCGTTGCAATACAACGATCAAAATCTATAGTCCCTCTATTAACGCTTTCAAATAAATCTTCGGCACCCACAATATCAGCTCCTGCCGCCTTAGCTTCCTCAGCCTTATCCCCACGAGCAAAAACGGCAACACGAATATTTCTCCCTGTTCCATTAGGCAAATGAGCAACGCCTCGAACCATTTGATCAGCATGACGAGGATCAACACCCAAGTTCATTGAAATTTCGATTGTTTCATCAAACTTAGCAACAGCACGCTCCTTAACCATTGAAACGGCATCTTTTAAAGCGTAAAGTTCATTAAAATCAATATCTTTTCGGATATTTTTTATTCTTTTTGCTACTTTTGCCATAATATTAGCCCACCACTTCCAAGCCCATCGAGCGAGCAGAACCTTCAACCATACGCATTGCTGCCTCAATGTCATTCGCATTAAGATCTTTCATCTTTGATTCCGCAATCGAACGAATTTTATCGCGAGAAATGCTTCCTACAGACACTTTACCAGGCTCTTTTGAGCCAGATTTCAGGTTTGCTTCCTTCTTTAAAAAGAATGATACAGGAGGCGTCTTGAGAGAAAATGTGAAAGATTTATCTTGGTAATACGTAATAACAACTGGAATCGGTGCCCCCTTTTCCATTTCTTGTGTCGCTGCATTAAACGCCTTACAAAATTCCATGATATTAATACCACGCTGCCCAAGAGCTGGACCAATCGGTGGAGATGGAGTAGCAGCTCCTGCAGGGACCTGCAACTTAAGCTGACCTATACTTTTTTTTGCCATAACAATCTGCCTTTAATTTTACTGGTATACTGACAATTCATCTTGCCCGTTACCCGCTTGCAGTCACGTGGTTCGGATCATTAAGCCGACAAAAGCTATAAATCACCTCCCACTCCTTCCTTAAAGTAATTAAAACTACTCTAAGTTTAATCAGAGTTTTTCAACCTGACTAAATTCCAAATCAACAGGCGTAGGACGCCCAAAAATAAGCACTTCAACCTTAAGACGAGAGCGCTCTTCTTCAACCTCTTGAACAATTCCATTAAACGAAACAAAAGGACCATCAGCAACGCGAACTTGCTCTCCAACCTCAAACAATACAGAAGACTTTGGAGACTCAACCCTTTCCTGAACTTGTTTGAGAATTTGCTCAACCTCTCGATCAGAAATGGGAACAGGACGCGCATCTGATCCTAAAAAACCTGTCACTTTAGGCGTATTCTTAATAAGATGATAAACTTCATCTGTTAACTCAGCACGAACAAGAACATAACCAGGAAAAAATTTTCGCTCAGTATCAACTTTGCGTCCACGACGAACCTCTACAACACGCTCTGTTGGAACAAAAATCTTTTCAAAAAGATGATCAAGTCCCTTTTGCTTTGCCTCCTTATCAATAGCTTCCGCTACTTTCTTTTCAAAGTTTGAATATGCCTGAACAATATACCAACGAGCTGCCACAGTCACACTTCCTTACATTCTCAACTAAAAAGATATTTCAGAAGATCAATAACCCGCCAAACACCAAAATGCATAACCTGATCCACAATAAAAAAGAAAGCTGAAGCCAATGCAGTTACCAACAAAACCATAATAGTAGAAATAACCGTCTCACGACGTGTAGGCCATTTCACTTTAATTGTTTCTGCATAAACCTGCTTCAAAAAGGTAATCGGATTGGTTTTAGATGCCATCGTCACACTATACTCTCTCTAGTCCTATTGTGTTTTATAGAATAAAATAAACAGGAAAAAAATGCAAAAGCCAACTTTCAGACTTATGCAATTTCCTTACTTTCTATTCAATACCGTTTCACACACAAAAAAACAAGCCCCATATCAAAAAAAGCGAAAAAGGCAGCAAAATCCACTCCCTTATATGTACCCCCTTTGGCAGGGGCAGCAGGACTTGAACCCGCGACCTGCGGTTTTGGAGACCGCCGCTCTACCAACTGAGCTATACCCCTAACTCTCAAAACTAAAACACTTTTAACACCCCTTCAACAAGCATTATTTATTCAATGATCTTAGAGACGATACCGGCACCAACAGTACGACCACCTTCACGAATAGCAAAACGA
>NZ_JBHIPC010000036.1:0-3701 GCF_042195765.1 Bartonella sp. AP3QHHD
TATTTACACGCCGCAAACGCTGTATTTAATTGCAGATCATATTGATGTCTCAGAGAGCGAATTGGCTTATGGCGGTTTAGATTTTAACAGCACCAATGCCCTTGATATTCACCATGCGCGGCTACAAGCCGTGACAGATCAGGGAGGGACTGGAGATATTCTCTTTATTGCTCCAAGCGTTATGGTTGATGAGACAACTTCTGTTTTAGCAGCCAGAGATTTCGTGATCAAGACGGGGGAGCTTAGAAATAGCGGTCAATTGGCATCGGGGCAGGATTTAGTCTTTAGCGTGACGGGGGATGTGACCAACAACAAAACGGGCTTAATTTATGTGAAGGGCAATGGTGCTTTACAAGTTGATGGGGCTTTGTTGAATGATTTNTGCTTTGCTCAATGATTTTGGCACCATAATGACAGAAGGTGATTTATCTTTCACCAATGCAGAAGGCACAGGAAAAAGCCTTTCCCTTGTTAACAAAGCGGGCTTTATTCAAGCTGGTGGAAACTTAAATATCCAAACCAACACCCTGAAAAACGAAGCCGATAGCACGCCTGTCATCACAGAAAAAACGGAATATAGCGATATTTCTTTCCAAAAACCAGAACGCTTTGATTCAATTNGAAAAAACGGAATATAGCGATATTTCTTTCCAAAAACCAGAACGCTTTGATTCAATTGAAAATGCGATTTTGTATCATACAACAAGTATAGCAAATGAGTTGGGGATAGAAATATGGGCCGTTTCCTATGAGGAAGTTGAATGTTCGGGAAACACATGTGATTTTCACTTTAAAAATTCTTTGCCCAACAAAGAGGCAACTTATGGTAAGATAACTTTAGAAGATGGGATAGTATACAAGGCATTTACTTGGAATGAAGAGAGTGAAAGTTCGGTTTTTTTTCAAGGGTACCGATGGAATAATTTATCTCACATGATACAGAAAACTGTCACGCAAGAATTTTCGCCTACTCGTCAAGGAATGATACAGTCTCACGGCAATCTTATTATTAACGCTGATACCATTGACAACCATTATAGCATTATAGAAGCAGGGGGAAACGCCGATATCCACGCCAATGTGCTGACCAATTTAGGTGCAACAGCTTATAAAAACACCTATATGGGTTGTCAGGCTAATACGGATGCTTATTGTTATGCTTATAACGCTGATGGAAGCCGAAATGTTGCTTTAGATATAATAAATAATGATGGTTTTCGCCATATCAATTCAGAAGTTCTCGATACTGTTCCTGGTCTTGTTCAAGCGGGTGGCATTTTGAATTTGGTGGTCGATCAACTCCACAACGAGGCAGCGGAAGGTTCGATTACAGGGGATGCGCATTTTGAGGCAAAAACCGTTGGAGGCAATCCACTGGAGTCCTTAAGTGGTTTGCCTGGAGCTGGCGCTCTCTTTACACCAAAAGTCGATCTCAATAATGCGGGGGAACTTGCTGAGGGGCTCCCTTTACCAAAGCCCCAATCGGGGGGTGTTGGGGGCACGCTGCCCAATCAAAATTTCATTTATGAAACGCGGGCAGAATTCCTTGATGTCGGCAAGTTTTATGGCTCAGCCTATTATTTGAACAGAATTGGTTATAATCCTGACAGAGAGATTTTTTTCTTAGGTGATGCCTATTTTGAAAAGCAGCTGATTGAGAAACAAATGCGTGATCTTGTTGGTCAAGGTTTGGGCAAAGGTTCCTTTATTCCTGGAAGTGATGCCATTGAACAAGTCAAAACTTTGCTAGATGGTGGGGCAGATTATGCAAAAGCACACAATCTCCCTTTTGGTGAGGCTTTGAGTGAAGAACAATTGGCGTCCCTAGAAGCCCCGATGGTGATTTATGTGCGCCAACAGGTCAAGGGCATGGATGTTTATGCACCGGTGCTTTACATCCCTGAAAAAGACAGAGCCTCCTTTGTTTCTGCTGGGGCTTTGATCATGGGCGATGATGTCAATATCACCAGCCAAAATACAAGCAATTCCACAATAACCAATTCAGGGCGGATTGCGGCAAACCACCAATTGCATGTGCATGGTGGGGATATCCTCAGTCAAGGGGGGCATTTTGCTGCTGGTGGGGATGCTGTTATCCTTGCGGAGAAGAATATTCGTTTGGACGCAGGGCGCACAACGGTTGACGGCGTGGAGACCGTATTAAACACCGAGGCGCTTTCTGCTGGGGGTAATGCAACGGTGATTGCTAAACAAGATATTACCGCCTCAGGGGTGGGGATCAGCACCGGAGGTGATCTTGCCATGGCTACAGAAGAAGGCAACTTGACGATAGGCTCAGCTGCAACGCATCACCATAAACAGTATAGTGACTCCATTATGCACCATAAATCTGTGTTAAACTCTGGAGGCTCGACGACACTTCTCTCTGGAAAAGATTTGAATATTTTAGGCTCTGATGTTCAAGCGCATGATGATCTTTACTTACAAGCAAAAGAAAATGTTTCGATTGATGCTACACGCAACAGCATGGACAATCATCGCGGGAGTGAAACCTCCCATGTCGCCTTGCACAATGGCTCTCATTTAAGTTCTGGAAAAGATACCACTGTCATCTCGGGTCAAGATATCCATATTGCTGCTTCCGATATAGATGCGAAGGACAATGTTGCTCTTGGCGCACAAGGGGAGATAACAATAGGGGTGAGAAACGATGAAAGAGATTATCATTTTCAGAGCAGCGACTTTAGTGTTGATAGGCAAGAGTCTATTTCTCGGGGTTCTTCGATAAAATCTGGGGGTGATACCACTGTTGTTGCAGGGCAGGATGGGAAACCGCATGACCTTAGCATCACAGGCAGTTCCGTTGCGGCTGAGGGCAAGGTAGGGCTGAAAGCCAGCAACGATGTCCTGATCACCAATGCAGAGGATAGTTCACACCGTGAGATATCTAGCTACACAGATGGCGGTTTTTTTGGGGGAAGCTCATCCTATCATGAAACTTTTGGAGCTACCCAAGTGGTAGGTTCAAGTATAGCAGGAGAAAAAGGCGTTGCCATTGAATCTGGAAACAACACGGAAGTTGTCGCCTCGACGCTCGTAGCCGGTAAGGCAGAGGAAACGTCAGGAGAGAAAGCACCAGGAGAACAGAAACAAGCGGATATTACCATTCACTCTGGGGGAAAGATTACTATCAAAGGCGCCCAAGAACACTTGGATCAGCAAGCACAATCGTCATCAAGTGGCTTTTTGCATGAGAAATCGTCCGATACATCTCAATCGCATACCACAACGGTTTCCTCTATCCTTGGGGCGACGGGAAACATCGTGTTAGACGCACAAGGAGAAGCCAAGATTTCTGCTTCTCATCTTCTTTCCGGTCAAGATATCAATGTGAGCGGAGAAAGTGTGACGATTGATGGCATGACAGATCATCATAAAAGCCATTCAGAGGAGCATGAAACAGGTTTTGGTGTGGGATCAGGTAAGGGCTTTGTGTCGATATACGGGAGTGAGGGAAAGACAGAAAATGAAGAGAGCTTTGAGCATCAAGGCTCTTCTCTCAATGCGGATGGCAATATCAACATCACTGCCAAGAAAAAAGATGTGAACGTGGAGGGCTCTGATCTTGCGGGTGAGAATATTAACCTTTCGGCAGCGCATGATGTCAATGTGCTTGTTGGTCATAATAGCCATTCCTCAAGCTCAAAGGAAGAACGTACAGGCTTTGGCATTCAGTTTGA
>NZ_JBHIPC010000037.1:0-5244 GCF_042195765.1 Bartonella sp. AP3QHHD
AAAGAATGTCTACTTCACGATCAGCCAATTGATAGCTTGCCATATGGTCATTCTCATTGATTTTCTCGGTTGACCAGCCTAGACTTTTTAAAAGTGCATGAGCACTTTCCATAGTGAGACGATCATCAGTGTCATCCGCTTCATCCACTTCCTCTGCCACTTCAACAGAAGTTGTTTTAGAAGCAACAGATGCTGTTTGCGGATCCAAGCTTAAAATCGGAGCGTTTTTAGGAAAACCAGTCCGATAACGGCGTGCAAGAGCAAGGACGTTATCAATAATATGTGCTATGTTTTCCCTTATCAAAGCTGAAAAGTTTTTATCCTTCAAACTTTCCTTATAAAATTTGAGTTTTTCAACATCCCCAATAAGAATAAGTGCAATAAGGTGCAACTTCGCAAAATCATATTCACTGTCTGGGGACAAAGCCGCATAATCATAGATGATTTGATTCACATTTTGTCGATCAGCCCAGTACAAAATATCCGCACTGATCTGTTTCAGCTTGCCTTCATCCAATTCAGTACTAGAAACTGCATAAACTTCTTCTGATTCTTTAAGAACGGTATATTGGGGAGTATTGATGAAAATAGATCGATAAGCTGTAGAAAAACCAAGTGTTGAAAGAGAAACCTTGAAGGTAACAAATGGTGTCTCTCCTTTTTTATCAAGGTCGTACACTATATTAATGATACGATCTTTCGTTATAAAATAAGCATTGCAATTGTAATTTTTATCACGATAGACTGTCCAGTCCATCCTTTTTAAGTCTTCAGAAACTGTATTAAGAAAAGACAAATCTTGTAAACTAAGACGATCATCTATAGCTTTTCGCTCATTAAGGATTTTCAGATATTCTTCAGCAAATTGAACGGCATGGTTAATATATCTCTCTACTTCACGGTCATCCAAAATCTCAGAAATCTTACCGGCTTCTAAAAAATTTTGATAAGATTTCAGAACATCAATTTGACCTGTCAATGCTAAACAAGCCAAATGCCAGACTATACGTATATTGTAGCTATACTTTTGAACACGTGTTTTGCTTTCTATTGATGCTTGTAAATCTTGGGCACGTGCCCACTGTATTATCCGCTCAGAGATTTTGATAAGCTCTTGCTCATCTAATGTCTCTACACAAATATCAATGCCTTTACCAAAACCACTAAAAACCCCCCCCCCAATCGTATTAAAAGAATTATAAATATTTTTAGGAGAAACACACCAATATTCCTTACTATAGTGAATACAATTGCAAGCGACAGAAATCATTTCATTAGATATTTCAGCTTCAATACGGACATTGTAATTATCATGAAGACGTATAAAACCAAAATCAAATTGAATAAAGCGGTCGGGCAAAATCAACCACATTTTTCCAGGTTCCGTTGAAAACCACCCTTGTGTTTTAAGAACGCGCATTGCTGCTGTGAGACTTATCGAGCGCTGTTTTGGCTTCTTGCGCGTTAGAATATCGTCTAATTCCCCATTTTTATAGGCCTGTGCAAAAAAAAGCAGGCGATCATCCGATGTCATTGTTTTATAATCAGCAAATTCTGGCACAGATAGTTTTGGGGTAGATCTATCACTCCTTAAAGCCTCCATATCACCAAGTAATGCTTGTGCAACGGCAGAATGATTAGTAGCTTCCTCGCACAACTCTTTTTCAATATCCTGTGCTTGCGCCCATGCAATCACTTTGTTTAAAGCGGTTGTGATATGGCTTTCGGAAAGATCCGGAGCTTTAACATTAAAATCCTCCTTCGCGTAAAACAGCACATCTCCATATTTATGCTGTGATTTTTCACCTCTAGAATATTCCCGAGCAAGACAATAAGCAGCGGTGGTGAGATCAGCCGAAAGCAAAAACTCTTTGCCACTCTCTCCATAATTTTTTACACCATAGCCAATACCGACAATGCGATCGGGAAGATGATAATGCGCAAAAGTATCCCCCACGTTATCACGATAAGGCTCCCAGCCCAGTCTTTTTAAAATCTCTGTGACATCTTTAGTTTGCATCATCATTCCCCCAGCATGATCTGTAATTCTTTTACATAAAAATTACTTGTATAATACTTAGGCTCTCTAGAAAGACTATATATTTCCTCTATCAATTTCACCTCTTCCATAGTTTTTTCCAAAAGCTCTTGTAAAAAGGGATAGGTTGCGGAGTGGGAGTGTTCTCAATCTTTTCAATCGGTTGGTCACCTTCAGGTATCTCAGCTCCCACGTGTACTTTAATTCTTTTGCAGAGAAATTCATAAAAATTACTTGCGTAATATTCAGAATCTTCAGATGTATACTTGAGATAGAGTGGGCATTCACCATCCCGAAACTGCGTATAATCAAAGTAAAAGGTTTCATCAAGATCATAACTCACAACGAGCTGTTCTGGTGTCGCAAAACCATGTTTTCTATCGAGTAAGTTTTGGTAAACAATATCACCAGCAGGAATACCTTCCCCACAATCTCCATAAAGGCTATAAATTTCTTCACCACCAATTTCTCCTCCTCCATATTTTTTTAAGAAAACTTTGTAAGAGGATGTGAATTGCAAGCCGAGAGTTTTCTCCGCCTTTTCAATCTGTAAATCATCTGTTTCATTCTCTTCATCATCTTCACTACCCAAATTGATAATCTCATCATCATATTTATTCACTTTATCAATTAATACTGCAACATCATCTAAGGTATAGGTTTTCATAGATGATCCTCAAAACTTGCGTTATAAACGCTCCATATTTCCTCGCTATCAATTTCACCTCTTCCATAATTTTTTCCAAAAGCTCTTGTAAAAAGGGATAGGTTGCGGAGTGGGAGTGTTCTCAATCTTTTCAATTGGTTGGTCACCATCAAGTATCTCTTCTCCCGCGTGTACTTTAATTCTTTTGCAAAGGAATTCATAAAAATTACTGGCGTAATATTCGCAATTATCCAATGGATACATAACATAGATTGGACATTCTCCATCCCGAAACTGCGTATAATCAAAATAAAAAATTTCATCAAAATCAGCGTAACACACGACAAGCTGTTCTGATGTTGCAAAACCATCTCTTCTATCATTTAAGTTTTGGAAAACAATATCACCACCAGGGATATCTGCTCCACACTCCTTATAAAGGCTAAAGATTTCTTCACCACCAATTTCTCCTCCTACATATTTTTTTAAAAAGCTCTTATAAGAAGATGTGAATTGCAAATCGAGAGCTTTCTCCGCCTTTTCAATCCGTAGATCATCAGCCACATTTTCTTCAGTACGAAAATTGATAATATCATTATATTTATCAACTAATACTGCAACATCAGCTAAGGTATAGGTTTTCACAAATCTTCCCCTGCGTGCTCTTTAATTCTTTTACAGAGAAATTCATAAAAATTACTTGCATAATAATGTGACGCTCCAGATGGAATCTTGACGTAGAGTGGGCATTCACCATCCTGAAACTGAGTATAATCAAAGTAAAATGTCTCCCCAAAATCAGTTCTACTGACAACAAGCTGTTCTAATGTCGCAAAACCATGTTTCCTATGATATAAGTTTTTATGCACAATATCACCAGCAGGATGATCCTCAAAACTTGCGTTATAAATGCTAAAAATTTCCTCATAACCAATTTCTCCTCCCTTATAATTTTTTAAAAAATCCTTATAAGAAGTTGTAAACTGTAAACCGAGAGTTTTTTCTGCCTCTTTAATCCGTACATCACTAACTGCATCCTCTGCAGTACCAAAATTGATAATCTCATCATCATATTTATTTACTTTATCAATTAATTGTACAACATCAGCTAAAGTATAAGTTTTCATAGGTTGTTCTCCATAAATTATTATTTTTTAGTTGCTATATCTTTCTTTTCATAATCTTTAGCACGTTCCTTCCAGTATTTCGTCCTCCATTTATCGAATAGGTCTCTGTCAATAGCTGATCCCATTGTATTAGGATTAATATGAATAACTGAATTATGTTTATTATGAAACGCATTTGTAACCTCTGCTATGGGACCATCATGTGTTTGCAGCATATGATGCAATTCAATGGGATTTTCATTAAAGTCAAGAGGTGCTCTTCCTGTTTTCATCCTTTCAATATTTGTACCTTTTACTTCTTTTCCTTTTACTGTCCAACTAACAATCTGGTTAGGATCAAACAGATCATCTCTCTGATAGACTTTGTTTGTCTGAGTAATTTTTTCTCCCTTGTTAGTTATTTCAAACTCAACCTCAATAGGTTTTGACCAGAATTTTCTCTCTTGCCCCAAATATTGAGTTGCAATAGCTTCATCGCTCATTTTTTCTAGCGATTGTGCGATTTCTTTCCCCACATGCGCAGTATTTACTTCAGAACTAGTTGCTCCCGTTATAGCCGCTTCTTCAGCTTTAGCAGCAAATTTGATGAGATCTTTTTCTACAAGCTTTCCCGCAAGCTTTACGCCTCCCTTGGCTGCTGAAACAGCACCGTCAGTAAGCACTGTAGAACCCACTATATAAGCCACATCTCCTAATGGTTTACCTAGCATTTCGCCAGATTCAGCACCAGCACTGAATGCTCCATCCCCCCCTTTCTCCATTGTTTCATGTATGTGATCTATATGCCCCCCAAAGGAATCCTTTATGTGATCTATACGCCCTCTAAAGGAATCCTTAACACCTCCCCAGAATTGACCAACTCCTTCCCAGAGTTGACCAGCACCTTCCCAGACATCATCAAATATATGCCCACTCGTGGCCCAAGCTTTTGCTGTTCCAACGCCTTGAAGGGCATTTTGATAGATCTCATCAACTGAACTGTTTCCTATTGCCGATCCTAATTCTTTAACGTCATGAACTGTCGCATATATTCCGTTTCCTATTGCCGATCCTAATTCTTTAACGTCATGAGCTGTCTCAGATATTCCGTTTCCTATTGCTTTTACGGCACCAACAATCATACCCTTCGCAAGACCTATCCCAAAAATCCTATCTTGCTCTTCACTAATCTCGAACCATTTTTCGTTAACATCTCTTCGACACTGATCATCAGGGCACTCTTCTAACTCTTTCTTCATCTGAGCGCGTTGTGCACTCCCCAAAAAGTTATTTGCAGCGGCATTACCTGCGGCATCAGCGCCGGCATCAACATTGCCACCGGCAAGGGCAGCGGCAACGCCCCCAGCAGCCCTTGCAACATCAATGGTGTGGTCTCTAAAGTCAGCAAACTGCGCATCAATCTTTGCGTTTATACGCGCTTCCTCTTCCGCTGT
>NZ_JBHIPC010000038.1:0-1478 GCF_042195765.1 Bartonella sp. AP3QHHD
CCCCTTTGAAGCTCGCCTCCCGATAAAACACGGAGACCTAATTCCGTCGCCTTGTAAACAGGTTTAGCCGCCAAATCATTCAAGGCAATTGCGGTTTCCCCAACATTCTTGCCCTTCGCTTTAAAACAAATTGATATCCCATTCTTATACTCTAAAAATTGCGATTGGCTTTGAAGTCTTATCAACGTCGTCTGGTGTTCAGCATCAACCGTAAAAGTGCTTTCAATCACACCACTCGTATCCGATAAATACTCACGCACACGTTGCATCATCACACGAGCACTATTATTCAGACTACTAGGACGTTGTCCTTTTGACCAATCAATCAAATCATCACAATAGGCATTCAAGGAGGCATTTAAAGACCAATCATAGATCGTCGACATCTTACACCTCATGTCTTAATCGCAAACAGAACACTCACATTAACTGGACGCGTCTCGCCTTCACCAGTGCTCTCCAAAACAACCTCTTGGTTCTCATCAAGAGTATGAGAACTTACAATGTAGCCCCCTAAATTCTCACGCTCTATGCCCATAAAATTCGCTAGAGAACTCCCCCCAAACAAGCCTAGACGATAGCCCAACACATCCGTCGTATTCCCATCCCAAAAGTTTTCGTTGCTGGTAAAATGAGACATCGAAAGGCTCTGTCCTTGATGTTGATGCGACTCGATTAAATCTGTTTGCACACTTGCAAAAGAACGCCCCTCATCAATATTGCGCCCTCCATCAAGCCCCCGTAAAAACATCCCTCGAAAATCGGGAACATTAAATGTCGTGGCGCCATCACCCTCTCCCCAAACCGTTCCTATCGTCTCAAATAAATCACCATAATCACGACGCAAATAAGCCTTCCCATCGCAAATTAACCAATCCTTTGGAATCCCGCGCATTCCAAACGTTCCTATAAAACCCGTGGGATAAAGACTGCTTTCTTCTTCTTCTAAAGGGAGTGGGGTAGGATTAACAAGATGCCAATGATCTCCATTATAAAACAATGTATAAATGCACCCTTGTTGGATTTCCCCCCCTGATAAAAGCGATAAACCCGTTTCCGTTGCTTTATAAACCGGCTTGCCATCTAAAGCATTTAAGACAATCGTGGTCGCTCCAACATTCTTACCCATAGCCATAAAGCGCAAAACGATACCATTCTTATACTCTAAAAACTGTGAAGTGCTTGCAAGTCTTATCACACTCGTTTGTTGGACAGGATCATTTGTAACAATGCCTTCAAGCTCTCCACCCGTGTCTGACAAGTATTCCTTTACGCGCTGCATCATCACACGGGCGCTTGTGTTCACACTGCTAGGTTGCTGTCCTTCGGACCAATCAATCAAATTATCCACGCGCGTATTATCCGACGCTCTAAGCGACCAATCATAAATCGTTGACATTTCTCGTGAATCCTAGCTTCGGTAAAATGGTCCGTAAAATGCCCGCATGAATTGCGTCATCAAAGGATTATCATCATCA
>NZ_JBHIPC010000039.1:0-1235 GCF_042195765.1 Bartonella sp. AP3QHHD
ATTCACGGTACCACTGAACATGTCACCACTTGCACCACGTATCGCCCACCCCGTTTTGGTACCTAGATCAAAACAAAGAATCGTGTTAATCACCGCTCCTCTCCATACAAAACGTATTTTATAAAATTACTGTTTTCCCAAAGCGGAGGAGAAAGAGATATGAGAAATATGCAAGAAAATTTTGTAGAATTAACTGACATTACAATTAACATGAACAATAAATTGAATAACATTGAAACAGAACTCGCAACATTCAAAAGACAAAGTATATTGAAAAAAGACCTTCCCCAAATGATAAGAAATTCCTTAGAAACTTTGTGGACAGAAAACATAGCAGAAGGTTTAGGACCAAAGATGAAAGTTGAGATCTTTAATCTTAAACCTGAAGATCTATCACCAGAAGGTATTCTCATAGAATTTTCCATCAAAAACCCCACAGACCGACCAATGAAAATGAACTATATACGAATAGATGAAAATAGCCCTTTCGAATTCGTTCAAGCATTCTATCCAACTCCTTATCCATACTCTCAAAGCTCTCCAAGAAGCATTCTTAAAACATCTCCCAAATGTATCGATTTAATAACTCCCGTTACAACAAATCCTGTCATCCAAAACAACGTATTAGAAAGAGGAATTGACCTATTTACAGTGAATGGTGGGTATAGTTTTCAATGGGAATTAAAAATTCGCTCCATAGAAACAGAAAATCATGATAAACTATCCGTTCCGATCTTTATCTTAGAACATACTTCATCATATGACCCACATAAAACACTTGAAGTTCGCTTTTGGCCCAGCTTTTTTCGAAAATTAAGTCATCAACGATGATAATCTTATAAGATTGGGAATTAGGTTTTACTTATCTTCTCACCTATTAAGGTGAGAAGATGAAAGTATTTATTAGTTTGTTCTTTTTCATGAATCATAACCTCCAAAGGTTCCTATAACTCTTCTTTCTTGTACTTTCTTTTTCAACTCTTCAATTGACATATTTAACTTTACAATTAATATATCTTTTTCCTTCAGTTCTGTTTTGAGCTCTTGTTCTCTATTGCGATAGAGCAAAACAAAAAAGAACATAGCGATAACACAAAAGAACATAACCGCATTGGTAGTAAAAAACGTAATAATTGCTACTAAACTCATCTTTCTCTCCTCACTTACCCTTCTTCTTACTCTTCTTATTCTTATGAAGCGGCGCTTTTACTGCTTCATCACGCTGTTTAAGCTCT
>NZ_JBHIPC010000040.1:0-49438 GCF_042195765.1 Bartonella sp. AP3QHHD
AAAACAACTCTCAACAAAAGCTGCTTAACCTTATGGGGGTGTTTTGTTCCCCGCATATCTACGAGCACCCCCACCCTTTCATAACAACTTTTAAGTCATGCGTGATTCACGAAATGGGTAAATTGCGTCTCAATGTAGGAGAAAAGATATGGCGCCTCGTAAAGCTATCATAACGCAAGCAGACATTGCACGAGCTTTAAGAGAAGCAAAAAAGCAAAAATGCGAACTCATAGAAATCAAACCTACCGGTGAACTGCTTATCTATCTTAAAGCAGATATTCCAATACCAAACTCAACAGCACACCCAGACAAACTTTTAGATTTGTCAAAGAATGAATATTACGAAATCGCACTCTCTAAGATGTAAAATTGATCATGCCAAAACCACGCCCCCCTCATCTCGTTAAACAAATTACCCAACATGGCAAAATCGTATGGTATGTACGTATTGGTCATGGAAAACGTATTAGAATACGCGGAACTTATGGAACACAAGAGTTTGTTGACAACTACAAAAGCGCACTTGCCGAATTACAAGGCATAATCCCTCCAAAACCGAAAATCGGCAAACTGATTGAAGGGTCATTTGCATGGCTGCTTAAACAATACTTTAACAGCTCTAATTGGCATAGCTACACTAAAGCTACAAAAAAACAAAAAGAACTCATCCTTATGAAGGTATGTGATACCATAGGAAACATTCCATACAAAGCAATTGAAAAGAAACATATCATAGCCGGCGTTGAACGACGCAAAGAAACACCAGCAATGGCTAGAAACTTTCTGAAAGCCCTTAATGGGCTTTTTAATTGGGCGATTGACCAAGGTCTTTTAGAAAATAATCCAGCCTTAGGTGTTAAAAGACCAGCCCTTCATAACAAAGATGGGTTTGCTGTTTGGACAGAAGAAGATGTTGAGAAATATTATCAAAGATGGTCCCATGGTACCCATGAACGCGTTTGGATTGATGTCCTTTTGTATACGGGTTTGCGTCGTGGTGATGCGGTCCGCATTGGCTGGAAAGATGTAAAGAATAATATCATTCACATCAAAACAGAAAAGAGCCAATTTAAAACAGATGTCTTTCTACCTATTTTACCGGAATTAGCCAAAACGCTTGAAGTTGGTCCTATTGGAGAAGAAACATTCATTTGTGGTAAACGCGGAAAAAAAATACCCAAAAAAAGCTTCGGAATTACATTTTATAATGCTTGTACCCAAGCAGGTATCAAAAAATCAGCGCATGGCTTAAGAAAATTAGCAGCAACACGCGCAGCTAACTCTGGTGCAACAGTATCACAATTGAAAGCACTCTTTGGCTGGACAAATGACAGTATGGCATCTCTTTATACCAAGAGCGCAGATCGCAAAAAACTCTCCCTTGAATCGATACAAAAGCTCCAAAAAAGTTAGGGATAGAGATAAAAAAACATAATAGAATCAATAAGCACCTAATCCCTTACTACAAATATAACTTTTTGATTTAATTATTATTTGTTACCGTTGCTTAAAATTATAAAGTTTAAGTGCATAGAAACAAATAACAAGCCAAGCAATCCAACTAACACCTATAATTAAAACTGGTCGTGTCTCATCAAAGTACCATAGGAGAATAAAAATAAAAACCATAAATAAAATAGAAAAAATCGATCCTATTGGCCAAAATGGAATGGGAAATTTTAAACCATTCTGAGCTTCTTTAGGCATCTTAATTCGCATAAAAAATTGTGAAAGTAGAATCATCATCCAAACAAAAACTGTCGCAAATGTTGCCATTGCAGCAATAAGAAAAAAAAGCTTTTCATGATAAAAATAATTAAGGACAGCACCAAGAAGAAAAATACCAAAGATCATCAAAATAACAAAAACTGGTATACCGTTTTTTGATAAATATTGAAACTTTTTTAAAGCATAACCTTCCTGCGATAAACCATGGATCATACGACAAGCACCATACATTCCACTATTCATTGCTGAAATAGCCGCTGTAACAACAACAATATTTAAAATATTTGCTGCATATGAAATCCCAAGATTTTCAAAAATGGATACAAAAGGGCTATCCATGAGACCAATCTCATTCCAAGGATAAAGAGACATTAAAATAGCTAACGTCATGACGTAAAAAAGCAAAATACGAACTGGAGTAGAATTAATTGCCTTTGAAATCGTTTGATGAGGGTTTTGAACTTCCATGACTGCCATGCCAATGATTTCTATGCCACCAAAAGCAAAAACAACAACACTAAAGCAAGCTAAAAAACCAAACCAACCATTGGGAAAAAGTCCACCATTTTTCCATAAATTATGAACAGTAACGGTAGAAAAATCTGTACCTTCACCCCACCCCCAAAAAATAATTGCTATTCCTAAAATAATCATCGCAATGATAGCGATAACTTTAATAGAAGATAGCCAAAACTCTAGTTCACCATAGACTTCTACAGCAGCTAAATTAATACCTGTGATGATTAATGTAATACTCAGTGCCCATACCCAAGGAGCAACATCAGGATACCAAAACCCCATATAAGTCGCAAAAGCTGTAATATCAGCCAAACCAACAAGAATCATCTCAAATACATATGTCCATCCCGTTAAAAAACCTGCTAATGGTGATATGTAATTTGCCGCATAACGAGCAAAAGAACCAGGCAATGGATTATGAAGTATCATCTCTCCTAGAGCCCGCATAACCATAAAAATAGCTAAACCAGCAATACAATAGGCAATCAAAACACTGGGACCCGCAAGCTTAATTGCCTGTGCAGACCCATAAAAAAGACCTGTTCCAATAGCAGAACCAAGAGCTAAAAAAATAACTTGGCGTTTACTCATCCCTCTTTTCAGTTCATTTATTGCCATTTCTTTCCTTACTTTTTGAAATGCTGACAATCCACACCACGATAACAGCTCTATGAGAAATAAAGCCTCATGTTTCTTTCACAAATATATTTCAAAAAACATCGAAGACCAGCCAGTCCAACACTTTGCTCTAAACAATGAAAAAATACTTTTATTGCGTATTGCGAATTATTCAGCTTTTATATATTGCGAATTATTCAGCTTTTATAGCCTGCAATTTCGTATTATTTTATTCAAATAAAGTGATAATGAATTTTTTCATAATTGTCATTTAATTCATTTCGTATTCTCTAGTTTTTTTACAGAGAAAATTAACCTTAATGTAATCTAAACTTTAGGCTTCTATTTCGGTGCACTGAAATAGAAGCCTAAAAATTCATAACAAACACATTAACTATGCATACAATTAATTTTTTGTTACTTTAAGCAAACTTTCTTTGAGCCCATAAAACAAACTTTTTATGCCAATTGAATAGCTCAATCAATGATAATACGAATCTCGCAAGTTTTCAAAAGCATGAGAAAATTTATCTACAACCCATCTTTTAAGGACTCCAGCTGCCTTAACGACAAGCTTTCCAATGAAAAAAAAATATACGATAAAAAGAGCATCTTTGATTATTGGTCCGATGATAGCGTTCTCATTACCTCTGGGAATTTGCCCTGAGATAGCAATAAAATCTTTGTTTTTCGCTGAAATAAGAGGCTCTTTCTCTTGGGCCACTATCATAATGAAAACTTCCTCTGGAAAGCTAGCTCTCCTAAAATTTGCATGAATCTCAAGAATTTGAGAGAAAAAAAGAAGTGTTATTAAAACACATAATTTAGCACTTTTAAACATTCTTTTCTCCTTTTTTATTTTAAATATCAAAAATGAACTATAAAATTCATAAAGTATTAAAAATAAGAAGAATATAAAATAAAAATTTTATTTTTACTTGATACAATACATATATCATAATTTATATTTATAAAAATACAATATCACGAATATATAATTCGTATATATTATTTAACTTATATTAAAATTTCTGATATAAATCAGAAAATATAGGTGCTTTAATTTTATAGTTTCTATAAAATAACAAAATATCTAGTTAACTACAAAAATCAGATATATACAGTAATAAATATATAATTTATTAAATAATTCAAATATAGTATTGCTCCTCTATATTTTCATATGAGGAAGTTTCAAAATTCAATATCCCCCCTTCAGCATTGACCTTAAAACAAATACTATTGAAAACTTAATGAAGGAAAAATTGTTTCTGGTAAAACAGATAATAAGTGCCCTTCACGCACAAGTATATGTGCTTGATGAAGATCTGGAGCCAGATAGCGATCTTCCTTAAGAGAAGCAACATTTTTTCGTAGACATTCCATAACAGATTGCAAAAAAGTACTTGTTTTTAAAGGTGCACGATATTCAATTCCTTGTGCTGCAACAAGCGTTTCAATGCCAATAAGTGTAAAAAGATTTTCGCTCATTACCAATAACCGACGCGCTCCATGGCAAGCCATTGAAACATGATCTTCTTGATTGGCAGAAGTTGGGGTTGAATCAACGGAAGCAGGATGGGCCATTTGCTTATTTTCAGACATTAAAGCTGCCGCTGTTACTTCAGCAATCATAAAACCTGAATTAAGACCCGCATTATGTGCTAAAAAGGCTGGAAGTCCATAAGAAACTGCTGGATCAACCATAAGAGCAATACGCCGTTGAGAAATAGATCCTATTTCACATAAAGCAAGAGCAATCTGATCAGCAGCAAACGCTACAGGTTCAGCATGAAAATTCCCACCTGATACAACTTCACCATTCCTTAAAATCAATGGATTATCTGTAACAGCATTTGCTTCAATAATCAGTGTTTTTGCTGCTGCCAGCAAAATATCAAAACATGCCCCCATGACCTGTGGCTGGCAACGTATACAATAAGGATCTTGTACACGCTCATCCCCCTGTAAATGTGCTGCACGAATTTCTGAATCCTCTACAAGCTTTTCTAATGTTTTCGATACGGCAATCTGCCCATAATGTCCTCGTAAAATATGGATATCAGGATGAAATGGCGCCGTTGATCCCATGATAGCATCTGTCGTCAAAGCCCCTGCCAACAATCCACCACACAATGCCCGATAACCTCGAAAAAGACCAGCAAGTGCAAGGGCTGTTGATGTTTGAGTCCCATTAATAAGAGCTAGACCTTCCTTTGCCTCTAAAATAATAGGGGACAATCCCGCTTTCTCTAATGCAACCGCCCCACTCATACGAATATTTTGAAAAAATGCTTCCCCTTCTCCCATCATAACAGCCGCCATGTGAGCAAGTGGAGCTAGATCACCTGAAGCACCAACAGACCCTTTTTCAGGGATGACAGGAATGACGCCCTTTGCAAGCATATTTTCCAGCAAATTTACTAATTCTAGACGAACTCCTGAAGCCCCTTTTCCTAAAGAGATAAGCTTTAAGCTCATTATCAAACGCACAATATTTTCAGCTAAAGGCTCTCCTACCCCACAACAATGGGACAAAATAAGGTTTCTCTGTAAAACAGCGACATCGTCCGCATCAATTTTAATGGAAGCCAACTTCCCAAAACCAGTATTAATACCGTACACAGGCTCACTTCCAGCAGCAATTTCAGCAATGCGCTGAGCCCCTTTCTTGATAGCTAAATGCGTGTCATTATGAAGTTTACTCACTTCACCATTAAAATAAATAGCTGCAAGTTCACTAAGCGTCACTTCGCTCGGTTTCAGTATAATAGTCATAATTTACTTTCTTTTTTTATCAAAGTATAATGTTTAGCATTATTGATCCTTCTATAAAACAAAAAAACTATAACGACTCTTTAAAACGAGAATGCTTTCTTAAAGACATTCCTTACAGTGGAGTCATTATTCAAAAGTAGAATAGTTTACGATAAATGAAAATGAAATATTGACAAGCTCAACCAAGGTCATGGATTTCAAAAATAGACAACACATTAATTTATAATCATGATCTAGCATTATTAATATTAAATGAGAGAGCGGAATATCTTAAGATTCTTTCATTCCAAATCTGTGTATGTTGAATCAATCAAAACCATTCGCTTGCACGTCATAAGCGAGATTGTCGTATGGATAAAACTGTACAAAAAAGGACTAAAAACTCCTCTTATAAACCATGTCAAGGGCTGTCGCAACATTGGAAAATGACAAAGTGTGTGATGGTGCAGGCTTATTCTTTTATGAAGCGTAAAGATGGAGAACTCAATGGATTTATCATCAAGCTATTCCTACTAAACTTATAAAAACCTTAAATAGATAGCTGCCACAATCTATCATGATTGCAAAAATTAAACTCTATAGAAAATTAAAAAACTTATTCAACACATCACAACAGAGAAAAAATTGAGCTTATTTGCCACTTCTAAAATTGTATTTAAAGCGCCAGATTAAACCTTGAAAAACACATCTTCAATAAAACCACATAAGACTCGGACTAACCCGTTATTTAAAATAGAAAATAAAAGAAGTTTTCTTATATCAAAAAAAATTAATTAATATATTGTTTTTATATTATATCTTCTAAAAAGAGAAATGCTTCATATAGCATATTTATATTTTACTTTTTGTTATATTCAATCTGAATTTAGAGATAATTTCAAAATGAGTTGTTTTTTAAAGGTTCTTCCAAGCCATTACCTTTTTTACTACAAATTTCTGATTATGATAATTTTTTGTACTTTTTCAGTTATTTTTGTCAAAATTTATTAAAAACACTCTCATTTAATAATAAAAAGCAATCATAAAAACAAAGAATTATCAAATATTTCTATTCAATCTACCTCTTTCCATTTTATAAAATAATCTGTTGTTAAACTGCAGTAAAGAAAGCGCTTCGATGCTATAATGCAGTGCATAAATTTTCTATTTAAACTCTCTCATATTAAATGAATAATGAAAATCAACGGTAATAAGATGTCAATGTGAATGCTGAAGAAAAAAACTTTCCCCCTCAAAGTCTGCCTTAATAATGCGTTAATTTCCTGAATACCGCCCACTCTGATGTGCTAAAAGAGCAAAAGCAATCATCGATATCGGATTATCCTGCATACATATAGAGCTCACTTCGATACAAAAGCTCCAAATTGCCTTGCACTTCATATTTCTTTATCAATGCGACCAATTGCCGCAAATATTCTTCCCCATAGAAAGCAATAGCGCGTTGCGCTTGCGTTGAAGAGCGGCTCATTCCAATAAAAGCTTCAGATGGGATCATCATCGTCCAATTGTGCGTATGAAAAAAAATCTTTTCTGGATCTACCCCAAAGCCATCACTCATTTCCTGTAAAAAATCAAAATTACGATAATACCGAGAATAGTTCGGACTCATTTTCTCTAACAATGTCTCATAAGCCTCTAGAAATTCGCTATGCTGGAAATCGCGATTATTTTGAATAACCGCCATGACACCATTGACCCGAAGTTGATCTGAAACAGAACAAAGCAACTTAGAACGATCCATCCACTGAAACGCTTGCGCTGCAATGACAAGATCAACCTCGCCAATTTGAGGCAATAGGTATTCGGCACGGCCCTGATACCACTGCACCGTAGGAAATTTTTTTCGCCCCTGCTTAATCATATCTGCCGATACATCGATAGCATGATATTGGTGCTCATTTCCTAAAAATTTAACAATTCCCTCTAATGCGATGCCTGTCCCAGCACCCACATCCACAATGGACAAATGCTTTTTGTTCTTAAAAGGATGGAGCATGGTTTTAAATAAAGTAAGGGGATAGCGAGGACGATAACGATCATAATCATTAGCCAATCCATCAAACTTTTCACTTTGCCGCTGAACACTTTCTATCATAGGACTTTCACCCTCCTTCTCAATTACTACCATACATAATAAAAAAGCCTTTTTTATCCAATTTATTAAACATAACTTCTAAAGGAGGAAAATAAGAACTGCCCTGACCTTCTATCTTTCCATAAGATTGATACTTACATTTTTCTCTTTTCCAATTGTTATCTGCACGTTGCGAAATCCAAAACTCCTACGAAAATAATATAATTTTCTGTAATAATAATTGATATAAATATTATTGATCTTTTATAAGATGACATCTATATTACTATTATTATTTTAATATCAACAAGTCACTTAAGCGTACCTAAAACGCATAGAGATATCAATTTATTGATAAATACGCCTGTTTATAAAGTTCAAAATACTTTCCACCAAGAAAATAAACCCTATATAATACATAAAATATCTGTGGAGACATCTTTATGTTAAATGTACAAACTTCTTCAATGTTTAAAATATTAAAAAAATTTCCAATCGTGATTTTTTTGGCATGGTTAGTGCCATTTTTAAGTGGGTGCGGATTTAATACGATACCAACAAATGAAGAAAAAGCACATGCAGCATGGAGTGAAGTGCTCAATCAATATCAACGTCGTACAGATCTCATCCCCAATCTTGTAGAAACAGTTAAAGCTTACGCAGCTCATGAACAAAGCGTTTTCACAAATGTAATTGAAGCACGCGCCAAAGCAACGCAGGTCAACATTAATGCAGATATGTTGAATAATCCAGAAGTTATGCAGCAATATCTCAAAAATCAAGCAAATTTATCAAGTGCACTTTCGCGGCTTATGGCTGTTGTTGAAAACTATCCGGATCTTAAAGCAAACCAAAACTTTCTTGCTCTTCAATCACAATTAGAAGGAACAGAAAACCGTATTTCCGTTGCGCGCCGCGATTATATTGAAACAGTACGTGCCTACAATACTGCACTCAAAACAATGCCGACGATGATTTGGGCAAAATTATGGTTTCGTGATGCTAAACCTATGCCAACTTTTACCATCGATACTGATAGCCAACAAACACCAAAGGTTAATTTTAATTAATGAAATCATTTCGATACTCTTTGCAACGTATTGTATTTCCAAAATTATGGGCTTTTATCTGCTCTCTGTATTTAGTTGCTGCATTGGGAAGTATCGCTTGTTCGCAAATAAAATTTCCTCATTTAACAGGTTATGTTAATGATGTGGCTCATTTGCTCGATAATGCAACCAAAGAAGACTTGACAAAAAAACTGGCAGCACTCGAAGAGAAAACGGGAGATCAAATTGTTCTTGTGACACTCCCTACTCTTTCTGGCAATGATATAGAAACATACAGCAATTCTCTTTTTCGTACATGGGGATTAGGCCAAAAGAAGATCAATAATGGTGTATTACTGGTCATTGCACCGAATGAACGCACAGCACGTATCGAAGTTGGATATGGTTTGGAAGGAGAGCTAACAGATGCTCTTTCCTCTGTCATTATTAATAGCTTCATGATTCCTAATTTTCGTGAAGGAAATTATCAAAAAGGAATTGCTGAAGCAGTTGATGCAATTATCAAAGTTATTACAGAAAGTGATTCTGATTTTACTTTTCGCATCAAAGAAAAAGCTAAAATCGTTGAAGAACAACGTAAACAAGCTGAAAAAGAAGAAATAATTATAAATACAATCATGTTTCTCATTCTCTTTATAGTCGTTGGTTTGCCCATTCTTGCAATGATTTTTGGTAAAAAAGTGGGTCCACAAAAGTATCTCTGGCTGGGGATCATCTTCACACCTTGGTTTCTTAACTTAAGTGCCGGTGGCAGATATCCTGGTGGAAGGTTCGGTGGTCCTCGAGGTGGAGGGGGATTTAGGGGTGGTGGTGGATCATCAGGTGGTGGTGGTGCAACAGGAAGATGGTAAAAGGAACGTGGATTTTTAAGCGTAGCAAATCTTCTTAAGATAAAATTTATGAACGTATTCTCTTTTATTCAACAATTCTATACCTTACTCTGTAATCACTTTTATTGATTACAAAATAAACTCAAACATCAAGATAAATATTACCAATGACATTTGAATTGAAACATACGGATCGTAATCACTTATCACATCATTTTAATGCAATTCTAGGAAATCCACCCGTTGAATGGAAGATAAGTGATCATCTAGTTGAGTATCCTGAAGCTCTGCGTTATATGCAAGAACGTGTAGAAAAAATTCTTGCAAAAACCGCGCATGAACAAGTTTGGCTTCTTGAACACCCTTCCCTTTATACAGCGGGAACGAGTGCAAATAAAAAAGATCTTTTAGCGCCTAATTTATTCCCTGTTTATGAAGCAGGACGTGGAGGTGAATTTACATATCACGGTCCAGGACAGCGTATTGCTTATATCATGCTTGATCTTAAACGCCGAAAACAAGACATTCGTGCTTTCATTAGTGCATTAGAAGAATGGATCATACAGATGCTTGCCAACTTTAATATTAAAGGCGAACGCAGAGAAGATCGCGTTGGTGTCTGGGTTAAACAGTCTCATTGCCCATCAAAACAAAATGATCTTTCTTCCGAAGATAAAATTGCAGCTATTGGCATTCGAGTGCGCAAATGGATAAGTTTTCATGGAGTTTCTATCAATGTTAATCCTAACTTAGCCCATTATTCAGGAATTGTTCCTTGTGGAATTACAAACCACGGTGTAACAAGCTTTCTTAATCTCGGTTGCCATGTAGCAATACATGATGTTGATATTGCTCTCAAACACGCTTTTGAACAAATTTTTGGCCCAACAATCGATGTTTCCTAAGTGCATTGATTTTTAAATAAAAAACAGGCATAAAATTATTTTAATAATATTTGATTTTATGAGGTGGATAGTTAAACGCTATGAGCGATAACAAAAAGGATCTTTTTAGTGTTTTAAATAAAGCCCAATCTCGGGTAAATACAAAAGAAAACACTCTGCAGTCTCCAATGAAATCAAACGCGATGATTTCAAGAAAAAGTGCAAAAGATACGCAAGAAGATGACTATAATGCCCTCTCTATTCGAGTTCTTGAGGGTTTAGAGCCTGTACGTTTACGCCCTGGAATGTATATTGGTGGAACAGACAGTAAAGCGCTTCATCATTTATTTGCCGAAATTATTGATAACGCGATGGATGAAGCTGTTGCGGGTTATGCAGATTCTATTGAGGTCTCATTAGATAGGAACGGTTATATAACCGTTACAGATAATGGACGCGGTATTCCTGTTGAAAATCATCCTCAAATGCCTGAGAAATCGACTCTTGAAGTTATTATGACACAACTCCACTCAGGGGGAAAATTTGATGGAAAGGCTTATCAAACTGCAGGTGGACTTCATGGAGTAGGAATTTCTGTCGTCAATGCTCTTTCTGATGATATGGAAGTTGAAGTTGCACGAGAACGAAAACTTTACCGCCAACGTTTCTCACGTGGTATTCCTCAATCTGGATTGGAAGATCTGGGAGATGTTTATAATCGTCGTGGTACGCGCGTTCGTTTTCATCCTGATCATGAAATTTTTGGTGAAAAAGCAGCTTTTGATCCAGAAAAAATCTATAAGATGACATGCTCCAAAGCCTATCTTTTTGGTGGCGTAAAAATTCGCTGGTCTTGTGATCCCGTCATACTTGAAGGCGTAAAAAATATTCCTGAAAAAGCTGTTTTTCATTTTCCCGATGGGCTTAAAGACTATTTACTTTCGTCACTAAAAGATGAATATCGAGTAACGTCAGAAATTTTTTCTGGCAAAACACAACACAATAATGGCCATGGCTCCGTTGAGTGGGCTATCGCTTGGCATGGTGGTGATTCTTGTGTGCAATCTTACTGCAATACGATTCCTACAGGAGAAGGCGGAACACATGAAATAGGATTACGTCAAGCTCTTTTGCGTGGATTGAAATCCTACGCTGAGTTAATAGGAAACAAGCGCGCAACGATTATTACGTCTGACGATATTATGATTTCAACAGCCGCAATACTTTCAGTCTTTATCAGTAACCCTGAATTTGTTGGACAAACAAAAGATCGATTAGCAACCATTGAAGCACAGCGTATCGTTGAGAATGCAATCCGCGATCCTTTTGATCATTGGTTAGCAAATTCCCCACAAGAAGCAACAAAACTTCTCGATTGGGTTATTGAACGTGCTGAAGAACGTGTTAAACGACGCCAAGATAGAGAAATAAGTCGAAAAACTGCTGTCCGTAAATTACGTCTGCCCGGTAAACTTGCAGATTGTAGCCAGAACCATGCTTTGGGTGCTGAACTATTCATTGTTGAAGGGGATTCTGCAGGAGGATCTGCTAAACAAGCAAGAAATAGAGCAAACCAAGCAATTTTACCTCTTCGTGGTAAAATCTTAAATGTCGCCAATGCTGCACATGAAAAAATGAACTCAAGCCAAACAATTAGCGATCTTATCCTTGCTCTTGGATGTGGAACACGCTCCAAGTATCGTGAAAAAGATCTTAGATATGAACGTATTATCATCATGACAGATGCTGATGTTGATGGTGCTCATATTGCGTCACTGCTCATTACCTTCTTCTTTCAAGAAATGCCTGACCTTATTCATCAGGGACATTTATATCTTGCCGTCCCTCCCCTTTATAGAATATCGCAAGGAGGAAAAGTTGCTTATGCTCGTGACGACATTCATAAGGATGAATTGCTCAAAACTGAATTTACTGGAAAAGCTAAAATCGAAATCGGGCGTTTTAAAGGGCTGGGTGAAATGCGCGCAGAACAACTTAAAGAAACGACTATGCATCCTCAAAAACGTACATTGCTTCGTGTTTCTATTGATGCCGTGGAAATGCAAGAAACGAAAAAGACTGTAGAAAGTCTCATGGGAACAAAACCAGAAGCACGATTTCGTTTCATACAAGAAAACTCTACTTTTGCTTCTAATCTAGACATCTAATGTAAAAAACATCCCTTTCAAACCACTGCAGCTGCGTCAATCACGCGCAGTTGCGGATTGATCGTTCCATTCCAATAATTCAAACTAAGATGACCAGCTAAATGAATCATTTCACCAATATTTTCAAAAAGAAAATCACCTAGCGATGTCCCTACAGCACGAAAAGCTATTCCTTGCAATTTTTTTCCTTCAACATTAGATACAACGAGGCGAAGATGTCCTTTACCAACTTCAGATAGATTCACCAGTCTATGAGAGGGAAGAACAAAAACAGGTGTTGCATTCCCTGCTCCAAATGGCCCTGCTTTTTCAAGCAATTCAAACAGTGCTTCATTAACACCAGAAGCAGAAAGAGAACCATCTATACTAAGAGATTTTTTTGCACGCAACTGTGAAACCATTAAAGAAACTTTTTCTTCTAGCCATTTTCGAAAGATTTCAATTTTTGTTGATTGAATTATAATTCCTGCGGCCATACTATGTCCCCCTCCTTTTTCTAATAAATTTAATGTAACAGCTTCACGAACGAGTGCTCCTAAATCTATACCATTAATTGAGCGTCCCGACCCTACGCCATTTCCATCTTCTTTCAAAGCAATAGCAAAAACAGGACAAAAAAAACGCTCTTTGAGACGGGAAGCAAGAATACCAATAATTCCCGGATGCCATTCTTTATGAGAAATTACAAGTGACAAGGGTATTTCTTGATCTTGATAAAGAGATGCAATGTAAGATTCCGCTTGTGCTAATTGAATGTTCTCCATTTCTTGGCGTTCTTGATTAAGCTGATCTAATTGTTCTGCTATTCTGTCCGCTTCATCTTTATTCTCACAGCTAAGCAAACGTGCTCCCAAAGCTTGATCACCAATGCGCCCTCCTGCATTAATTCTAGGACCTAATAAAAAACCTAAATGAAAACTATTAAGCGGCTCCCCTATTCGTGAAACCTTTGTTAAAGCTGTTATTCCTGGATTATGCATAGAACGAGCAACTTGAAGCCCTTTTATCACAAAAGCACGGTTAACCCCCTGTAATGGAACGACATCACATATGGTTGCCAATGCAACAAGATCAAGCATACTTAAAAGATCAGGCAGCTGCCCTTGGAATTGTTTTTTCCGCAGCAAATGATGAACCCAAGCTAACGTAACAAAAACAACGCCCGCTGCACATAAATGCCCCTGTTTAGAAAAATCATCAGGGCGATTAGGATTGACAAGAGCAACGGCTTCTTGATGAATCTCTGACATTTGATGATGATCTAAAATCACAACATCAGCACCAGCAAGCCTCGCTGCTTTTACCGCATCTGGACTATTTGCGCCACAATCAACAGTGATAATTAACCGAGCACCTTCTTGCACAAGCATCCTCATTGCTTGTTCATTCGGACCATAGCCTTCAACAATACGATCAGGAATATAAATTTTGACTTCAATACCAAAATAACGAAAAAAACGCGCTATGAGTGCTGAAGAACAAGCACCATCAACATCATAATCACCAAAAACAGCAACCTGTTCTTGATTGAGAAGAGCCTTAACAATACGCTCTGCAGCGCATTGCATATCCCTAAAACTTTCTGGATCCGGCATAAGTGTACGCAATGTTGGATTAATAAAAGCAATAGCCTCAGCTTCATCCACATCTCTTGCTGAAAGTACTCGAGCTAACTGATCTGGAAAACCAAATTTTTGAGAAATAGCGCGCGCATTATTTATCCCTTGAACATCAAGGGCATCTAACCAAGCTTGACCACAAGCAGAAGATTCAACATTAAGAAAATAACGAGACCACTGCATTATTACTTATTTTATAATGAAGAACGATAAAATACAATCATGCGTTAAAGATAAAATAGTCTTTTGCAACATTCATTTTAAATTTAAATGGTCCACAAACTTCTTTAATGTAGTATTATAATACCTTTCTCATAACATGTTGTTTTATAAAGTTTTTATTTTCTCTTGACGTCAATCAAAAGACATTATATCAGAACAAGTGGTATGCGTTAAATATTTCGCTATGGTAACAATTTTCAACGCAAAACAGTAAAAATTCCCTTATATTAAAAGGGTTCTAATAAAGGATACTTCTATGGCAACTTTTTCACAAAAGCCAACTGAAGTGGTGAAAAAATGGGTTATTATTGACGCAGAAAACCTTGTTTTAGGTCGTCTTGCCACATTTGTTGCTAACCGCTTACGTGGCAAACATAAAGCTACATTTACTCCACATGTTGATGATGGTGACAACGTTATTGTCATTAATGCAGATAAAATAGCTCTCACTGGCAAAAAATATACGGATAAAAAATATTATTGGCATACCGGCTATATTGGTGGAATCAAACAACGTACAGCACGTCAACTTCTTGAGGGGCGTTTTCCCGAACGCGTTATTGAAAAAGCGGTAGAGCGTATGATTCCTCGTGGACCTCTTGGTCGCCGTCAATTGAAGAATCTACGTGTTTACGCTGGAAGCCAACATCCACATGAAGCACAACAGCCTGAATCTCTTGACGTTGGTGCTTTAAACCGCAAAAACAAAAGGATTGCTTGATTATGGCTGAAATTAATTCTCTTTCTGAGCTTAGCATAGTAACAAGTATTACAGAAACACATGAAAATGTTGTTCCTGTCCACGTGCAAAAGCTTGATTCACAAGGACGTGCTTATGCAACAGGAAAGCGTAAAGACGCTGTTGCACGCGTATGGATTAAACCAGGTTCTGGAAAAATCACGATCAACAATAAGGAATTTGACAAATATTTTGCTCGTCCTGTTCTTAGAATGATTCTTCGTCAACCAATTGTTGCAACAAACAGGGATACCCAGTTTGATATTATTGCAACCGTTGCTGGTGGGGGGCTTTCCGGACAAGCCGGTGCAGTGCGCCATGGCATTTCCAAAGCTTTAACCTATTACGAACCAGAACTTCGCTCAATCTTAAAAAAAGGTGGTTTTCTTACCCGTGATAGCCGTGTTGTTGAACGTAAGAAATACGGTAAAGCAAAAGCACGTCGTTCTTTCCAATTCTCAAAGCGTTAATTTCATTTTTTGTACAATGCATAAAGCCTCGGACAAAAACGGGGCTTTTTTAAACTGCTAAAACAGACTTTTAGATGAATGTAGGAACAAATCTATACCGATTAGAAAAAACAAGAATGCAAAACAACCTCTTCTCTTAAGATAAAAGGCAAGAAAAATAGACCGAAAAAATTCAAAACTTCAGTTTCAATTTTTAAAATCTGTTTTACTAACTTGAATATATCCACGTGCTGAAGCATAAAAACATTTACGCGACGACTTTAGCAATCTTATAAGCTTTTCAATGTTTTTTCTATTATCACTTAACAAGCTTTAGTCCAAGAAATGCTTTACCATTGTGATAAAATGAGGGACAGAAATAGGCTTTGACATATATTCTTCACATCCACTGGCACGAATTCGCTCCTCATCGCCTTTCATAGCAAAAGCTGTTACAGCAACAACGGGGATTGATCGAAGTTTTTCATCTTCTTTTAATTGTTTAATAACATCTATTCCAGAGACCTCTGGCAACTGGATATCCACAAGAATAAGAGATGGCATTGATGAACGCGCCAAATCTAATGCCATAAGACCATTACGCGTTTCAACGGTTTCATAACCACTCGCTTCTACAAGATCGCGAAATAACTTCATATTAAGCTCATTATCTTCCACGATCATGACTTTTTTTGACATTCGTATAACTCCACCCTTCTCAGATAAAATAGAGAAATAGAAATGAATCCACATTCTCTTTGCTTAAGATAAAATGATAAAATGAATTGTAAACCACAAAGAGATTAAAAGATTCCAATAAAAGCATTTTTGCAAATATTTGTAAGACGCATCGCTATACTTATTCAGTTCATCAACATAAAACCCACAAATAGTCGTAAGATTGTGTGACCTTGTATTTTTTGAGTTGATATACAAAGTTTATGGATATCTCAATTAATGCATTCGCGTTTTCATCATAAAAAAAATATCAACCACAAACTTAGCTCAAATGCGCATTTTGAAGAGAAAAAAATTTAAGTAAATTTAAAAAGCAACTGATTAGCTGAATTTAATGCACCATATACAGGCATCCACAAAACAATATCTTAATGATATAAAAGGATAAACTTATCAAGGTCATTAAGATTAAAAAAAATAAATAAACCGTGATTAAATATCACGGTTTATTTAATATAAAACATTCAATAACAGCATAATTCAAAGTTTATCAAGGATAATATCTTTTAATTCAAAGCCCATGAACTATGAGCAAAAGCATCGAATGTTCTTCCACCTGTCTCTCTGTTAGGACTCGGTGGCTTTCTAGTAAAGAAATATACAAGATATGCGATGAGACCAAAAATCGCTGTCTCCAACCCCATTAAACCCGCAACTTTTTGGACATTTTTCTCAGCCCCTTGTCCTCCAAACTGGCTAATAATCATATCAACAGCTTTAATAACTCTATTTTCCTGTGTCATTACAGAAATAAAACCAGCATTTTGAAATCTGCCATTTAAAGAATCAGCATTGGCTCTTAAAATCTGTGAAAAGAAAATCGCTACTGCAACAAAACATACTATACAATGCTTGAATATTTTCATCATAACCACCTAATTACAATATTTAGTAAAATAAATTTTCTTTACCGCCCCCTCTAAATAGAAAACATTCCGTTATCTATCGATAAAGTATATTTATCTTCTAATAATAAAAATATAATACAAAATTTAATTAATAATTTTATTTTATTGTTATTTTTGTGTTATATTAAACTTATAATATATCCGCTACATGTTTATTTAATAATTGTCAATTATTTTATTTGTAATTTACATTATGTATGTTTAATGATAAAAATATATTAAAATAAAATTATTTTATTGTTTTTATTATAAATTTAGCTTTATTGTTATAAATATTATTATGATTTTATAATATAAAAAATATCAATATGTTGTTTTTTTGTTACACATAATATTTTTATTTTTTGTATAATATAGTAAAATAAATATTTTTATAAAATAATTTTTCCTTAGTATAGATTGAGAAAAAATATTTGCCCCAGCTACAATTAGCGTAAGAACCAGCTTAACTCTTTGATTAAAAAAGCTAAATTAGGTAAGATAAGGGATAACTTTGGTGAATGCGCCAAATCTAATGCCATATGCTATTACACATTTCAACAATTTCACAGCCATGCGTTTCTACAAGAACGTGGAATAATTTTAATAAAGTTCATTGTCTTCCAGAATTATAACTTTCTAACATTAATATAATTCCACGACTTTAAGATAAAATAGAGAAATAAAAATGAATACACCTTCTTTCTAACTAAGATAAAATGATTAAAAATATAAATCATAAAAAATTTAAATAACGTTGATATGGATAGATTATTTGCTAGCAAACAATCTTCTCTATTAAATCAGAGTGTTCACTATTGTGATATTTTAATCTCAATCACTACAACACTTCAATAACAGACTAAAATATAGATTCACTATAAGCTTAAAATAAAAATTTTGGAATTGATCATACATACAATGAATGAACCGTAAAATACAAAAGTAATCATAACACTAGAAAATGAAAAAGCTTATCACTCTTGTTCACTATCCCTTCCTCTCTCATTTTTTCTGTGTTATTTTTAAAGTCTTGTAAAAGATATGAATTACATGCAAAAAAATTTAGCCCTTTGTAATCTCTACGCCATCAATCACATTAGTTTTATTAATGATAAGCAATAACATCTGTATAGCTCTAAGCTTAGAGAGTAACACCAGATTAAAGTATAATTTTTATTTATTGTAAAAGAGGATGTAAAACTCCATTTTACTCTTATCATTGTTAAGAAAAATTGAAAAATGAGCTTATTAATATTTAAAAAATAGAAAATATTTTTTTACAAAATAATATCTTATTTAATTACTTTTTAAAATAACCTATTTAAAATAATATAAATATATTATGTTTATATTGTATGTGTTTAAATTGTATATTTTTAATTAAATAATAATATTTATAATAATACTAAAATATTACATAATAATTATCTTTCTATTAAATAGAATAAGAAATTCACAAGAAAATAAAGTATAATTCTCTTTGTTTACAAGAACAACAAAGAAATATATTTAATTATGTTATTGAACTCAGTTGCGTTGCCATCGTTTTTGCCTGCTTGGATTGGTGAATCCTTTTATTTCCAAGCAATTATTAACTGAATTTTGACTGCTCAGCATGCTGAAAAATCTCTATGTGATTGTTGTCTTGATAATTGCTATCATGTTGTTTGGCGAAGCTCTTAGCTTTCTATCGGGCAACTTAAAAGCTTTATTCTGTCAATTTTCTTATTGTTTAAGCAAAAACTCATCCACGTAATAATATATTGAATGTACCAACAAAATCCGCACGAATAACCACATTTTGCACATATAAAAATTACCCATCTTTGACAGTTTTTTAGCACTATAAACGCAACAAAAGTAAATTTTGCTCGGAGGAGAAAGCACTACTAATATTGTACACCATCTTACAATTGGCTTGTGTCATCAAGCAGCCATCCAAACTCAAACTAAAACTGATCTAAAACCAAGAAATTTAACTCTATGATTTCTGTTGTAAATTCTTTGCTCATAGCTATAGAAATACGACCGATTTTATGCATGAATATGTCTAATAAAAATCCTCATGTGTAAATTTTACATACCCTATACCGCCAGGATAAATAACGATATTTTACAGTACGATAGAATTTTCACTCAATTTTTTATTTTTATAATCATGATGACTTTTATATTATCCCCCTAATCCATTAAATTTACGCATTGTTTTCTTATAACTTATGAAAGTCATGACCATGGAAAGAAAAGCGCTCAACAGAAGATATCCAATATTCCATTCGTCTTTACCAAGCAACAATGACACAGGCAAGGAAGCAGAAAAAGCCATGGGAAGCATAAACAAAAGCCATTTTACAATGCTTAAAGGATAAATTCCTATTGGCACAAATGAAAGCTCGTAAATCATTTCATGAAAATATTCGACAGGCATCTTACGGCTAATAATAAATGTTATAAAATTGAACATCATGAAAAAACAAATATTGACGATAAAAACACAAAATATTGCAACAATAAAAGAGATCCATCTTAGCTTAAGATCAGAAATATTCGGTAATGATACAAATAAATAGGCACTAACATAAAGGACAAAGAGCTTGATCAAATTAAGAGGTTTACACCAACCAAACAACATCAACAACCAGATTGAAACGGGCTTTATCAAGTATGGTTCAATTTTACCATCCGCTACTTTTTCAAAAAACGTTTCAATAGAATTAGTAAAAATATTCAAAAATATTCCAAGTAAAACAAAGACAACAAAGATAAAATGGATTTCATCTCTGCTATAGTTACCGATCTTTCCTGAAAAAGAAGATATTCTATCAATAAATATGAATTGAATAAAATAATAGCATAGAGAAAGCATAAACTCCCCAGCCAAATTCTTACCATAAACAATCTGTCGGCGGATATTCAGACTGATAAAATGAAGGATGATTTTCATCTCAACCACCTGCTCCATTATATGCTTTCATCCCTTTATTCCAAGCAATATAAATTAAGAATAAAAAACACAAAATATAAGTAAAACTTCCGAAAATAAACTGCTGAAACAACGCTAAATTTTGCGTCGCGAAAAACTCGGCAGGAGCTGATATCATGAAACGATAAGGATTAAATTGCATAAGCGGAATAAGCCACACCGGCCAAAAAGATGGTGGTAAAAGAACACCCCCAAGAAGCGCTGAACTGAGAATACTGAAAGAAAGTAATATATTGTACTCAATCACCCAAAAGCTTAATAAGGCAATTCCAAAAGAGATTAAAAAACAAAGCAATTGTGATAGAATAACAACCAAAAAAAAGAACAGAAAAGCGATGACCAATCCCAGAATATTTTCATAGGATAAAACAAGCTTAACAACAAAAAGAGCCAATAAGGGAATGCTATATAATACACTCTCCCCTAAAAAAGTAAAAAGCATTTGTGTCATATAACTAAAGGGCTTTGTAAGATATACTTCTAATTGACCTTCTTTAACATGATGAGAGAAAAACTTAATCACATTATAACCATTATTTAAGCGACCTAGGACTAAAGCAAAAGCATAATAATACATCATATCATAAAAGCTAAAGCCATTTATGGTGTTGCCCGTATCAGAGAAAAGTGCATTCCATAATAGAAGTTGAATAACAAATGGCGAAAGTGTCCCAATGATAATATCGGTAAAAAACATTGCTCTATCACTTAGAACAGTCAGTAATCCATTCTTGGCAAAAAGAAACATACCAAAGCAGTGGTTAGATAAATTCTTTAAATTTAACACGGAGCATCTCTTCAAGCGAGGGAGTGGATACAGAGAACGTACAGTTCAATTTGGTTGTAATTTCGCGTACAAAACGCGCAAAATCCTCACGGGGCAACGAAACCTCCAGCGAGCATTCTTCAGCGTTAAAGTACTTATCTTTTAAAGGAGTAGATAATTTCAACGCAATCTCATCAATTTTTTCTACAACAGCTGAAGGTGCCGCCAAGTGTTCACAAAAAAGTGTCATTCTCACCAAAGAAGGAATGACATTTTTAAGCGCATGAAGATTACCATGAAACTGTTTCTTTCCTTTATGCAAGAGAATAATATCATCGACGTATCCATCAATATCTCCCATATCATGACTTGTGATGATATACCCAGTGCCACGCTCCCTTTTCAGTTTTTTAAGAAGCTCCCTGATTTCATGCTTAGATGTAAGATCAAGACCAATACTTGGCTCATCGAGAAACAACAGTTTAGGTCTAAAGGAGAGATTAAATGCCAATTCACTTTTCACTCTCTCACCCAGACTAAGTATCCGCACTGGCTTATCCATAATATGCTCAAGACCCAGTAACTCAGCGATCTCTTTAAGATCACGGGTAAAAGAGGCGCGTTCAAGACCATATAATGGTTGAACCATATCCAGACTGTAGCGTAAGGGCAAATCCCACCATAAACAATTCTTATGACCAAAGACCACACCCAAAGACTTGAACAGATTTTTCTTCGCTTTATAAGGATCAACACCAAGGACTTTAACACATCCCTCATCAGCGTATTGTATACCAGAAAGTATTTTAATCAGTGTCGATTTACCCGCTCCGTTAGGGCCAAGAATTGCTAACGATTGCCCTGAAAAGAGGGTGAAACTCATATCTTTTAACACATAATGATTTGTATAATCCGGCTTGAAGAGAGAAAACACCTTGTTTTTAAAACCAATTTCTCTGTCAATGTTGCGATATATTTTTGAGACGTTATTAACGTCAATCAATAATGATCCCATCAGTCACTCCTAATTTCAACTTATCTCCCCTTTGAATGTTCCCATAATAAATATCTGTTTTTGTTCACTAGAAAAAACAAAAGTGTTCAAGCCCTCCCTAGAGCAATAAAACGCACCTGACGTTTTATCTCCAATTTTTTGTCTAGATATTTTTTCAATGTGATGAGTTCACTTCAATGAAGCATTAAGATACTAAAAACTTATTTCTTCTTTTATGAAAGATAATCTTTTGGATAAACTAAGTAAGTAGAAAAATAATTGGTCATTGAAAGGAGAGCTTTGCTAAGAAGGCTTCATTGTGTAAGCAAAGATACAAAGCATAAATCTATACTATAAGCATATCAAACCACATTGATAACAAAACAAAAATCCTTGACAACAGGAATTTTTTGAGAGGCTACTTTCCCTCAGCATTACTATAAAATGCCTCCATTATTCCCCATGAAAAAACTAAAATTGCTTTCACTATTTTAGTAAATATCTTTCAGATTTTATCTAACTCATCTCCCTCAACAGACACGCCTCCCCAATATATGACCTCTGTAGATAATTCAAAGGAGCAGCTTCATAAACTCAGATTATTAAACGATACATCATATCCAAAAATAACAATACAATCAATTATGGATAAAGATCTGTAGAAAGAAAGCCATGATATTCGAAAATTTCATCACTCAAAAACACAATTTTCTCATAGCAATTGACTTATCAAAAACTTTCTTCAAATAATGCCCTATTCATCTTATAAAATTTATAGACAAAATTTGTATCAATCAAAAAGAACAAATGAAGTTTGTTTAGTTGGTTTCAGCATCACTCTCATTAAAAGATAAAAGATTAAAACTTTGGACCATATGAGGTGGTAAAGGTGCAACAATGTCCAATATTCCTCCTGAAGGATGAGGAATACGAATACGACGTGCATGAAGATGAAGACGATTTTGAATTCCTCCTGGTAATGTCCAATTACTATCAGAAAAAAAATACTTTGTATCGCCAATGATAGGATGATCCATATGGGCAGCATGCACACGAAGCTGATGTGTTCTCCCTGTATAGGGTTCCATTTCAAGCCACGAAAGAGCCCGCCCTCGCGTATCTAAAACGCGATAGTAGGAAACCGCATGATGTGAATCTGGCTCCCCATGTTCACAAACACGCATTTTGTCACCTTGTGCAGTCATTTCCTTAACCATCCACGTTGAAATTTTGTCCTGCTTTTTTTTAGGCACACCCCGAACCAACGCCCAATAAGTCTTTTTTGTTTCTCGCGCTCTAAAAGCAGCAGTTAAGGACTGAGCAGCTCCCCTTGATCGCGCAACAATAAGCACACCCGACGTCTCACGATCAAGACGATGAACCAAACGCGGCTTTTCACCTTTTTTATTGCGCCATACCTCAAGCATACTATCCATATGACGTGTTAAACCAGAGCCTCCTTGTACAGCCAACCCAGCTGGTTTATTAAAAACAAATACCTTTGGATCTTCATAAAGCAGCATTTTTTTCAAAACGGTCCCATCATCCTGCCCACGAAGTGTTTTATCCGTTATTGAAAGATTTTCCTTGTCATTAATAGGGAGAGGTGGAATACGAACAGCTTGCCCTATACAAAGACGCGTATCGGCTTTAACACGTCCACTATCAACCCGTATCTGACCAGAACGCAACAATTTTTGCAAAGCTCCAAAACCAAGTCCTGGATAATGCACTTTAAACCAGCGATCTAAGCGCATTCCATTTTCATCTGCCTCAACTTTTTTTATTTCTATGCCTGCCATGAAAATTCCCTTACCTGATAATTTTATTGATCTATTTTTGCGCCTTTATAAACACAAAAATTCATATTTTAGTTGGTTTTATCACACCATATTACAGTTAGTATCCAAAATTTCCTTTTCTTAACGTCCAAATTTTATTAGCTAAAAACTAAGCGTTGTAAAAATCAACAGCCTTTACGCTTAATAGCGAATGGAGATAATTAACCGTGTCCTTATTCAAAACCTATGCACGTGTTCTCACTTACCTAAATAGAGAAAAAAATGCATCCCTTTTAATCTGTACCGCTAATGTTATATTAGCTATTATCACTATTGCAGAACCTATTTTATTTGGACGGGTTATTGATTCTATTACAGACAAAACAGCTATCATCCCTACTCTTGCCATTTGGGTTTGTTTTGGACTTTCACATATTATTGCTTATGTCCTTGTTGCTCGCGGTGCTGACCGCTTAGCCCATAGACGCCGCTTAACGGTTTTAACGGAATCTTTCGAACGTATCATTGCCATGCCTTTAATTTGGCATCAACAACGTGGAACTTCCAACGCACTCCATACACTTTTGCGCGCAATAGATTCCATGTCAACCATATGGCTTGATTTTATGCGCCAACATCTCTCAACGCTTGTCGCCTTATTGGTTCTCATCCCCATAGCGTTTAATATGAATTGGCGTCTTTCAATAGTCTTGGTTGTGCTTGCCATCATTTATGTATTAATTGCACGTTTAGTGATGCGAAAAACAAAAGACGGACAAGCCGCTGTAGAATGCTATCATCATAACCTTTTTAAACATGTCAGTGATTCAATCTCTAATGTTTCCATTGTACAAAGTTATAACCGAATAAAAGAAGAAACTTCCATACTGCATCAACATACAAATGCTCTTCTTAAAGCACAAAATCCTGTTCTCAATTGGTGGGCGCTCGCCAGTGGCTTAAATCGAATGGCTTCAACAATTTCAATCGTTTGTGTTCTTCTCCTTGGAGCTTTTTTTGTTGCAAAAGATCAATTACGAGTAGGTGAAGTCGTTGCTTTTGTTGGATTTGCACAACTCATGATTAGCCGCCTAGACCAAATGAGCAATTTTATTAATTGTGCAATATCCTCACAAGCAAAACTGCAAGAATTTTTTGAAATGGAAGACTCAACCTTTCATATCAACGAACCACAAAATCTTCCTTCCCTCCAAAATGTTAAAGGCGCCATACAATTTCATCACGTGACCTATCAATTCCCAAATTCTTCTCAAGGTGTTTTTGATATTTCCTTTGAGGTTAAAGCAGGACAAACTGTTGCGATTGTAGGACCAACAGGGGCTGGAAAAACAACATTGATCAATCTGTTGCAGCGCGTATACGACCCTACCCTTGGGCATATCTCCATTGATGGAATAAATATATGCTCAATCAATCGCGAATCTTTACGCAAATCTCTAGCAACAGTATTTCAAGACTCGGGTCTTTTCAACCGTACTATTCATGACAATATTTCAATAGGAAAAGCGAGCGCAACGAATGAAGAACTTTATGAAGCAGCAAAAATAGCAGAAGCTCACGATTTTATTCTAAAAAAAGCTGATTGTTATAACACAATGGTGGGCGAACGAGGATCTCAATTATCAGGTGGAGAAAAACAGCGACTAGCAATTGCACGCGCTGTTTTAAAAAATGCCCCTATTCTCATTCTAGATGAAGCAACAAGCGCTCTTGATGTTGAAACAGAGGCACGTGTCAAAGATGCTCTCGATTGCATAAGCCATAACCGCACTACTTTTATTATAGCACATCGCCTCTCAACAGTACGCAATGCTGATGTGATACTCTTTCTGGATCATGGTCACTTAATGGAAAAAGGAAACTTTCAAGAATTGATCGATAAAGGGGGACGTTTCTCTAATTTTTTAAAGGCAAGTGGTTTAACAATCAAACCACCAGAAAGAGAAGGAGAAAATGTTATCCCCTTACATGAAGCCATAGCATCATAAAAACGATACTCTTCATAGATCTTATGCAAAAAATGCCTCTTCAATACAAGATAGAGTGCTTATATATGATACAAGTAAAAAGATTTCTAAAAATGCCACAATCCATTTTAGGTATTTAAGAAAAATATTAAAACAGTTTAGTATTTTCTCTGCTATTGCAATTTTACTAGATTAGAACAAAAATATTTTCCTATATCTGTGCATATTGACGAGTATACATTCTCATTTAGGGAAAATGTAAAGATGTAAAGGTAAAAACAATTTCCAGTTTTACCGTCTTCTTTTAACTCAGCTTTACGAATTTCAAAACGAACTAAAGTAATATCTTTTAAATAATGAATATTATGTATTGCGTTGCACTTTTGTTTATCACTTTCTTTATAGTCCTCTCATAAAGAACAGAACATCATTGTTTTGCACATTCATATGACTTTTTTTAAGAAACATTTTTCAATGCTCTTAAGCCCATTTCACAACGACATTCGTGAGTGGTTTTGATTAATTTAACATACACAGAATTTGAAATAATAAAACCCTACGAATATTCGTAGCTCTTGTTCAAAAGATAAAACGATAAATTATCATTATAACTCAATGTATTAAAGCAATTTTATCATAAATAAATTAGATGTTAATCTAAATCTTTAGATTTATGTGATATTCCTTTGATTCATATTGATAATTCATTACTTTATAATATGAAATAAAGATTTATAAAGATAGGAGAATATTCCTTTCAAGACCTTTTAATAATAAACCAAAAAACTGTTTTTTTGTACATAACAAGCAAAATGAAAACAATAGCTCTAAGATATAACAACGCTTTTATAAGCCTTTTCAAGGAAAGAGATTTTATTCATTTGAAAACTAATCGAATAATGACAGCTTATAACTTTATAAGGATAATCGTATGCAATAAATCTTATATTTTTCTTTCATAAAAAGAGATGTTTCTTCAAAAAATCTATAAGAGCAACATAATAACTAGTCTCCCTAGTAAAAGAATACACAGCAAAGCATGAAGTGCTGCATAATCTATCTTATCTTAAAAAGGTGATTCCTGAAACGCTTGGAAGCTATAAAGCCAAATGATAAAGTGGTGATAAAGACAAACACTGTCTTTATCTTTACAATTGTATTTTCCCCAATTACGCTGTATCTGCATTTCAGAAATACACCAGACAGATATTCATGATACATAGATGCCAACCAAATATAACAATGTGAAAAACACCTATGCAGAATGATTTCATTCTTTAATTTTTTTCAAGAAAATCTTTTAGTGCCGCAAATGCCTCCTCAGCTTTGTTCCCCTCAGGACCACCAGCCTGCGCCATATCAGGACGGCCACCTCCACCTTTACCACCAAGCATCGCTGAAAGAATACGAACGAGATCTACAGCATTTAATTTATCCGTTAAATCATCCGTAACACCGACAACAGCACTCCCTTTTCCATCCTCCGAGACACTAATAAAAGCAACCACTCCAGATCCAATTTGTTTTTTCTCAGAATCGACAAGCGCCTTAAGATCCCGTGGTAAAATATTTTTAACAACGCGTCCGGTAAAAGAAAACCCATTGATGATGATAATATCATCTTGGCTCCTTTCTGTTATTCCACCACTCAACATCATTTTCTTGCGTACATCATTCAATTCTTTTTCAAGTTTACGACGATCATCAAGCAAAATTCGCACCCGTTCTTCCACGCCAACAGAAGAAATTTTTAAAAGATCAGCAATTTCATGAATACGTTCATCTTGGCGGCTAAGATAAAGACGTGCTTCTTTGCCTGTTAAAGCTTCAATACGCCGCACTCCAGCTGAAACAGAACTTTCAGAAACAATATGAATCAAACCGATATCACCTGTTCGCTCCACATGTGTCCCTCCACAAAGCTCAATTGACCAACGCTTTTTTAATCTTCCCTGTTCAAGTGGCTCCCCCATAGAAACAACACGAACTTCATCACCATATTTTTCACCAAACAATGCCATGGCTCCTTCAGAAATGGCATCATCTACAGCCATGAGGCGCGTTATCACTCTACTATTTTGCAAAATAATCTCATTGGCTAAATCTTCTATTTTTTTCAACTCTTCTGGTGAAACGGATTTTGGATGTGAAAAATCAAAACGCAACCGATCTGGCGATACAAGAGAGCCCTTTTGTGTAACATGGTCCCCCAATGTTTGGCGTAAAGCTTCGTGTAACAAATGAGTAGCAGAGTGATTCGCACGAATTTTCTTACGACGAACAATATCAACCGTTAATTCTACACAATCAGACCTCGATGCCTGACCAGATTTCACCTCCCCAATATGGATAAAAACACCATCACCCTTTCTTTGGGTATCATGCACCTTAAAAATAAAATTTTCACCAGAAATGATACCGCTATCACCAATTTGCCCACCAGATTCACCATAAAAAGGTGTCTGATTAACAACAAGCATAGCTTTCTGACCTGAAGAAATATGATCAACAATTTTACCATCACACACAAGAGCTGTAAGAATACCTTTCGCCGTCTCAGTTTCATAACCTAAAAATTCTGTAGCCCCCACTTGATCACGAACAGAAAACCAGATTTTTTCTGTTCCAGCTTCTCCAGAACCAGACCAATTGGCACGTGCCTCCTCTTTTTGGCGTTCCATCGCTTTATCAAAAGCACCAACATCAACAGATATTCCGCGACGACGAAGAACATCTTGCGTCAAATCAAGCGGAAAACCATAGGTATCATAGAGCTTGAAAGCAACTTCACCATTCAAATAGTCCCCTTCTTTAAGATCGGTACTTGCTTCGTTCAACAAACCAAGTCCTCGTTCAAGCGTTTTACGAAAACGTATTTCTTCTAACCTTAAAGTTTCTGAAACCAAAGATTCAGCACGCACCAACTCAGGATAAGCTTGTCCCATTTCGCGAATTAAAGCAGGCAAAAGTTGCCACATTAAGGGCTCTTTAGCACCAAGAAGATGCGCATGACGCATAGCACGACGCATAATACGACGTAAAACATATCCTCTTCCTTCATTAGAAGGAAGCACACCATCAGCAATCAAAAATGCAGATGAGCGAAGATGATCAGCAATGACACGATGGCTGGCAATAAAATCACCCTTTGCCTCAATCCCTGTAATTTCTTCTGACGCGTCAATTAATGCACGAAAAAGATCAATGTCATAATTATCATGAACACCCTGTAAAACAGCTGCAATACGCTCTAACCCCATACCGGTATCAATAGAAGGGTGAGGTAAGTTAACACGTTCTTCCTTAGAAACTTGCTCATACTGCATAAAAACAAGATTCCAAATCTCAATAAAGCGATCCCCATCTTCATTAGCACTTCCAGGAGGACCGCCCCAGATTTCATCACCATGATCATAAAAAATCTCCGAACAAGGCCCACAAGGGCCTGTTTCTCCCATCGACCAAAAATTATCAGCCGTCGCAATACGGACAATTTTTTCATCTGGAAGACCAGAAATTTTACGCCACAGTTCAGCAGCAACATCATCACTCTGATAAACTGTCACCAACAATTTATCTTTTGGCAGGCAAAATTCCTTTGTTAAAAGATTCCATGATAAAAAAATAGCTTCTTCCTTGAAATAATCACCGAAAGAAAAATTACCCAGCATTTCAAAAAATGTATGATGGCGCGCCGTATAACCAACATTATCAAGATCATTATGCTTTCCACCCGCACGAACACATTTTTGTGCCGTTGTTGCCTGCGTATAAGAAGGTTGTTCAAGTCCAGTAAAAACATTTTTAAACTGCACCATCCCTGCATTTGTAAACATAAGTGTAGGATCATTCCGCGGAACAAGCGGACTAGAAGAAAGAACTTTATGCCCATTACGATGAAAATAATCCAAAAATATTGACCGAATATTATTAACATTATTCATGTTGACACCTGCTCAATACAGCACAAAACCATAAAAGAAAAATCCCCCTCATTAAATCCTCTTCGCCACGCATGGAGTCAATTTAATCAAAAATGGAATATTTGTTTTAAAAAATTGAGAAACAACGACTGCGTATTTAAAAACTCAAACAAAAAAACAGAAAAATCTTAAAGGAAAAAAATTATAAACGAAAAAAACGCCCCATCAAATGGCTTCATCACTTTCTATATTTTCTGACCCTGCATTTTCTAACAATTCAATCGCAATCAAACCAGCATTTTGGCGCAAAGCTGCTTCAATCTCTGTAGCTATTTCCACATGTTCACGTAAAAACTGCTTTGCATTCTCACGCCCCTGCCCTAAACGCTGAGAATTATAAGAAAACCATGCACCAGATTTTTCCACAACACCAACCTTGACACCCAAATCAATCAATTCACCTACTTTGGAAATACCTTCACCATAAATAATATCAAACTCAACCTGTTTGAATGGAGGTGCCAATTTATTTTTCACCACTTTAACGCGCGTCTGATTACCAACGATTGAATCCCTATCTTTAATGGATCCAATGCGACGAATATCTAAACGAACAGAAGCATAAAACTTTAAAGCGTTTCCACCCGTTGTCGTTTCAGGAGAACCAAACATCACACCAATTTTCATGCGAATTTGATTAATAAAAACAACCATACAGTTAGAGCGAAAAATTGCTGCGGTTAATTTTCGTAACGCTTTACTCATTAACCGAGCTTGCAATCCGGGCAAAGCATCACCCATTTCACCGTCAATTTCTGCTCGCGGTGTTAAAGCTGCGACAGAATCCACAACAAGCACATCAACGGCACCAGAACGAACCAACGTTTCTGTAATTTCCAATGCCTGTTCACCGGTATCTGGCTGAGAAATGAACAAGTTTTCTAAATCAACACCAAGCTTACGCGCATAAATAGGATCAAGCGCATGCTCTGCATCAATAAAAGCACAAATCCCACCACCTTTCTGTGCCTCAGCAATAGCATGGAGAGCCAATGTTGTTTTCCCAGAACTTTCTGGTCCATAAATCTCAACAATACGCCCCTTCGGTAATCCACCAATCCCTAAAGCAATATCCAAGGATAACGACCCTGTTGGAATTGTTTCAATTTCAACAACCTGCTCTTTTTGCCCAAGACGCATAATCGAGCCTTTACCAAAAGAACGTTCAATTTGTGAGAGAGCAGCATCGAGAGCTTTTGTTTTATCCACGATTATATCCTTGACCGAATCCATAATAACCTAAAACTTTAGTGTACACTGTACTTTTAATTTAACTAAAGGCTTGAGTTTAGATTTTCACAGACTATTTCCATTCCTATCTCCACATTATGTCCATAAACATTCATGACCATCACAATAAAGAATTGGCATTGCTTATCTTATGACACATAATAAACTTCAATAAAGTAATATCTCTATGGGAGCATAGTTAACATATTTATATCTCTCTAGAAAAGGAACAATTTAATTTTAAACACAATGTTCTACAACCCTTCTGCTTATCCCTTTGATTAAATACTTGAGAGACTAAGAATTCTCCCACTATTGATCACACAAAAAACGCATCATCAATCAACCTCATACCCTATTGCATCGAAGAACAAAACGCTATTGTGTTGCATATTCATGCACTTGATTTAAGAAACATCTCTCAAAACTTCCAAGCTCATTTTGTGACAACACCTATGAATGTGGTATACTGCAAAACCCTTTAGGCACCACCATCTTTACTCTATAGAAGGAGCAAGCCGGCACCATCACACTATTTATCATCCCCCAATGTTGCGACAGCTCTCGGCACTTGAGACGATTCATAAGAGGGATTTTTAGTCCTTTCTTGTACAGTTTTTATCACACGCTAATCCTGCTTGTAACATGCAAGCGAATAACTTGATTGCTTCAACAAATAACAGACTTGGGATGAGAGAAATTTACGGTATTTGAAACTTTCATTCAACTTACGAAACAGTCAATTATCATTATAAGTCAATATATTATTTAATAAAAACCAAAAAAAATAAAGCAGCTTAAAAGTTGAATGACATATTTAAATTTGAAAAAATATGCAATTTTGGAGATATCAAAAAAAAATCTCTACAAGCAATGCAATAAATGTTTAAAATATAAGCTAAATTTCTCATACAATAACATAAGAGATCAATAAAAAACGTATTTCAACTCAAATTTTATTTTGATCTTTACGTTTTTTGCGCAACTGTTGCCACCACTCAAGACGTTTCACAATTTCACGCTCAAAACCACGCTCAACTGGTTTATAATAACTCTGACGCCCAAGTTTTTCGGGAAAATATTCTTGTCCTGAAAAAGCATCTGGTTCATCATGGTCATAACAATAACCACTTCCATACCCTTCTTCCTTCATAAATTTCGTAGGAGCATTAAGAATATGCTTAGGAGGTGGTAAAGAGCCATTTTTGCGTGCACAACGCAGTGCTGCTTTATACGCAAGATATGCTGCATTTGACTTTGGCGCAGTTGCAACATAAAGACATGCTTGCGCCAAAGCCAATTCTCCTTCTGGTGATCCTAAATAATCATAGGCATCTTTTGCTGCATTACAAATGACAAGAGCTTGAGGATCCGCCAAACCAACATCTTCAACGGCTATACGAACCAATCTTCGCCCAATATAGAGAGGATCTTCACCAGCATCCAACATACGTGCCAAATAATAAAGCGCAGCATCAGGATCAGATCCACGAACGGATTTATGCAACGCTGAAATGAGATTATAATGCCCATCTCGTCCTTTATCATAAATAGGCGCACGACGCTGAATAACTTTTTGCAAAGCAACAACATCAAGAATCTCTCCCAATGATGCAATAGACCAAACTTCCTCTGCCAATGTTAACGCAACCCTCGCATCACCATCAGACATCTCTATCAAAACGTCTCTGGCATCATTATCCAAGGGAAGAGTTTTTCCCTCCACTTCTTCAGCACGCCTCAAAAGCATGTCCAAACTTTCATGATCATGAGAAAGAAATGTTAAAACACGTGCACGCGAAAGAAGGGCAGCATTCAGTTCAAAAGAAGGATTTTCGGTTGTTGCACCTATAAGTACCACAGTACCCTCTTCCATCACAGAAAGAAAACTATCCTGCTGTGCACGATTAAACCGATGAATTTCATCAACAAAGAGAAGTGTTTTATCCCCAGATATAAAACGCCTCTGCGCAACTTCAAAAATCTTTTTAAGTTCAGAAACTCCTGTAAAAATAGCAGAAACCTGTTCAAACGCGAAATTTGTTTCAAGGGCTAACAAACGTGCAACGGTCGTTTTTCCCGTCCCTGGAGGTCCCCAAAAAATCATCGATCCAATTGAGCCTGTTGCCGCCATACGTGAAAGCAAACCATCCTCTCCAATCAAATGCTTTTGTCCCACAACATCATTGAGAGAACAAGGGCGCATTCTTTCTGCTAGTGGCTGATTTTTATTAACTTGAAAATCAAACGACGAAGTAAAAAAATCTTTCTTCAAAAAAACCTCAACGAATAAATTGGCGAATATACATACCATCACGTTCATATTCCAATTGCCACATATTTGAGCGACCTTGCATAAGAACCTTTTTCAACTGATGAACTGTTTGAATTTTATGGCCATTTACAACACGTAGAATATCTCCTGACTGAAAAATTCCAGCAGCATTGCTCATTTCCTCAAGATTGGTAATCACAACCCCTTTTGCAGATATAGGAAGATGAAAACGTCGACTATTTTGCGGTGTTAAATCTAACACCTCAGCACCAGCAAGAGGACTTTCACCCGTAATTTTTTCAGATTTTAAAAATGCAGTTTCTGATATCGATGAAACTGTTATTTGTGTTTTTAAAGTTTTTCCACTTCGTAAATATTCCAAAGCAAGACTATGCTCAACGTCAGCTGTCATCAAACGATACCCAAGACTATCTGGGCTGTCAACGCGTACCCCCTGCACACTCAAAATAACATCACCTACTTTCAATCCAGCTTTTTCAGCAGGACTATCTTTGATAACTTCAATAATCAGAGCACCATAGGGACGTTCTAAACCTAAACCACCAGCAATATCAGGTGTAACATTTTGAAAAGAAGCCCCAATATAAGGCGGCACAAAATATTTTCCACCGCGTTTAACAGTATCAAGCATTACTTTTACAAGATTAACTGGAATAGCAAAACCAATCCCTACAGAACCACCGGAACGCGAATAAATAGCCGTATTAATTCCGATTAACTGACCTTTCATATCAATTAAAGCGCCACCAGAATTCCCTGGATTAATGGCTGCGTCTGTTTGAATAAAAAAGTCAAAATCAGAAATCCCAACACGTGTACGCGCTTGCGCTGAAACAATACCACTTGTAACTGTTTGACCAACACCAAAAGGATTACCAATAGCAAGAACAAGATCACCAACTTCAACAGTATCAGAATTTCCCAAAGAAAGAACCGGAAATTGAGCATCTTTTTCCTTAACTTCAAGAATTGCAATATCAGTTGCTTCATCTTTGAGCACGACCTTACTCTCAAACTCCCGTCCATCAGAAAAAGCCACTTTAATTTCGCTTGCATCTTTAATGACGTGGTAATTTGTAACGATCAAACCACGTGCATCAACAATCACCCCTGATCCTAATGACGATTGCTTACGAACAGGAAATTTATTTTGAAAACGACCAAAAAATTGCTCAAAAAATGGATCGCCTTCAAAAGGTGATCTAGCTCTAATTTGTCGAGCTGCATAAATATTTACAACAGATGGAACTGTCTTTTTAACTAAAGGAGCAAATGAAAGAGTGATTTCTGTTTGTGTTTGAGGAACATGAGCATATACATGATCAAATGATATCTGCATCATAATTACAAAAAAAATCTGCACCCAAAAAGAACACCTCATAATCCACTCCTTATAAAATCAGCACATTCTGTTGAAGATTAATAGAATAAAAAAACGTATCCCCGCAAATTAAGGACCTCTATTAATATTTCATAATAGAGAATAAAAACAACCTATTTGAACAATAAATATTATAAAAATAAGATAATTCAATATTCTATAATTTTCTCTCTGCACCTATTTCTCAACTAAAACAAACTTAAAAATGCTCACAAAAAAACCGCCCAAGACAAGGCGGCCTTTAAAAATCCAACAGAATAAAAAACTCTACGAAGATGTTCCCTTTTCATTCTCAGAAGCTTCCATGCGAGCACGATCCCCAGCACCCTTCGCTTCAACATCACGATCAACAAATTCTATAACAGCCATGGGCGCATTATCACCGGTACGAAACCCCGCTTTCATAATACGCAAATACCCACCGTTGCGTGATGCATAACGTGGCGCAAGCGTATCAAATAATTTCGCAACCTTTCCTGCATCACGAAGTGCTGCAATAGCTTGCCGACGCGCATGCAAACCACCACGCTTACCAAGAGTAACAAGTTTTTCAACAATAGGACGAATTTCTTTAGCTTTTGGAAGCGTTGTCACAATCTGCTCATGCTCGATCAACGAAGTTGCCATATTTGCAAACATCGCTTTACGGTGACTGGCAGTACGGTTCAACTTGCGTCCTGACTTACTATGGCGCATAAGCCCTCTCCTTAAATTCTAATTTTAATATTGATCTTCATAACGTTTTGCAAGATCATCAATGTTTTCAGGCGGCCACGCAGGAATCTCCATCCCAAGATGTAAACCCATACACGCCAAAACTTCTTTAATCTCATTCAACGATTTTCGACCAAAGTTCGGTGTCCGAAGCATTTCAGATTCTGTTTTCTGAATCAGATCACCAATATAGACAATATTATCATTCTTAAGACAATTTGCCGAACGAACTGAAAGTTCTAATTCATCCACTTTTTTGAGAAGAGCAGGATTAAAAGAAAGCTCAGAATCAGCCTCTTCAACAGGCTCCTTCTGTGGCTCTTCAAAGTTAATAAATAACGATAATTGATCCTGAAGAATGCGTGCTGCAAAAGCAACAGCATCCTCACCATTAACAGCACCGTTTGTTTCAATCGTGAGCGTTAATTTATCATAATCGAGAACTTGACCTTCGCGTGTATTTTCTACTTTATAAGATACCTTACGGATCGGTGAATAAAGACTATCAATTGGAATAAGCCCTATACGTGCATCATCAACACAATTACGATCAGATGGAACATACCCCTTTCCTGTGTTGACAATAAATTCCATACGAATTTCAGCTTCTTCATCAAGAGTACAAATAACATGATCTGGATTTAGAATTTCCATATCCCCAACTGTACTGATATCTCCCGCTTTCACGACACCAGGCCCCTCTTTATAAACGACGACACGTTTAGGACCTTCTTCTTCCATACGAAGCGCAATTTCTTTTATATTCAGAATAATATCCGTAACATCCTCACGCACACCTGGAATCGATGAAAATTCATGCAAGACACCGTCAATCTGCACAGCAGTAATAGCAGCACCACGAAGCGAAGATAACAAAACGCGACGAAGCGCATTTCCTAACGTTAAACCAAAACCACGCTCAAGAGGTTCAGCAATCACACTTATAATATTTGGATTATCATGTGCACATGATTCAACCTTATTGGGTTTAATAAGTTCCTGCCAGTTTTTCTGGATCATATTTTTATTCCCGTTCTTTAGTTCCGTTACCATTCAATCGTAACGACCAATGTGAACATCAGAGAAATCTCCGACAACAAAAAACAACACCCAATTAAACACGCCGCCTTTTCCGCGGACGACATCCATTATGAGGAATTGGTGTTACATCGCGAATAGAAGTAATGACAAAACCAACAGATTGCAATGCTCGTAGAGCAGATTCACGCCCTGATCCAGGTCCACAAACTTCAACTTCCAAAGAACGCATACCATGCTCTTGCGCTTTTCTTGCACAATCCTCCGCAGCAACTTGAGCAGCAAAAGGTGTCGATTTACGCGCACCTTTAAACCCCTGAGCTCCCGCAGATGACCAAGCAATTGCATTACCCTGAGCATCAGTAATAGTAATCATTGTGTTATTAAATGTTGAATTAATATGAACAACACCCGATGAAATATTTTTACGTTCGCGACGACGAACACGTGTGGCTTCCTTGGCCATAATTTCCCTTTCAACGATCTCATCACTGCCGTAACATCAGCAGCTCCACCTTTTTTTCCTTGTCAAACAAATCAAACAAGAAAAAGAACATATAAAAACCTTCCACAAAGGCCCTTATTTCTTCTTACCGGCGATTGCCTTAGCCGGACCTTTACGCGTACGAGCATTCGTATGTGTACGCTGTCCTCGGACAGGCAAAGACCGGCGATGACGCAATCCTCGATAACAACCAAGATCCATCAAACGCTTAACATTCATAGCAACCTCACGACGAAGATCACCTTCAACTTGATACCCCTGATCTATTGCCTCACGAATCTGCAGCACCTCAGCATCTGAAAGCTCATGCACACGACGCCCCAAAGGAATGCCAACTCTTTCAATAATTTCTTGAGCAAATTTTGGTCCAATCCCGTGGATATATTGAAGCGCAATAATTACACGCTTATTTGTCGGGATATTGACGCCAGCAATACGAGCCACGCCTACTCTCCTTAGTTATTTTTGACAAATTGTTATAAAATACCTGATATACCTTATAGAAAAAAATAGACTCAGAAAAAAATTCTTCCGAATCCTATTATTTCACTAAAATAAATTAAATTCACTTTTGATAGATTTCATCTCAAAAGTCAACTCTTTTCATTTATTTCTAAAAAAATCTCATGAAAGAAACCCTCTAATCATACGTGTCACTTCAGCAACACCAATCATTCCATCAATAACCTTCAACATTCCCCTCTCTGAATAAAATTTTGATAAGGGAGCTGTTTTTTCACGATATTCTACTAATCTTTTTGCAAAAGCAACAGGATTGTCATCTAAACGAACCTGTCCACCAGCCGCTATTGTTTCTTCAACGCGCTTCTTCATACGTTCAATCAACACGTCTTCATCAACACACAACTCAATAACAGCATTAAGCTGCGTATTTTTTGAATTCAGTATCTGTTGCAACGCTTCTGCCTGCCCTACAGTTCGCGGATATCCATCCAAAACAAAACCGTTTACACAATCAGCTTCATCAATCCGATCTGATACGATTTGATTAACAATACTATCAGGTACCAAAGCACCAGAACTTATAATAGCTTTAGCTTTTTTACCAATCTCCGTTTCTTTGGCAATCACCTCACGCAACATATCCCCTGTTGATAAATGAGGAATGCTATATTCCTCAGTCAACATTTTTGCTTGCGTACCTTTTCCCGCTCCAGGAGGACCTAAAAGAATAACTCTCATCGATTCCTTCTACCTCCACGAAGTTTTGATTTTTTTATCAACCCTTCATATTGGTGGGCAACAAGATGCCCCTGAATTTGAGCAACCGTATCAAGTGTAACAGTAACAACAATCAACAAGGATGTTCCCCCAAGATAAAAAGGAACCTGTAATGCAGATATCATAAATTCAGGTAACAAACAAACCAAGATAATATAAAGTGCCCCCACAACAGTAATACGCGTCAAAACGTAATCAATATATTCGGCTGTACGCTCACCTGGACGAATCCCTGGAATAAAACCAGAATGTTTTTTCAACTGATCTGCAGTATCACTTGGATTAAACACAATAGCTGTATAAAAAAAGCAAAAAAACGCCATTAAAAATGCATAAACAATCATATAAAGTGGCTGTCCATGACCAAGAGCATAAGAAATCTCCTGAACCCATTGTGGCATTTTATCAGAAAAATTATTAATAGTGGCAGGTAATAATAATAAAGATGAAGCAAAAATAGGTGGAATAACACCAGCAGTATTCAACTTTAAAGGAAGATGCGACATATCTCCTTGAAACATTTGATTACCGACCTGACGTTTCGGGTATTGGATAAGAATTCGCCGTTGCGCACGCTCTATAAAAACAATAAGCCCAATAACCAAAACAGCAATAAGAACGATTCCTATTAAAAGAAAAGTTGATAAATCAGCCTGACTATGAGCTGTCAAAAGCTGAGCAAAAGTAGAAGGAAAGTTGGCTACAATCCCTGTAAAAATGATAAGAGAAACCCCATTACCAATACCACGTGACGTAATTTGCTCGCCAAGCCACATAAGAAACATCGTTCCGCCAACAAGCGTAATAACAGAAGAAATACGAAACATAAGACCTGGTTCTAAAACAATTTGAAGCCCCGACCCTATACCGCTTTCAAGCGCAACCGCAATACCAAAAGCTTGTAGGATTGCCAATACGACTGTTACATAACGCGTATATTGATTGATAATCTTACGACCTAAATCTCCTTCTTTTTTAAGAGTTTCCAAAGAAGGAATAATAGATGTTAACAATTGCACAATAATAGATGCCGATATATAAGGCATGATACCCAGCGCAAAAATAGCCATACGCCCAACGGCACCTCCAGCAAACATATTAAAGAGTCCTAATACACCCGACGCGTGATGTTCAAATGTTTGCCGCAAAGCATCGATATTGATACCTGGAAGAGAGATGTAAGTGCCAAAACGATATACAAGAAGCGCCAACAGAGTAAACCAGATACGTTTCTTTAATTCAGTTGCACGCGAAAAGGTGCCGAAGTTTATATTGGAAGCAAATTGCTCTGCTGCTGATGCCATAAAACGTCTCCACTTTACACTCCAGTTCTTTAAATCACAGAAGTATAATCCTAAAATTCATATATGCATACATAAACAAATGCAGAACTTAAACAATTCTCCACAAAAGATCCCACAAAACAGATATCATTCTTCTTTAGGTCTCTATTCATATTAAAAAATTATCGAGCAATATCAGGAAGAATAACCTGACCACCCACTTTTTCAATCTTAACACGAGCAGCTTGTGAAGCACCAGAAACATGAAAGGTAATCTTAGTTTTCAAATCACCAGCAGAAAGAAGACGAACCCCATCTTTTTCACGACGAATAATACCAGCCTCTTTCAAAGAAACCATATCAACAGGCTTTTCAATATTCAACTTACCTGCATCAACTGCCAACTGAATACGTCCTAGTGAAACTTCATTGTAGGTTTTAGCAAAGAAATTCCTAAATCCACGTTTTGGCAAACGACGATAGATAGGCATTTGCCCACCTTCAAAACCATTAAGGGAAACACCAGAACGTGACTTTTGCCCTTTTACACCACGACCACCAGTCTTACCCATACCGGAACCAATACCACGCCCAACACGCTTACGATTTTTTGTTGCGCCTTCGCAATCACGCAGTTCATTGAGTTTCATATCTAATACTCCCGCAACCCTTAACCTTCATCTATAACGCGAACAAGATGCCGAACCCGAGCAATCATACCCCGCACACAAAGTGTATCATCTAAAACGCGCCGACGACGCATTTTATTTAGTCCAAGCCCCTTTAAGGTTGCACGCTGAATCTGTGAGTTTCGAATAGGGCTTCCAATTTGTTCCACAGTCACAGTTTTACCACTCTGAGATTTTTTCTGAACCATTTCCTAATTCCTTTTCTGATAATCTCAGAAACTACCCTTCTAGGTCGACTAAATGGCGACGACGCGCCTGCAAAGTCGAATACTTTATACCACGTTGAGCAGCAATATCTCTAGGATGCACTTGATGTTTTAATGCATCAAATGTTGCACGAACCATGTTATAAGGATTCGACGATCCTAGTGATTTTGCAACGACATCCTGCATACCAAGAGCTTCAAAAATAGCACGCATCGGTCCCCCAGCAATAATACCAGTACCAGCAGAAGCCGAACGTAGCAAAACACGCCCAGCTCCGTGACGACCTTCAAGATCATGATGCAATGTACGCCCAGACCGAAGCGGAACATAAATCATCCCACGTTTTGCAGATTCCGTTGCTTTACGAACGGCTTCTGGAACTTCACGGGCTTTACCATGTCCAAAACCCACACGCCCTTTTTGATCTCCAACGACAACAAGAGCGGCAAAACCAAAACGCCGACCACCCTTTACAACTTTAGCAACACGATTGATATGAACGAGCCTATCGACAAATTCATTATCGCGTTCTTCTCTCTCACCACGTTCTTTTTGTGCCATTCCTCATTCCTTTTTCTTTTCCGGAAGCACGATAACAAAGTCCCTCATCAAACTGGAAGAACTTAAACGAAATACTCTAAACTCTCCTTACTCATTCATAAATAAGAAATTTTAGAAATTCAAACCACCTTCACGAGCAGCTTCAGCTAAAGCTTTGACGCGACCATGGTACACATACGCTCCACGATCAAAAACCACCTCATTAACACCCGCTTTCTTCGCACGCTCAGCAATTAACTTACCAACAGCAAAGGCCGCCTTTTTATCAGCACCACTCTTTAACGATTTTTTCAAATCACTTTCAAGAGTAGAGGCTGAAACAAGTGTACATCCCCGCAAATCATCGATAACTTGAGCATAAATGTTCTGATTTGAACGATAAACACTAAGCCGAGGACGATCATGAGAAACCATTTTAATTCTACGACGAACACGCCTTGCACGACGTTGGATAATGTCCTTAGATGAAACCATAATACAAAATCCTTATTTCTTTTTACCTTCTTTACGGAAGATACGTTCATCTGCATGCTTAACACCTTTACCTTTATAAGGCTCAGGCCTACGATACTCACGAATCTCCGCTGCAACTTGTCCAACTTGCTGTTTATCAATTCCAGAAACAACAATTTCCGTTGGCTTAGGAACAGTCACAGTAACACCCGACGGAACTTTATAAACCACATCATGCGAAAAACCCAGAGATAGTTGAACATCCTTACCCTGCAAAGCAGCACGATAACCAACCCCATTAATCTCCAACCTCTTTTCAAAACCATCTTTCACACCACAAAAAATGTTCTCAATCATTGAGCGCGACATACCCCATTTAGAACGCGCATCTTTTGACTGATCCCGCGGCATAACTGATATGATATTGTCCTCAAGTTTGACTAAGACTTCATCATTGACGACGTAACTCAGCTCACCTTTTGGACCTTTTGCCTTAACCAGCTGACCTTCAACAGTAGCAGTAACTCCAGAAGGAATTGAAATGGGTTTCTTTCCAATACGAGACATTGTTCTAACCTACTTTTTCTTCCGTTTTCTTGACATAACTTAGAAAACACGACAAAGGAGTTCTCCACCAACATTCTGTTCACGCGCCTCATGATCTGCCATGACGCCTTTAGGAGTCGATAAAATCGAAATACCAAGGCCATTTGCCACCTGAGGAAGTGACTTAGCAGAAACATACACACGACGCCCTGGCTTTGATACACGTGAAATCTCACGAATAGCAGCCAGCCCTTCAAAATACTTCAATTCGATTTCAATTTCAGCTTTCCCATCACCTAAATCAATTCGATTATATCCGCGAATATAACCTTCCGACTGAAGAACATCAAGAACGTGTGCACGAAGCTTCGAAGCTGGAGTAACTACTTTACCTTTTTTACGACCAAGTGCATTACGAATACGTGTTAACATATCACCAAGAGGATCTGACATAGACATTAAATAATCTCCTCTTACCAACTAGACTTTACAATACCAGGAATATAGCCAATAGAGCCAAGTTCACGCAACGCAATTCGCGACATTTTTAATTTACGATAATAAGCCCGCGGACGACCTGAAACCTCACAGCGATTACGAATACGAACTTTCGAAGAATTACGCGGCAACTCTGCCAACTGAACAGAAGCTTTAAAACGTTCTTCAAGAGAAACCTTCTGATCCATAACTATTGCTTTCAAACGTGCACGACGAGCAGCATAGCACTTTACCATCAACTCACGACGCTTATTTTTTTCAACGGCACTTACTTTGGCCATAATTTCACCTCACTACGCTTGCCGTTACGAACGAAAAGGAAAATTAAAAGCACGCAATAACTCACGAGCTTCATCATCCGTTTTTGCTGTCGTACAAACAATAATATCCATGCCCCAAATTTGATCAACTTTATCATAGTTGATTTCTGGAAACACAATGTGTTCTTTAATACCCATAGCAAAATTGCCACGACCATCAAAACTCTTTGGATTTAAACCACGAAAGTCACGAACCCGCGGAAGAGCAATCGTCACAAGACGATCTAAAAACTCAAACATACGATCTTTACGCAATGTAACTTTAGCCCCAAGAGGCATTCCTTCACGAACCTTAAAGGTCGCAATAGAATTACGCGCACGCGTAACAACAGCCTTCTGACCCGTTATTAGCCCTAAATCCTCAGCGGCAAGGGAAGGTTTCTTGGAATCAGCAGTTGCTTCACCTATCCCCATATTTATTACAACTTTATCAATCCGCGGAATTTGCATTGCATTTCTGTAATTAAACCTCTCTTGAAGCACTTTACGAATCACTTCAAAATAATGCGCTTTCATACGCGGTATTTGTCTTTCCTCAGCCATTAATCAACTCTCCCGAACGCTTGGCAAAACGAACCTTATTACCATCTGCATTCACACGAAAGCCTACACGTGTAGGCCTACCATCTTTAGGATCAGCAATCGCCAAATTAGACAGATGAATCGGAGCTTCTTTAGAAATAATTCCAGCTTCTTGCTTCTGCGTTTGACGTTGATGACGTTTAATCATATTAATCCCACGAACAAAAGCCTTATTCTCTTTTGGACTAACCTTAATTACTTCACCACTACATCCTTTATCCTTACCGGACAAAACAACAACTTTATCACCTTTTCGAATCTTCTGCATAACATTTACTCCTTACAGAACTTCAGGAGCAAGCGAGATGATCTTCATATGATTCCTACCACGCAATTCACGGGGAACAGGTCCAAAGATACGAGTACCGATCGGCTCTTTTTTATTATCCACCAAAACCGCAGCATTACTATCAAAACGAATGACACTACCATCTGCGCGACGAATATCCTTAGCAGTACGAACCACAACAGCTTTCATAACATCACCTTTTTTAACACGTCCACGAGGAATTGCATCCTTAACCGAAACAACAATAATGTCACCGACCGAAGCATATTTCCGCTTTGAACCGCCTAACACTTTGATGCACATGACACGACGCGCTCCAGAATTATCAGCAACGTCGAGGTTTGTTTGCATCTGAATCATGACTGGCCACCTTCTCTTAACACATATATCCGATTGTACCTTTTACACACTCGGATTTGCCTGCCAAATAACGATAAAGTTATCGCCTTCAAATTTATCAATGATAACCACACTGTTAAATTCTAAAACAATAAGCTTAACTCATTACGCTACATTGTCTTTTACAACAATCCAACATTTATCTTTCGAAATTGGTCTAGATTCTTGAATAGAAACTTGATCCCCAATCTTAAATTGGTTGTTTTCGTCATGCGCTTTATAATTTTTAGACTGCCGAACAGTCTTCTTAAGAAGCGGATGAGAATAACGGCGTTCAACTTTGACAACAACAGTCTTATCACTTTTGTCGCTAATAACAACACCCTGCAAAACGCGTTTAGGCATCTCTTATTTCCTTAAACCTTACTTTCACTTATCTTTTGACGAAGAAAAGTTTTAATACGCGCAATATCACGACGAACTTGTCTAACGCGCGCAGTCTTTTCTAATTGACCTGTTGCTTTTTGAAAACGCAAATTAAATTGCTCTTTCTTTAACTTAGCCAATTCATCTTTCATTTGGTCGAGCGTTTGCGCCCGTAATTCTGTGGCTCTCATCGCTTAACCTCACTATTCAGCAATACGCTGGATGAAACGCGTTTTTATAGGCAACTTTGCAGCACCCAATCTTAGTGCTTCACGTGCAACATCCTCCGGAACTCCATCAAGCTCAAACATGACGCGCCCAGGAGCAACACGTGCAGCCCAATAATCAACACTTCCCTTACCTTTACCCATACGAACTTCAGTCGGTTTAGATGTAACCGGAAGATCTGGAAAAATACGAATCCACACACGACCAGAACGCTTCATATAACGTGTAATCGCACGACGCGCCGCTTCAATTTGACGAGCAGTGACCCGCTCCGGCTCAACAGCCTTCAAACCGTAGGCACCGAAATTCAAATCCGTACCACCCTTCGCAAAACCGTGAATACGGCCTTTGAACTGTTTACGGAACTTTGTGCGCTTTGGCTGCAACATTGTTCTCTACTCCAAATTTTAGTTCAATCTCAAAAACTAAGCATTTTCGCGGCGACGATTCGATGAAGAACCAGATTGATCAGCTTCCGTAGCACGACGTTCTGAAGCCATCGGATCATGCTCAAGAATCTCACCCTTAAAGACCCAAACTTTAATACCACAAATACCATAAGCGGTCTTAGCTTCTGCTGTACCGTAATCAACATCAGAACGCAAGGTATGAAGTGGAACACGACCTTCACGATACCATTCCATACGAGCAATTTCAGCACCACCAAGACGGCCAGAACAATTGATACGAATACCTTCCGCACCAAGACGCATAGCAGACTGAACAGCACGCTTCATTGCACGACGAAAAGCAACACGACGCTCTAACTGTTGAGCAATTGATTGCGCAATAATTGTCGCATCAATCTCCGGTTTACGAATCTCCACAATATTCAATGAAGTTTCAGCATCCGTCATTTCTGATAGCTTACGACGAAGCTTTTCGATATCAGCACCCTTTTTACCAATAATCAAACCAGGACGTGCAGAATGAATCGTAATACGACACTTTTTATGAGGACGCTCAATAACAACCTTAGAAATAGCTGCCTGTTTAAGCTCCTCAAGCACATATGAACGAATTTTCAAATCTTCATGAAGAAGGCGCCCATATTCACCACTATCAGCATACCAACGAGAGTCCCAAGTCCGATTAACACCAAGACGAAGTCCTATTGGATTGATCTTCTGCCCCATTACGCGGCCTCCACTTTTTCGGTAACTTCACGAACAATAACAGTAAGATGCGAAAATGGACGTTCAATTCTACTAGCACGCCCTCGACCACGAACATGAAAGCGCTTCATCACTATCGACTTACCAACATAAGCTTCCGCCACAACAAGCGAATCAATATCAAGATCGTGGTTATTTTCTGCATTTGCAATTGCTGATTCAAGCGTTTTTTTCACAGTAGCAGCAATACGCTTGCGTGAAAACATCAAATCAGCGAGCGCTACATTAACTCTTTTACCACGAATCATTGCAGCAACTAAATTAAGCTTCTGCGGACTAACACGAATTGTCCGCGTGACAGCTCTTGCTTCATTATCTTTAAGCTGGCGCGAAACTTTAGCTTTTCCCATTCCTACTTCCTCTTCGCTTTCTTATCGGCACCATGACCATAATAAGTTCGGGTAGGAGCGAACTCACCAAACTTATGCCCAACCATCTCTTCAGAAACAGAAACAGGAATATGCTTATTACCGTTGTAAACACCAAAAGTTAAACCAACAAATTGCGGTAAAATAGTAGAGCGACGACTCCATATTTTTATAACTTCGTTGCGCCCACTTGAACGTACCTTCTCTGCTTTACCAAGAAGATAGCCGTCAACAAACGGACCTTTCCACACTGAACGAACCACCTCAGACTACCTTTCTCATTTCTTGCGTTGATGACGCGTACGCATAATAAATTTATCAGTAGCTTTATTGGAGCGCGTACGCTTACCTTTCGTAGGTTTACCCCAAGGAGATACTGGATGGCGCCCCCCCGATGTACGACCTTCACCGCCACCGTGTGGATGATCAACGGGGTTCATAGCAACACCACGAACATGTGGACGCTTACCACGCCAACGTGACCGACCTGCTTTACCATCATTAATATTCCCATGATCAGGATTTGAAACAGCGCCAACAGTTGCAAAACAGCTACTCGGAACCAAACGCTGCTCACCAGAATTTAAACGAAGAATAGCCATACCATGATCTCGTCCAACCAACTGCGCATAAGCACCTGCTGAACGTGCAATCTGTCCGCCTTTCCCTGGCTTCATCTCAACATTATGAATAATTGTACCTACAGGCATATTAGCAAGAGGCATAGCATTACCTGGTTTAACATCCACATTTAAACCAGCCATAACAGAATCACCAACACCAAGACGCTGTGGTGCAAGAATATAACTCAATTGCCCATCCTCATAGCGGATTAAAGCAATAAAAGCGGTACGATTAGGATCGTATTCTAAACGCTCAACTTTTGCTGAAACATCACGTTTAAGACGCTTAAAGTCGACAAACCGATAACTACGTTTATGTCCACCACCCTGAAAACGAGCAGTAACACGACCGCGATTATTACGTCCACCCTTTGAAGACAAACCTTCAGTTAACATCTTTACAGGTTTTCCCTTATAAAGACAAGAACGTTCCACAATAACAAGCTGACGCTGCCCAGGTGTCGTTGGATTAAACTGCTTAAGTGCCATTATTCCTATCTCCGAGCCTCTTAAAGACCTGTCGAAACGTCGATAGTCTGACCACTGGCCAGAGTTACGATCGCTTTTTTGACATCACTCTGCCGACCAACTATACCTTTGAAACGCTTCACTTTACCCTTACGGACTATCGTGTTAACTGCTTTAACTTTTACGCTAAAAAGCGCTTCAATAGCAGCCTTAATCTCAGGCTTCGTCGCTTTCGGCGCGACATTAAAAGCAACTTGATTATATTCAGAAATCATAGTCGCCTTTTCAGTAATAACTGGACTAATAATTATATCATAATGGCGAAGATCTGTCATTTAAAACGCTCCTCAAGAGCCTCAACAGCTGCTTTTGATAAAACAAGTTTGCTGCGACGCAAAATATCATAAACATTAATTCCCTGAATAGGCAAAATGTCAATATTAGGGATATTAGAGGCTGCACGAAAAAAGTTAATATCAATCTCTTTACCATCAATCAAGAGAGCGTTATTAAATCCAAGCTTAGAAAAATGAGAAACAAGCATTTTCGTTTTAGCATCCTTAACAGTCAACTCATCCACAATAATTAAATCTTTTGCTTTTAATTTTGCAGATAAAGCAAGACGTAACCCAAGAGCACGAATCTTTTTAGGAAGATCATGCGCATGGCTACGAACCACCGGTCCATGTGCCTTACCCCCACCCCTAAACTGCGGTGCACGTGCAGATGAATGTCGAGCACGCCCAGTTCCTTTCTGTTTAAACATTTTTGCCCCTGTTCGCGACACATCAGAACGACCTTGGGATTGATGACTTCCCTGCTGACGACGTGCAAGCTGCCAACGAACAACACGTTGCAAAATATCCTCACGCGGAACAAGATCAAAAATAGCTTCAGAAACCTTTAATTTGCCAGCTTCATTACCATCAAGAGTTTTAATTACAAGATCCATTATTAGGCTCCCTCAACCTCAGAGGTTTCCGTCACCGGAGTAACCATTTCCGCTTTCTCCTTCACAAGACGGCGAATACCAGCAGGCTTTGGAGCATTATCAGGAAGACGCTTCTTCACAGCATCCCGTATCAAAATCCAAGAACCTTTAGAACCAGAAACAGCACCACGCACTAAAATTAAACCACGCTCACTATCAGTGGAAATAACTTCAATATTCTGTGTTGTTACACGCACTTGCCCCATATGGCCAGCCATTTTTTTACCTTTAAAAACTTTACCAGGATCTTGGCACTGCCCTGTAGAACCATGAGCACGATGTGTAATCGAATTACCATGAGAAGCACGATGCCCACCAAAGTTATGTCGTTTCATAACACCAGCAAACCCCTTACCAATACTGGTACCAGTCACATCAACTCTTTGTCCTGGAACAAAATGTTCCACTGTAATCTCAGTACCAACATCAAGAAGATTGTCGGGACTCACACGAAACTCTGCTATTTTGGCTTTAGGCTCAACAGAAGCCTTAGCAAAATGTCCACGAAGAGCTTGTGAAGTATTCTTAACCTTAGCAAAGCCTACACCTAATTGAACAGCAGTATAACCATTCTTTTCAACTGTACGCTGAGCAACGACTTGACAATTCTCCAAACGAAGTACCGTCACCGGCACATGCTCACCAGCATCATTATAAATACGGGTCATGCCCAGCTTCTGTGCTATTACACCTGAACGCATCGGGTCTGTTCCTTCTGTCCTCAAACCTCAGAGCTTAATTTCTACATCCACACCAGCAGAAAGATCGAGCTTCATAAGCGCATCCACTGTTTGCGGCGTTGGATCAACAATGTCAAGAAGACGCTTATGTGTTCGCATCTCAAACTGCTCACGACTTTTCTTATCGATATGCGGTCCACGATTGACCGTAAACTTCTCAATCCGCGTCGGAAGCGGAATGGGACCACGGACATTTGCACCGGTACGTTTAGCAGTCGATACGATCTCACGCGTCGACGTATCAAGAATTCTATGATCAAACGCTTTCAAGCGAATGCGAATATTCTGACTGTTCATGCTCTTTATTTCCCTGTTATACAAAGTGCCTTCAATAATCAAAGCACTCAACAAGCATTATTTATTCAATGATCTTAGAGACGATACCGGCACCAACAGTACGACCACCTTCACGAATAGCAAAACGA
>NZ_JBHIPC010000041.1:0-2055 GCF_042195765.1 Bartonella sp. AP3QHHD
AAACAATGTAACCGTCACTAAAGCGACAACAGGCATATTTGCTAATAATAACTCCACAATAACAGTCTCTGGAGGTTCATTTGATTCAAAACAAGCAACAATATTTGCGCAAAACGGCAGCACAATCACTATAAATGATTCTAAAATTACATCATCTGATAACACTGGGCTCCGGGCAAAAGACAATGGCACCATCAAAATGACGAAAGGAAAAGTTAAAGGAGGAATTTATGCAGCATTAACTGCTGAAAACGGTGGACATATTAATGTTACAGATGTTTCTCTCTCAGTAGCCACAGGTGGTGGAGCTGGTGCAAATGCCAGCGGACCTAATAGTATGATCGAATTGCACGGAACAGAAATTGATCATGCTTTTCTTGGGCTTTATGCAGAAAAAAATGCTATAATTAAAATGACCGGAGGAACTATTACAACTTCTACAGTTGGTGCTACCTTTTATGACAGTAAAAACAATGAAAATAAGTTGGAAGATGTGACAATATCGAGCAGTCAAAAAGATGAAACAGTGGTGTTTACAGGATTAAATTCCCAAGCAAGCAATGTCACTTTAAAAAATGTACACATTACAAATGCAAAATTCGGCGTATATGCAATGGATCATTCTAAAATCAAAATATCAGGAGGATCATTTGTTGGAAACGATATAGGGATTAACGCAGAGAGTGGCAGCACCATTGCTTTAAACAACAATGTTACAGTCGCATCATCTAGTGGTAATGGACTCCGTGCAGATGGTTCAGGATCTAAGATCACAATGGCAGGAGGAAAAGTAACAACAATAGGGAATACACAAACTGCATTATTTGCAGAAAAAGGTGGACAAATTGATGCCACGAATGTTGCTTTAACAACAGATGGCAAAGGAACCGGTGTAGAGTCCTTTGGTCCTGATAGCACAATTGAATTGCATGGCGATACAACAATTAACAATACTTTGAACGGTCTTGGAGCAGTTAATGGTGGTAAAATTACCAGTGAAAATTTAACCGTAGTCGGTGGTGAAACAATTGATCAAGACACCGACAAAAGCCGCTCTGGTGTATGGACAACGGACGCAGGGAGTGAAATTACGTTAACGGGCAAAACATCTATTAAAAATGTTGATGAAGGTTTTTATGCAGATGGTGGGAGTAAAATCATTAGCGGAGATTTAACAATAACCGGTGGTGAAAGTAAAAAAATAACCGTTGGTGTAAACGTTGCGGAGCCTGATAGTGCTATCGAATTAAATGGTAAAACAACCATTCAAAATTTTGATGTTGCTCTTACCGCAGGAAATAATAGCACAATTAAGATGATTAATGATGATATTGAAGCAGCACAGAATGCCATAGAAAACCAAATAGAAGCAAAAAAAATTGCACTAGTCGTAGCATATGGTGGACATATTGATCTCACAGATGTTTCTTTAACAGCAGGAGTTAGCGGCGTACAGTTCTTAGATCTCTTTGGTACCAAACTCGATGAATCAGATGATTCAAAAAAACATCCAAGTAGTGAAATTAATTTAACCAATGCAGATATTCACGTTGAAAATGGTACAGGAGTTCTCGTTGGGGCTCTCACTAACGATAACATTGAAGATACTCAAGAATTGTCAATCGGTACGCTCAATCTTAAAGATTCAAAAATTCATGCTGACGTATTATTAGGAGATGGCATTTTTTGGGACAAAATGTCATGGAAAGATAAAGAGTGGTGGGATGGTAAAGAGGTTAAAGCGATCTCCAACGGCACCTTCACCTTAAGCGCAGATCAGTCTATTCTAGAGGGCAGAGCAAATATTGCTAAAGACAGAAATGTGCACTTTGATCTAAAAAATAAGACAACATGGACGTTGAAAACCAGCACAAACGAAAAAGATGATGATGGCAATCTGCTTGATATCGCTCAAAGATCTCGTTCTGATATTTCCACGCTTAATCTCGATAACAGCTCCATTGTTTTTGAGAAACCAACAGACGATCACTACCAAACATTGCATATAGGTTCTGGTAAACCAGACACGCAAGAAGTCTACAATGCAACGGATGA
>NZ_JBHIPC010000042.1:0-4335 GCF_042195765.1 Bartonella sp. AP3QHHD
AGTCTTCTGATTTCATTGATCTGTTGTGGAAAAGCCTTTTTAATAGGCGGGTTTCCATCTGTATCATCATCTTCACTCACGACATTAAGAAGCATGCCTAACAGATATCTGCGTGCGTATGTGATTGCAGAACCAACCGATTGTATATTTGATTTGCATCCTTTAGTGTCATAAGGAAACTTTCCTTCTGTTGAGATTTTATTTCCAGACGGATGCGTCAAAGTCATTTCTATAATTATATTGTCTGAACTCTGTTCTTTGATACGAGAAAACAAAGCAAATCGGTGTTTTGCAAGAGTGTTTTTTACAGCATCAATGTACTGGTCAAGGGTTGCATATTGGCTGTTTGTATGGGTGTTTGTAGAGTTTTTTTGTATTTTTTGATATTCTATTTGCATATTCGAAAGATCACTGGCAAATCTTTCGTAGTTTTGTCGTTCTATTTCTTTTTCTCGTAAGGCAATGAGACGCTCGAGACGATCCATATCGACGTCATTTTCTAAGGCTCTGTTTAAAATACGTTCCATAGCAGTTTGTTTAACCGCTAAGTGATGCGTTTCTTCAATTTCTGTTAGGTTAGTGTTTTGTTTACTCATCTTGATTTCCTCCTATTTGAGCGCAATTCCCCCGTGGCGTGAATCACGCTGGTGTTTAAAAGTTGGTTTTTCGGTGTTAGAAACGGCTTATAGAGATACTATAAGATTAGTCGGTCGTATTTTTTCATTTGGTTTGTTCTCTAGTTGAGGTGAGGTCAGTATTATCAACATACCCATAAGCACCTGCATCATTGGTAATGTATATAGCATCGCAGTTACCAAAAACACGTACATCACCGTAAACTTCTATATATCCATAAAAATGTATACCCTCGTAAACTTCTGCATTACCAAAAACTTGAACATTATCAGAAATTTGTGCATCATCATAAACACGGGCGCCTTCATAAACCCATGCATTATCACCAACCCAGCAATCCCCTTCGTGACTTAAATTGCCCTCATGCTCTATAAACCCCCCTAAATCGCCTTTCTCGACGTTTCCAAAGTCTCGTAAGGCGCGAATGCGGTGGAGAGTTCTGCCATTAACTTCGATTGTTGCGTCTGTCAGTTCGTATTTCTTTTTTATCATGATAACCTCCTCTTAATGCATGCTTTGTCTTTTAAGCTCTTGAGACAGCACACCAATTCCTTTTGCTGTGACTTTTGCGCAAGGAATGACCTTTTCTATTCCATTTGCGGTTTGAAGTGTGATGGTTGGACAATCCATAAGTTTCTTTTGGATTTTGTCTTGATAAGGAAGCAAATTTCCACCTGCTGCTCGTCTGTAAACCCAACCTTTTTGCTGTAAGAATTGAATGAATTGTTTTGGTTGCATCTCGAGTATTTTAGCGGTTTCTGTAAGACTAAACAGTCCGTCATGACGTTGTAAGCTTTCAAGAGCCATGGCTTTTGGTGTTAAATCTTCAATGATGGTGTCTTTTTGATCTATTTGACCTTGTAGGTAATTCAAAAAGCCAATCATAGCCTTTGGACTTGAATAGTCGATTTGTGGTGTTACTGCTTGCTTTTCCAATTCTTGCCAACGGTCTATAATCCTAGCACGTAATGTCATGCTGTAACCAGAAACTAAGATAAGGCATTCACGCTTAGGGAGGTTGTAACAGTTTTGGGGCTTACCCTGTTTATCTAAATAGGTGGATCCAAATTTGGATTGACCCCCTTCAGGATATAATTCTCCTAACATTTGCCGAATATCACGCATAATATGCGCATGTTGCTTACCACATAACTCTGCAATTTCACGACTAGACATGGTTGGAACAGTTGTGTTTTGAAAATTGTTTTCAGATATTGTAATAAAGTTTTGCATCATCACCCCCCTTAATTAAGAAAAACACAAGGTTTGATATAATATTCTGCCATAGTTTCTATGACGTTCTGCTTGAGCAATTTTCCTTGCTGCGTGAATTTTGAAGTAATGATTATCAGTTTTATCTGTTTCTATTTCAGATTTTGGACAAATCTTCTGTCTGTTCCATTCTTGTTTTGTAAAAACAAAATCCACGCCTTCTTTTAGATCAAGCTTTTCAACACAATCATTAAACCAAGTGGAAAAATCTTGTTTCAAATGTAAGTACCTATGCATTACATGGGCATTGACCATTTGGACATAACCAATTTTGTTGTCTACCTCGTTTTCAGGTATGAGATATCCTTCACTATCATTATCATGTGTGTTCATAAGTTTACTCTAATCAATTATTGATGGGGAAAAGGGGGCGCTTTTAAATGCGCCCTTTAGAATTTAAAGCACATCACAAGGACGCAAACGGTGTTGTTGTTCGTAAGTACCGTAAATCTCATCATTATATTTTTCGTCTGCTAAATCAGATAAAAGATCGTGGTAAGCATCACTTTCACGTACAAAGTCATGAACCTCACTATCCTCATGGAGATGTTCAATATTTTTTTCTACATATGCGTCTGCAATCTCTTCAGAGATATCTTCACAATTATTCTCAGAGGGATTTATACGAAAGATTTGGATTGCATCATCTACCTCATCAACAATGCTTAGAATTTGACTTGCATCAAGTGGTCCAGACTCTGCAATGTGTTGATCTTTATCGTAGGTAACTAATAAAATTTCATTGGAATTTATAAGAATTGGATTTTCCATAATTTTTCCTCCCTAACGCCTCTTGGCGATTGTTTGTGCGTGGTTTGTATAATTACTTATACGTAAATGTATAAATATAAGCAAGCAAAAAATCGCATATATTTCATTTTTTTTTGCATTTTCACTTAAATGCCATCTTCACAAGCAATAGAATCAAAAACTTTATTGGGATTACTTCATAAGTAGACGATAGGATTTGCGCGGTAATATTGCAACTATTTCTCCAACCCATTTTATCTTTGCATTTTTAATAGGTAGCGCATTCCATGATTTGAGTACAATGCCCTCTGAAGAGCGAGTAATTTGTTTGATGAAACGCCTATTATCTTCTGTTAGAACGACAACTTCATCACCGTAATAATCGCTCATTGGCTTTGTTTGCAGATGTTTAACTACGATTAAATCACCATCTTTATATACGGGATACATAGAATCTCCACGAACCATGAATCCTATTGTTTCAAAAGGCAAATCAAATGGTATTTCGATTGTTTCAAGCCCATCTTCTGGGATTTGCTCAACATCGGTATCAATCTCTAATCCTGCTCCTACATATCCCATGACAGGAACAACTGTAGTAATTTGATTATAACCTTTTAAGCTTTTATAAAGTTCTAGAATTGAGTCTCTGTGTGAACCTCTGGGATCTGATTCACTTCCTAACCATCTTGACACGGTCGCTTGGGTTACATTTAATCTATCGGCAAGATCTTTTTGATTAAGACCAAACTCAGATTGCAATACTTGCAATGTCGCAATGATATTTTTCGTCATAATTAGTTACTTATGATTTTAAAATTAAAAAAATCTATTGTTTTTTTTAATTAACTCTATACAATTGCGTATATGGTTAAAATAAAGGACTTAACTCAAATGGACACAGAGGAAAAATTCAAGATTAAATCTATCCGAAAGTGTTTATCGCTAACACAAAAAGAATTAGCAGACATTTTAGGCGTTAAGCAAGCCTCTGTTTGTCGTTGGGAACAAGGCAAAGGACTATCTTTAAATAGTTATTTAAAGCTGCAAAAGTTGAAGGATAGTTCTAGCTCTAGTTCTGCTTTTATTGCTGCTCCTACAGATAGTAATGAACATCAACAGCACCATTCACATTCTTAAACAGGCATTAAATAAAGAGATCAAATAAATAGATTACGCGTCACCATGCGCACGCATAAATACGCAACAGCTTTAAGGGGGGGATTATGATCACTCATTTATATTTAATAAAAAAAGGGGATGCGCATGTCTAATGGTATGCCATGGATAAGATTCCATTTGTATGACTGGATAAGTGGTACAGATGGAATGACGTTAGAGCAAAGGGGCGCTTATATGACGCTTCTCGTTCGCATGTACGATAAAAAAGCACCAATTAAAGAAGATTTTGAAACGCTTGCACGTGCTTGCAATTGTTCGCAGAAAAAATTTGCAGCTATTGTCGAATACTTAATGAGGAATGATAAACTTGTTGAGACAGATAATGGATTGTGGAATACGCGCGTTGAAGAAGAGCTGAACGATTTTGCTGATAAAAAAGAGCACATATCGCAAGTTCGTAGTGAGGCTGGTAAAAAAGGTGCACAAGCAAAAAATAATACAAAACAACATGTTAATAATTTTGCTGAAGCAAATGACAAGCAAAACGTTTTTTTT
>NZ_JBHIPC010000043.1:0-1260 GCF_042195765.1 Bartonella sp. AP3QHHD
TACAGATATGTCTAATTTCTTAGCCATATCTAAGAGGCGTTCGGAGTGATCAATGCGAAGTTTCCGTAAAATTTTACCAAAAGATGTAACCATATAAAAAGTCCTATTAGAGAAGAAATATTTCTTCTGATTCTAACAAATCTTTTTATGATTTTCTTCAATTATTACGAATCAAGAGTTCTTTTCGGGGTGGTTTTTTAGCAAAACCAGAGGTCCAAAGGGTCTCTAATTCTAAAAAGTCAAAATCCTTAAAGATCTCTCGAACCGCATCACAATCATTTAGACTCAAGACAAATTTGCCTTGTATGCTTTTGAGAACTTTTGCCATACTCACAAAATCATCTTCAACAAAATTCCCAGAGCTATAACACTTCTTCTTCACAAGATAAGGCGGGTCTAGGTAAAATAAACTGTCGGGTGCATCAAATAGCTCGATAACCCGTTCCCACGACAAATTTAAGATTGTTGTATCAAGAAGCTTCTGTCTAACACGTCTCATCCTTGATAACAGCTTTTCGGGATTAAATGCTATAGGCTTTTTCCTTCCAAAACTAAAAGAGACATAATCTTTTTTCCCATACATCACACAACGTTGGAGAAACAAAAAACGGGCGGCTCTTTCAACTTTGGAAAGGCTTTCTGGTTCAATCGCCGCAAGTTCAAAAAACAACTGTCTTGAACAAACAAACCATTCTAGTCGTTTGGCTAAATCATCAAAGTCATTTTGAACGCATTGAAACAGATTCGTGATCTCTCCATTCAAATCATTAATAACGGAATATTTTGCTGGTTCTTTATTTAGGAAAATAACACCAGAGCCTAAAAACGGTTCAACATAGGTTTCGTGGTCAATATTATTTAAAATCGGTATAATTTTCTTACGCAGATAGTGTTTACCACCCATCCACGCAAACAATGTTTGTGTAAATTCTTGTTTCATCATATTTTTAAAGGAGAGATTTGATATCTAACTTTTTGTTATCCATCTTTTAAGATGTGAGAAGCTATTCTCTATGGCGTCCACGCAACGGGAAAAATCTATTACAAACATAAAGAGAATGAAGGCAATCAATTTCATGATGCGTGACATCATCTTTAAGCCTTGATAGGTCTCTATCATCTCGTGAAGGAGCTGTTGTTCTGTTTCTGTAAGATCTTTATCTTTGCTGCTTCGTTTCTTGACCATCTTTCCAACCACATAAATGGGCTCCCTGCTTGTTATGCTTCAAAATATCTCTTGCAAGGTTGGAACTGATGACC
>NZ_JBHIPC010000044.1:0-5881 GCF_042195765.1 Bartonella sp. AP3QHHD
ATTTGAGATTGCCGAAACTGTTCTTGCACATACAGTTGGGAGTTCAGTGACGAAAGCCTACATGCGAACGGATTTTTTAGAACAGCGACATGTTCTCTTGGAACAATGGGCGTCTTTTATATCAGGAAAGGCTTGACAAAATTAAAAATAGAGAGTCTTTTCTCAGAAATTTTTCTCAAATGATGTAAGTGCCTGAACTGGATTCTTTTGCAGCATTTACGTTTACTTCACTTTGAAATAAAAGGAAAAAGTTGGACGATGTTTAAAACATTACTCGCCTTTTAGCTAGAGAAGATTAAAGAGAGATTCCAAAGTGTGATTCATATATAAAGTAGACTTTAATATAGAATATTTGTCAGTTTACCATGTTAATATTATGATTCGATATTTTGTATTGTTGGTTAAGAGTAATGATAAACACTAAAGAATTTTCTTTAAAAACACTTAAACTTGATCTAGAAAATCCTAGAATTCCCAGATTCACAAGTGAAAAGGATGCTATAAATTTTCTTTGTATTACAGAAAAAATTTTGGAATTGGCCGAAGATATTGCTGAAAACGGGTTGTCTCCATTTGAAAAGCTTATGGTAATACAAGATGGAGAGAAGTACGTTGTTAAAGAAGGTAATCGGCGGCTTGCTGCGCTCAAACTTCTTGATAATCCAAGTCTAGCTCCAGAGCATCTAGGTAAAAAGATCGCTAAATATAGTGCTGACCGTAAAATTCACATAACTTCTGTAGAATGTGCTATTGCTTCTGACATAAAAGAAGCAAATCACTGGATGGAGATAAAGCATTTAGGTCAAAATAATGGAAAAGGTGTGAAGCCATGGAATGCTATACAAAAGTCACGTTATTCGCCAGACAATCCGAATAGATTTGCATACCTATTATTGAATCATCTGTTGGAGGATCCTTCATTAGATTATGAGATAACGACTGTCACACGTTTGATTTCTAAAACAACTTTTTTTGAGTATACTGGAATTTATTATAATCAGTTGGAGGACAAGCTCATCTTTTCATGTTCATATGAAGAAAATTCTGCACTTGATAATTTTTTGAAACAATTTGTACAAGATATACTTAAAAAAAAGATAAATTCTCGTTCTTGCAATAATAGAAAAGATATAGAAAAATATTTTGAAATCTTATCTCGCAAATTTGGTCTAACTAAATCATTTGATTCTTCTAATCTAACTAATTTATTTAGTTCTTCTAAAAAGCTTGCTAGAAAAGGCAAGGATAAAAAAGAAACAGAGTATTCTAAAAGAAAAGATAATCTACCTACAAGCGATGCGAATAAAGATGGAAATTATCCAAAACAAAAATTATTTCGCCGCATTTATGATGAAGAAATTGCAGATCAGTTGCAGAAATTAGGTATTATAAAACCCATCAGTATATATTCTTCAGTAAAAAAATTAGGTACTGACGCTGATACACCTCTTGTGTATATAGCGTTTAGTTGTTTATTCGAAGGGCTGACAGGCTTTTTAGGCCGAGAAAACAAATCTTTTGATAATTTTTTAAAGGATAAGTTTTCAAAGTATTGTCGATTATTAAAAACCGAACTTGACGATACACAGTATATAAATGAAAATGAGAAAGCTATTTTAGACACTCTAGCGAAGGTTAGAATGCAAGCCAATACAGCTAAACATGCCTTCCGTTCAGCACCCTTGAGTTATCTAGAGGTTCTCAGTGATATACAAGTATTAAAGCCAGTGTTAATGCAATTAATCAATGAAGTGTATGACAAAAAATTGCAGAATGCTCGTCAAATGCTTTAGCCATTGCTGGCCAATATGAACAAAATATGATAACATGGCTTTGTTTTAATACTGTAAGGTTTACAGAGATGGCTTATAATTATTCTCCATTAAGGTATCCTGGTGGCAAGGCTGTACTCTATGGAAGAATCAAAGAAATTTTTGAGAAAAATGGATTAAATGGATGTTCTTATCGTGAGCCTTTTGCTGGTGGGGGCGGATTGGCTCTAAATTTTCTTTTAAATAACGATGTTAAAGATATCTACATTAATGATATTGATCCGTTTATTTGGAGTTTTTGGTATTGTGTTTTGCACAAGACAGAAGAATTAATAGAAAAAATCAATACAACGACCATTAACTTAGAAGAGTGGTATAAACAAAAAGAAATTTCTCCTGAAAACGCAGACGTGCTTAGCGTTGGGTTTGCTGCATTTTTTTTGAATCGCACAAACAGATCTGGAATCATTAAAAATGCTGGTCCTATTGGAGGAAAACAACAAGTTGGGAGTTACAAAATAAACTGTAGATTCAACAAAAGGGACTTAATTAGCCGGATTAGAAATATAAGTGTACAAAAAGATAGGATATATTTAACTCGTTTAAATGCACAGGAATTTTTGCTGCGTTATGGAACTGATGAAAACACCTTTTTTTATATGGACCCTCCTTATTTTAAAAAAGGAAAAGAGCTGTATACTTCATTTTATAAAGCTAAAGATCATTGCGATTTAGAAAGTATCATTTCTAAACATGTGAATGCGCTTTGGTTAATTACTTATGACAACGTAGAAGAAATTAAATTCTTGTACAATCAATATCCTAAAATAGAATTTAATATACGGTATTCTCTACAAAATAAGAGACAAGCTCAAGAACTGATGATTTTCTCACCAAAGATCAAAATTCCACAATCATTAGAACAGAATATAACATCACTTTGTAACGTGGCTTAGCTGCTTTCATAAACAAAATTTGTTCTCTCTACAAGCTTTGAAAGTTTGATTGCTGTCAGTCAATTTCATATTTTAAGGAAAGGTTTGGTGTGTTTAACTCTTTGAGAACCACTATTTTAAATGGGCGAAGACATTCTCTATCGCCTCCATGAGACGAGCAAAATTAAGAAATCATTTTCTAAAGAATTTCGCGCGTCTCAGAGTATGTTTAGAGTTGGATATTTGGTTTTTGTGTAAAAATACTTACTAATGCATCTATAATACGTGAAAAATCAAGCGCTAATAAGAGTATAATGAGTACAATCCATTTCGTATAACGAGACATCACTTTTATACTTTTGTAGGTCATGATGATTTCTTGAAGTATTTCTTTTTCTGCTTCTGTAAGCTCTATATCGTCTTGTGTTTTTTTTCTAGCCATGTTTCCACCCACACACGTGTTCACCTAGATTATTGTGCTTTAAGATCTCTCTTGCTAAGTTTGAACTGATGGTGTTCAGATCTTTCCGGCTTAAATAAATTGGCAACCAGCCAATACAAGAAGAAGCATATTTATTTGTCGCGCAACCAGTCAGAGAGAGCAGCATGCACATCAGCATCACTTTTCTGATTAACTTCATTTTCCACCTCCAGCCGTGTTGTTGCTGCCTTTAAGGTTTTTTCTGTTTGCTTTTGCTGTTCTGCCTTTTTCCCAAGAGTAAAAGCTTTTGCCAAAGCCATAAAAAAAGCGGCTAGAGCCGCGCCTATTAACAGTAGATTTCTTTTCATCCATAAGATCATAAACGGTGTTCCTGAAAACGTTTAGCAACAAAGAAAATGCCAGCACATGCGGCTAAAACCATGATAGTGGCGAGCGCCCATTGCACTGGACCATTGCCTGCTAATAAGCCTCCAAGCCCTGAAAAAGAACCAATAACTGGTGCAAGAGCTTCAGCTTTAAAAAGCCCTGTTGGTGCTTGCGTTTCTACGGTTTGGTAGTTAGAGGAAACAAAAGCACCTTTCGCCCACAAGCCTGCTTCTGCTGCACGCCGGTGTGCGAGACCTTCAAGACGCTTTCCGCCTGCTTTGGTCCATTTCTGTAGCTCTGCAGGGACAGCTTCATATTCACCTTGATTGAGCTTTTTTAACAGTGTCGAGTTACAAAAGGCTGTTGTTCCTACATTATAGCAAAAGGAGACTAAAGCCGCGAATTGTTCATCGGTTAAAGAAACTTGAACGGCTTGTTCAACGGCATTTTCAAATTGTCTTAAGTCTTGGCAAAGAAGTTCTTCTGCTTGTTTTTCAGTGATTGCCATACCTTTATGAACAAAAGGTTTTCCAGCATTGTTTGTATGTCCATAACCGATTGTCCACACCCCAATGGCATCTTTATAGGCATTCAAACGCAAGCCTTCCCATTGTTTAATCAGTGCTAGCCCTTCTGGTGATATTGTTCTCATATGCTTCTCCATAAAAAAGCCCCACACAAGGCGGGGCTGAGTGAAAATCTAAAAATAAATTTCTTTCGCTCTTGACAAATATTCGTTTATAAACGAATATACATTATGTTTGAAATACGTCACTACCTTACCTCTGATGGCAAAGACTTGATAGCTGATTGGCTGCGAAAGCTCCGTGATGTGCAGGCTAAAACTGCAATTATTCGCCGTCTTAATCGTTTAGAGCAAGGAAATTTTGGCGATTTCAAGCCGCTTCGTGATGGTGTCTATGAACTGCGTATGAATATTGGTCCTGGTTACCGAATTTATTATGCTCAGTCTGGAAAGACTGTATTATTGTTATTATGCGGTGGTACCAAAAAAACACAAGACACCGATATCACTCGTGCATGTGCTTGTTGGTACGATTGGCAAAACCGTGAAGATTAAGGAGTGCAAAGATGAAAGATCGTAGCCATGATGATGCAATGGCAGAAATATTCCATGATGACCCTGAGTTGGCAGCAGCTACCCTTGATGCAATCCTAGCAGATGGTGATCAGGGGGAACTGCTTGTAACTCTACGCCAAATGGCCAAAGCTTATGGTGGTGTTCAAGCTGTAGCTAAAGCAGCCAACTTGAACCCAACCCAACTTTACCGTACACTTTCAGAAAAAGGCAATCCAGAGTTCCGCAGCTTGAATGCTTTACTGCGTACCATGGGCTTTCGTTTAGCTGTACAGCCTCTTGAACGACCCGTTCCACACGTGTAACTTTAGTGTATTAACCACTCCCCACCTTTAAAGATGGGGAAGGAGGCATATTTTTTACTTATGCAGCTTTCAAAACAGATCTTTCTAAGACCTGTTTTGCTTCTTTGATTACGGCTTTGTAGTGCTTGCTCTCTTCTACTTGTGTAAAGGCTTTAACAAGATGCATGTGAAGAGGTCCATAAATGTAAACAGCCTTTTTAGTTGGAGACATTTTATCCCAATCTTTTGGGAAAGCAAAACGTATATCATCACAATAATCAACCGCTTGGCTTCTTAGTTTCTTTTCACACTCAATAAAATAACGGCGTGCTTGACGTCCTTTCTCATTGCGTTCAACCATTGAGAGCTCTTTTGCCATGTCTAGGGTGAGATGATATTCTTTACTTATAACATTTTTACGTTTCTCATTTTTGAGAAACGTAAAACCATAATCTTGATTTTCCAAAAATCCATATTCTTTAATACGGCGTACAATCCAATCTGCAAATTTAGAGTTGACTTCTAAAAATATATACAATTCACGTGCGTTAACAGTTTGAACAGTTTCTTGACCAATATTTTGTTCTGATATTTTTATAAGAGTGTTCATGATGAACTCCTAGATGTTAAAGTTTTTGATTGACACTCAATAGAGAGTGCCGGGTGCTCAAAAACACGGCATCTAGTCCGTCGTTATGCCTTTCCCAAAAGGGTATTGTATAGCATAACCACACCCGACAAGACCTTTATATGCCACGGCATATAATGAGTCAAAATCTTTAATGTTCAGAAGATTGATTATTTCGGCAACCAATCCGCTAGATGTTTTAAGGTGTTTTTGAGGCACCTGATTCGATTATTCATATTGTCGCCACATTGTCAAGTAACTCCTGATAATTTTTTGATATTTTTGCTAATTTATATCTTCCTCATCCATATGGATGACGCCTTCACCTTCGTCGCATGCGTTTGGTGGGGCGTTT
>NZ_JBHIPC010000045.1:0-12453 GCF_042195765.1 Bartonella sp. AP3QHHD
TCTTAACCTATTGAAAAATAACGTTTTTACTTTTTATCGTTTTTTTATCTAAAAGGGGCAACCCTCAAAACTCAAAACCCCGTCAAAACCTATAGAGGTTGTGTTTTGGATATCTTTGACACAAGATTTAAAAGGACCTCGGTATGTTTCTTCTTTAGAAAATTATAAAACAAAAACCCTCAAAGATACTTTGTAAACCCTCTGTTGGTACGATAAGATCTTTGAAGGTTTTAAGAATAACAAAAGATTACAATGGCTTCATTGTTTGATGCTGTTGTTTTTAACGAAAGGGTGCCATTCATAACGTATGGTAGGGCGACCACCTTGTGAGCTATTTTCACTTGCTATTTGACGAATATGATTGGAACGACATAAGAGCTCTAAAGCTTGCTTAACGGCTCTATTATCTGTTAAACTGATCCAACTTCTTTGATGAATATCACGTAAAGTAAAAACATCGGGTAAATGATCACAGGGCTCGACAATCAATTTTGTCCCCTCTGTTGCTAAGCTATTCGCCGCCGCATAGAGCCTTTTGACATGACTTAACAAATATTTTTCCCATCGCAAGGCTGTTTGAAGGGCATCTTTATTGATTTCAAAACGCCCCCCTTCGGTTAATTCAAAAATCAATGCAAGACTTACTATGGTCTTAGGCATTTTCAAAAGATGCGCTTGTAAGCTTTCAGAAAGGTTATTCTCTTTGGCTTCTTTAAAAATCTTTTGCATCCATTCACGAAAGATCTCTTGAGCATCAGCAGAAAAACGCATCACAAGAGGGTGTTCAGGAGAACCAAGGGGTTTATATCATAATGAGAACGTATTAAGCTAAGAGGAGATGCCAAATTCTCAAAGGAGAAGTGCAATGCACCTTTACGAGTTTTTTGGACTTCATGATTTTTTGTACAACATTATGCCCCCCAAGATTATGTGCCCTTAAGCAGCTACAGTCGTTGATACAATATCCTCAGCAAGCATTTGTTCATCTTGCACATATATTTTTAGTATTTTTAATAATTTTTTTTTGGAAGATTTCTTGGTACGGCACGCGATACATCAGTGCTAACGTTCTCTTAAAAAACACCCAGATAATTAATCAGCTTCAAAAAACAACCTTACCAATGAAGTACTAGCTAGAGGGTTGCATGCACAACGCAATAATGGCACACTGATTCCCACAAGCGTGCTTCACATATTGCACGCATAGCCTGTACAGAGTCTACCGCTCCTAAATACTCAAACGTAAAAACGTAATGCTACTGGATCGTATAGTGACCGCAGTTGCACCCTTAAACACCGGTTCCTCCCCATATCATAATGCTTGACAAAAGCATCATGCCATCATAGCAACGGCTTTGCGTAGGGGTCCCACAACATAGTTCTACAAATTGTTGACGCATTGCCAAGCTAACAGTTTTCTTGCCCACCTACGCCAATGAGACCATCACTATCCTCTTTTTGAATCGTAAAACAAAATGATTTCCCATGAGCGATAAACCATCTGCTCAAAGTCCAGCTAGCTCAAACTCATAGCATTCTAAACCTTTAGGCTCGCTCTTCCCCCAAGGGGGCATAGTCAGATATATCACTTCCCTCACCTCTTCACGCGCTGGGATAAAAAAATCTGAAACTACGAGGCAACGCTGCATTTGTATGCAGCGTTGTTGTTAGGAATAAGCTTCTATTGAGATAGTTCTAATGGGAAGCACCCACAGCTAATGGTATAGGGATTAATTTGGATTCTTTCGAAATGCTATATATAAATTTAATGTGCCGCCCCACAACACACCACCAGTAAACCCACTTAAAAGACCAAAAAGAAGGTTAAAATCAAATGCATATTTCAAATCAGGTACAACCTTGAGAAAAACAATCAATGTGAATTTGATGACAAAAGCGATAAGAATAAATGTCAGCGTCAACGGCGTACCAGGCAGAATAATGAAATCCGTTCCCTCTTTGATTTTTAAACGCGCAGTAGCACGCCAGAGCAACCAGCCAACGCCAAAGCCGATCATCAGCCCTGCCAACATTGCGATTGCTCCCCAGCGTGGGAAAGCCAGCTGGTTAATCACATCGCTTGCGCCCAAAAAAAGAAAGACTAACGGCAAGAGAAAAAGGCGGTAAACCTTCGTTTCCCTATCTTTCAATGCGATTATTCCCCTCGCAATGAGAAAAATAAGCAAAATCCAAGCCCATAAAGGGGTTCCGGTCAGAATGTTAAACAATGACATATTATGCTCCATGATGTTTGATGCGATAAAAATATTGCATGATGTTAGGAAGATATTTAGAAAAAAGAATACCAGTACAAATTAAACCCATAGTGATTAACCAAATCTGGGGGGTCCATGTAAAAAAAGCCACTAGAAGACCATTGGCAAAAAAGATGATTACCCAAATCCATGTAATATATTTATTGATGAGATAAAATAGGATATGTTTGCGTTTTTCTTCAGAAACACCAGCACTGGCATAAAAAATGGTAAAGGGTTTCTTTACCAGCAAGCTAATCAATGAAACCAGAGCAAGTGACAGATAGCAAAAAACTGTGGGGTAGTTCAGTAAAAGTGTAGACCATCCAGCGAAATAATTAACAAACAGGACAATAACTGTCAGAATGTTAGTAATCATCACGGGTTCTCCCTGCCGGACAATTTTAATATTCACAGCAATAATGAACAATAAAATCACAGTTAAGATGAGAGAGCGTTCGACCAGAGTTAAAACGTTTCCATTGATAACCCAGGAGTAAATACTCCACGGAATAAAAGAGATTATTATGTTAAACATGACGCATCCTCCTTTTTATATTTGATAGAAAACTTACCGCAAGTGCTTCGTTTTTTAGTTTCCGTATGAATATAAAAAACGCCACCCGGTTCATACTCTGTATCCTGTTTAATGGTCAACTGATAGGTATCTCCCGGATAAACTGCTTCAATGAACTTTACTTTTTTCAGCGCAACAGATGCGATATTTTTCGTACTACCCTGCGTGGCTAAAGCCAGAACCATCTCAATCAATAGTGAACCAGGACATACGGCGCGGGAGGGGAAATGTTCCTCAAAAAGCGGGTGATGCGCATTAAAGGAAAAAGTACAAGAATCTCCGGTTATGGAGGAAATCTTACATAAATCGCCTAGTAATGGAAGAACGACTTTCTGAGAACACGAGCCAAGGAAGCAGACTTTACTGACCATGATGATTGCCTGCGCAATAACGGCCTTTCCATTGTCATATGTGCTAGCCTTACAGTGAATACGGTAGGCCTCATTAATGCGTTCAATATGTCCTTCAACGCATAACCGATCGCTATCAAAATGGGTGGTAGAGAAAAACTGTTCAACCATAACAGGGAGATAGCGATAAGTGAGATCCGAGTTTTTAGCCACCATGGTGGCGAATCGAACTGAAAACTGATGCAAGGCTTCGAGTAACAAGCCCTGTTTCAAATAGTTATGGGCTAACTCCCAGTGAGAAATATCGATTTGCCCGCAAGCACGCATCGGTGTGGTTAAGGTGATACTCTGACATATACCCAAGAAATTTGGCTCGGTGTGATGCTTTATAGCCATAATTGGGAGACCTTTTTATATCTTTCTCTTAAATCCTTTGATGATAAACCGAAGGAATGAGCGCTAAACCGCGCTTGATAGTGCGCGAGAAGTATCGGCATACGACAAACGAAAAAAGCCAACAATCCCAGCTCAGGAGAAGCCCGATGTTTGCTCATGATGCTTGCAATTAGAAAATCGACATTGGGTTGCAGTCCTGTATTGTCCGAAATAGATCGCACAAGCGAACTGAAGGAGCACATAGGCACCTGAAAGCGTGAAAAAAAGAAATAAACCCGGACATCCCATTGCATAATCGGGTGACCAAACCTTGGCCAGGGTTTGTCTTTGCAATAATGCGTTACCGCTGCCTTAAGATTCCCGGCTTCAATCTCATGGAGGACACCAGAAAGTCGCATGATAGCATATTTGCAGGCTCCCATATGCGCGGGGCCAATGGCACAAAACCCACCGATTAGTGCAGAAATGACGTCGCTCTTGGTACTGATAATAAATCTTACCATGGTGGTTGTGGGTGTCACAATACCAAACCCGCCCAGCAGTAGAGACATGCACCCGCAAAGCACATCAATATCCCAGTCGGAAGAAGCTTCCTTGCTAGTTAATACTAACCAAAAAGCAAGCTCCAAGGTATTGCAATTTTCGATCGCCGGCAAATCGGAAAACTGTTGGGAAGAGCACGCCAATGCAATAATCCACGGCATCAGCAAGATAATTTTAAGACAACCACCGTCGCTTACGGGAGCCATGACCTTACCCTGAGCCGCCGAAACCTCAACTTGCGATAATAACATCATAGATCGCTGCGTTAAACTCAAAGATGGCAATACATTGATCAGTTGATGCATCGCCTGCAGTTTGGCTGTAGGATCCGTCTTTTGCAGTTCGGCGTTAGTATTCTGAATCAGCAGATCCATCTGTTCTTCATTAAAAAGGTTGCCGGTCAGTACAAACCATGCGTTCTGCAAATAACGGTTTTCATCGGCAATATCAATCAAATTACATCCACGAATAAACAATGCGTTATTATCTAAATCATAATTATCAATAACATCATCTGACATGATTTACTCCTGCTGCTCCGGTGACACGCTATAAAACCTGATGTTGACATTTATCGTATGCGAATTCCCTGATACAATTTCATTACACAAATTATCAAGTTGCATTACAGGACTCCCTTGCGTCATAAACTAGCAGGCATTTCCCTCTGGATGAGAAAAGCAAATCGCTATATTCGACGATGGTGACATTAATACGTCCGCGCTTTTTCATATAGGCTTCATAAATATCCGGCAAATGATAGATTTCCTCAGTTAGTTCGGACAAATCAAGGTCGTGAAATACTTCGCAGCAGATTTTAATATCCATAATCTCTTGTCTATCCGCGGATAAAGACAATACAATTTGAACAATTACATCGGGCAACCGTCGATTAATAATTTTGAATATTTTTTCATGGCTAATCAAATTTCCCATGAAATTAAAATCAATAGCATTGCGTTTAATACCTTCAAAATAGAGGTCACCATTTTCAACGGATAATGTGCCCATATCGCCCACGGAATATCTGATAAGTTTGCGCGAGGCATCGGGATCCAGTGATGTCACTAGCAGCCCTCTCTTATCTTCATATTCAAAGAAGAAATCATCGCTGAAGAGCTGGTACCGATTAAGCCGCCCTTCGGCGGACATACCAATGAAACCGCACTCCGACAAACCATATAAACCAATTATCCGCAGATCGTCGCCCAGCATCTCGCGCAGATAGTTTTCATGCACGCTCAGCATCGATTCACCGGTAAAGACCACTTTTTTAATTGCCAGTGGAACCTCAAGGCTGAGCATGGCTTCAACGAACTGAACGATGGTGCTGGGCACACCAAACAGTACCGAGAGCCGTATTTCAGCCAGAAACTCGAAATGACTCTTCAGCAGCAGAGCAATATCGCCAACCGGCACAACATGTGCACGGCAATTTTTTAAAATTTCACACGCCAAGTAGTGTAAAGATGAAAACAGATTAATCGTAAAAAGGTTGCCAACAATATCCCCTGGGGAAAAAACCTGCCGCGCGCGCAGGTTACGAATTAAATTGCGCTCTGATGAGCTGATCCCTTCCTTACAGAATTTTAAACGAACGTTGGCCATTTTCATCGCCCCAGTGATGCCGCTTGTAGCACTAATCAGCATCGGTAAGTGTTCACCCGCAGAGTCCACTTGAGTCAAAGAACCACTATCACCAGTGGTCGAATAAACGCGTGTACTTATCCTAACCAAATCGCGGAAAGCAATGTAATCGAGTGCATGGCAGCCAGTTATTGCCGTTATACGTGGTTGCATTTTTGCATACATTTCAGCACAGAAATAATCCATGATAACTCAGACCTTTTTAATGAAAATTGCACAACCCAGAGCTGCTAGACCTTCTCCACATGCCACTGTCCAGCTCATCTCACTAAGATCGCAGCCATATAAAAAATCGGTGATACCGGCTAATGTAAATTTTTCTTCTGTGAACATAGCTGCCACACCGCATTCACGACGTGATTGGTTAAAAACACCCAGTGCTGTTTCTTCTGCATCAGCTAGGGGTTCATGGATGATAATACGACCGCCGCGATCTAAAACACGGCACAACTCCTGTAATCCTTTTTTAGGTTCAGCCCAGTGATGAATTACGGAACGGGCATAAATCATTGAAAAGGAGTTATCGGGAAACGGTAAATTGCTGACGCTGTCTTCAATAATGTTGAATGCATGCTGGTATTTTAACTCCGTACATTTTTTAACACAAAACTGAACCATACGGGGATCAATATCAAACCCGTAAAAGGAATAGTCTGTGAGTTTTTGGAAGCGGTAAAGCTTGAAAAGCATGTAGCCAGTTCCCATGCCAATATCGAGAATTTTTTTCTTCGCAGAAGTAACACCAGATGCTTCTTCCAGAATTCTTTATATCAAATACGCATTCCACGATGATGTACCTTCAGTAGCATACCTTTCATAGTGCTCAGGGGTGATATTTACCAGTAAATCATTCATCACATATTTCTCTAAATGAAGCTAGTTATGGCATTGCCATAAACTCGTTAAAAACTAACTGGGTATAGAAACGGTTACGTCCTCATATAAGAAGTCATCTAAAATAATTGATTGCAAACATGCATCCAGCAAAACAACGGTTATCACAGATTGACAAAGATAATAGCAGTTACAAATAAACGTCATCCCCTTAAACACAAATGTATTCCCAACGTACCGAAAAACACATCGCGTCCTGTCATGTTCAACTAAAAAATAATCATTTATATCAAAAGTACACGCCGAGATGGCGCATAATGCCTTATACAAGCTCTCCATGCAGCTAAATATTGTGGTGCATAGCCGATTATCCAGCACCTGCCCTGCTGGAAAGTCCGCGCATTTTTCACAGTAATCTAGCATAAATGGCCTCGGTAGTTTTTTTTCTCAATAAATTCGATATCAACCCCGACAGACTGAATCCGCGGATCATTATTAAGCAACATAATACTTTTACTCCGTCCATGGCTCACAGAACTGTGTGACATCTTTACATCTGGCAAAATCCGTTTAAATATATCGATAAAAAGTACCTTCGCCATTTCACGTTGCAATATCATTCTCGATGTACGTCTCGTCGATACAGGCAAATAACGATGAAGCCTATCAATAGCTAAAAATAGGTATAAAAAGAATGGCTCACAATGCACAGATAATTATTTGCACGACGATTAACATACACTCTGCTCATATCATGAGCTTTATCTACATGGTACATTTTATTTTCCCTGTATTTGTCGTGGCAATTTTTCTGATATTTACTTTAAATGCATACTGATACCATTTATCAGTCAATAGTTTAGTAATGACTTTAACCTGCTCACTATTTGCCGACATATCAAGGTTGAGATAAAGATCGCCGTTCTGTGCTTTTGAAAAGTAATGTCTTAAACATCCGGCATACTTAATAATGTCATTTGAAATCAGTTGAACTGGGATAAACTTACCATTGTGTTTAAATTCATTAACGGCTCTGGCTATCCAGTAATAGCATTCGGATCCATCTTTAACAAACAGGTCGCCGGAATCAAACCATTCATCACGCGGCTTTAATTGCAAGAAACTATCAACATAACCATCACACGCGAAAGGCGTTTTATAAAACAAACAAGGCATTGATTTATAATGATAATATATCGTTATTCATATTGAATGAGAGTCCCGAATAACCTAAGATTGTCTCATTTTAAATCAGTTTATATTGCTTCAATCAAAACCACTCATTTGCACATAACAAGTGGGATGAATGTGTGGATCAAATTTATATAAGAAAGGAGTAAAAAATGGCTCTTATGAACCGTCTTAATGCAAGATCTGTCGCAACATTGGGGGCTGGCAAATATAATGATGGTGCTGGCTTGTTACTTCATAAGCGTAAAGATGGAGGTGCTCAATGGATTTTACGGTATACCCTTCACGGACGTCGTCGTGAAATGGGCTTGGGAGCGTTGCGAGATGTCTCTTTAAAACAAGCCCGTGAATTGGCAACTGGGTGGCGTTCGGTTTTACGTGAGGGGCGTGACCCCATTAAAGAACGCAATAAACAAAAGCGTGAGGCAATAAGCAATCTTCATTACTTAAAAGATATTGCCGTAGATGCTTTTGAAAGTCGGAAAGCTGAATTAAAAGATGATGGTAAGGCTTGTGATTGGTTTTCACCTTTACGTCTTTATATTCTCCCTAAATTAGGCTGTCTACCCGTTTCAGAGATTACTCAAACAGAGATACGCAATACTCTTGCCCCTATTTGGCATACAAAAGCTGCAACAGCAGAGAAAGCATTGATACGTCTTAATCTTTGTCTTAAACATGCGGCTGCATTAGGTTTGAATGTTGATTTACAAGCAACAGAAAAAGCACGCGCGCTCTTAGGCAAACAACGCCATAAAACGCAAAATTTTCCAGCTATGGATTGGAGAAAGGTTCCGGCTTTTTATAAAACACTTTGCGAAACAACAACAATGACACAACTGGCTTTGCGTTTGCTTATCCTTACAGGGGTTCGCTCTAACCCTTTACGTCATATCCATAAAGATCAAGTTGATGGGGATATATGGACTATCCCTGCTGAAAATATGAAAGGAAAGCGTGATACAACAAAAGAGTTTCGCGTGCCTCTATCATCTGAAGCATTAGACATTTTAAAACAAGCGCGCCTTTTATCACGCAATGATTTCTTCTTTTCTGCAACAGGTCGCGGTCCCCTCGCGCATAGGTGTATGGCTCAATATATGAAACGTATTGGACTTGAAGCCTGCCCGCATGGCTTTCGCTCTAGTTTACGCAATTGGCTTGCTGAAACAACCGATGCCCCCTATGAGGTCGCTGAAACTATTCTGGGGCATGTGGTCGGGGGGCAAGTAGAGCGTGCCTATCGTCGTACTGACTATCTAGAACAGCGTCGGGTCTATATGGATAAATGGGCGGCTTATGTCACGGGTCAAACCTAAAATATGGGGTGAATAACCCCATTATCTGTGGATAACTTTAGCTCTCTTGTCTCTCATTCTTTCTCAATTAGACTCATAAATTATCACATGAGAATTTATATGATAAAATATTGTTTTCTATAAATAAAATACCTTCAAAAATGAACCAAAATGTGCTTAATAAATAGGCATGATTTGGTTCTATTTTTTATTATGAAAGGATTTTAAAATGACCAAAAATGATATTCTTTTAACAGACCGTGAAAGTGCAAAATTGCTTCATATGAGTGTCTCAACTTTCCGCCGTCATGTCACCAATGGCTCTCTCCCAAAACCCTTAAAATTTGGTTTTTTATCCCGTTGGTTACAATCGGATCTCTTGAATGTCATCGAGCAAGCGAAACAGCAACGTCAAAATGACGCGGCATAAAAAAAACCTTGTCACGTAAGGACGGACAAGGCTTTCTCAAACTCATCAATCTAGAGATAGCACAATCCGTCCTATGACACAACGTTATAGGATTTAAAATGATGTGTTCTTTTAAGAATGCGCAGGGTATTACACGTGCCTTGCGTGGGGTTTGGCATGGGCGTTATGGAACAGCCCGTTGCCCTGCTCATGATGATAGGCTGCCTAGCTTATCCCTTACCAATGGACATGATGGGCGCCTTTTACTCACTTGTTATGCTGGCTGCTCTTTTAGAGAGATCATACAAGCGCTCATCAGAATTGGCTTGCTTGGAAAACAAGCCTTTTTTGATAAAGCTTATGATCACGCTCTTTCTTTATCAAAACAGATTTCTGCTGATCTCAAACGAGCAAAACAGAAAGCAGAGAGAGCAAAAGCAATTTGGCAACAAAGCCAACCTATTAAAAACACTTTAGCAGAAACCTATTTACGTATGCGGGGGATCACATGTGATTTGCCTACAGATTTACGCTTTTACGACAAATGTCCACACCCTTTAGGGATTACACTGCCCGCGTTGGTTGCTCTTGTTAAGGGTGCTGGCTCCTTTGCCATTCATAGAACCTTTTTACAAGCCAATGGCTGCAAAACAGATCAAAAACCAGCAAAAGCCATGTTAGGGTCTGTTATGGGTGGTGCTGTGCATTTAAGTCAAGCCAATCCAAAACATCTGGTCATTTGTGAGGGCATTGAAACCGGTCTAGCTCTACTGTCTGGGTTGTTAACAGAGCCCGTGAATTTATGGGCGTCCCTTTCAACCCATGGCATGATGCATGTGAATTTGCCTCCTACAAAAGCCCGTCTCACCATTGCAATGGATGGCGATGAGGCTGGTCATAAAGCAGGTTTTACCCTCGCTGCGCGCGCTTATAGACAAGGCTTTGAGGTTTTTATCATGCAAGCCCCCTACGGTCTAGATTTCAATGATGTTTTGATACTGAAAGGTATAAATAAATGAGAGAGAATAAAAACAATATTATAGATACCAACAATCAAAATGTTTCATGCAATGATAACGATAATGGCTCTTTAAATGATAAGACTTGTTTAGAAGCCATTCCTTATAAACAAGCATTGCAACAAAACGGTTGGGGGGAATTAAAACCACTTGAATATACTCTCTTACCCGTCGAGCCTTTTCATGCTGCGCAAATGCCTTTAACTTTAAGTCGCTATGTTTATGACGTTGCTAACCGTCAACAAGCTCCTCTTGATTTTGTGGCTGTCGCTGCTTTGTGTGGCTTGGCTGCTCTCATTGGCAATGGCGTGCGGATTGCTCCAAAACAACATGATGATTGGAAGATTGTCCCTAATCTCTGGGGCGCTCTTATTGGTCAACCTTCAACCATGAAAACACCTACCATGCAAGCCGCTTTAGCTCCCATCACTTGCCTCCAAAAGAAATGGTATAAAAACTGGCTAAAGCAGAAAGAGAGACAAGAAATTGAAGAGATACTTGAAACTTTAGACAAATCTGAAAAGAAAAAACAAGCTCATAAAGCAATAAAAAAAGGAGATCTTGAAACAGCCCATGCTCTTTTGTCTGAAACCCTCTCTAAAGACAATGCGCGTGATGAGGATGTCTCCCGTTTTATTGTCAATGATGTGACCGTTGAAAAGCTTGGGGAACTTTTAAAAGAAAACCCCCGTGGTCTCTTGATGGTGCGTGATGAATTATCCGGTTTCTTAACAGATATGGAAAGAAAGGAATATCAAACAGACCGTTCCTTTTATTTGGAAGCTTTTAATGGAGATGGTCAATTTACTTATGACCGGATTGGGCGGGGAACCATTTTTATTCCCAATGCAACCGTCTCTATTATAGGGGGCATTCAACCCTCTCGCATTCTCCCCTTTATACGCAATGTTTTATATGGCAAAGGCAATGATGGTTTCTTACAACGCTTTCAAATGCTTGTCTTTCCCGATGAGACAAAAGATTGGAAATGGGTTGATAGACCGCCCAATCAAGAGGCATGGGAAACTTATGAAGGGGCATTTCGTTCTCTTTATAATAACCCCCTTGGTTCACCAGAACACCCTCTTGTGATGCGCTTTTCTGCTGAAGCTCAAGAGATCTTTCGTGAATGGATGCAAAAGATTTTTAAAGAAGCCAAAGAGAATAACCTTTCTGAAAGCTTACAAGCGCATCTTTTGAAAATGCCTAAGACCATAGTAAGTCTTGCATTAATTTTTGAATTAACCGAAGGGGGGCGTTTGGAAATCAATAGAGATACCCTTGAAAGAGCCTTGCGATGGGAAAAATATTTGTTAAGTCATGTCAAAAGGCTCTATGCGGCGGCGAATAGCTTAGCAACAGAGGGGGCAAAATTAATTGTCGAGCGTTGTGATTGTTTACCCGATGTTTTTACAACAAGGGATATTTATAAACGTGATTGGAAATGTTTCAAAGATAATGGAGCTGTTAAGCAAGCTTTAGAGCTTTTATGCCGTTGTAACTATATACGTGAAATCTCTGGAGACAAGAGCTCACAAGGCGGTCGCCCTACCATACGCTATGAATGGAATCCCTTAGTGACAAGCCATAAAACATCACACTGAGGCAATTTGGAAATCTTATAGAACATTAACAATATAACAGTGAACTCTTCAAAGCACTCCCCATTATGAGTTTTGGGGGGGCTTTTTATACGTATTATTTTATTTTTTAATTAGAAATAAAAGTTATTATATTTCAATGCGTTAATGTTTTAAAGAAACAACCTATATTAAATACAATTCGTAAATACAATCTATAATATATATAAAAAGGGGTTTTGGGGGGTTTAAGAACCTACAAAACCTATCTATAAAACCTATCAAAATACTCATTCTGATATTTTAAAGAACGTAGTACATTTATCTTGATGAATACGTGAAATGAATAGCAAA
>NZ_JBHIPC010000046.1:0-13013 GCF_042195765.1 Bartonella sp. AP3QHHD
TTACCTACAAGGTCAAATAGATCAAAAAGACACCATCATTGAAGATTTAACACCAAAAGCCATGGCTCTTGAAAGCTTACAGCGTCATAATGGACTCTTTGGTCTTACAGAAGCCGCTAAAATACTCGAGATGCAACCAAAACAATTCATTCTCTTCTTACAGCAAAAAGGTTGGGTTTACAGACGAGCAGCAGGTGGAAATTTGCTACCGTATCAAGACAAAATCCAAAAGAAACTTATGGATTGTCCAACTATCACACTTCAAACCGCAAATGGAATAGAAAAGGTCATTCCTTGCGCAAAAGTCACAGCAAAAGGAATTGGTGTGCTGTCTCAAGANTTTAAGGGATTTTGATGATGTTAAAGCAGATGACCTAGGCGGTTTTATACAAAAAGAAGACAATCTAAGTCATGATGGCAATTGCTGGATTGGGGATTATGCAAAAGTCTATGGTAATGCCAAGGTTTTTGGTAATGCTAAGGTTTACGAAAATGCACAAGTTTACGGTTATGCACATGTTTACGGCAATTCTCGTATTTATGGCAAAGCAGAAGTTTTCGATGAACCATGCATTTACGGTCATGCAGAAGTTTACGGTGATGCATATATTTGCGGTGAACCTAGCGTTTTTGATAATGCAGAAGTTTATGGCAATGCACAAGTTTACGAAGAGCCACACATTTACGATAGGGCGCGTGTTTACGGCAATGCGCAAGTTTGCGGTGATGCGCATGTTTATGGTCATGCAAAAATTTACGGTGATGCATGTGTATGTTGGGACGACTGGATTGATGGCGATAAAAGAATCTCAACTGGAGAAAAGACCAGATGAAAAAATACGAACTTACTGATGAAACAATTCCGTTTGATGGATACCTTACGCTTTACCGCATACGTGCATTAAAAGATTTTGGTGATGTTAAGGCTGGGGACCTTGGGGGCTTTATAGAAAATGAAAGCAATCTCTCTCATGATGGCAATTGCTGGGTCTATGATNGGGTAGAGAGTGAATGGAATCTTAGCCATGATGATAATTGCTGGGTTGGAGGCAATGCTTGTATTTATCAAAATGCATATATCTCTGAAAATGCGAAGGTTTATGATGATGCCGAAGTTTATAATAACGCAAAAGTTCGTGGTAATGCCATAGTAGCCGGCGATACAGCATTTTATGGAAGTGACGCTATTTTAAGGTAGGGGGATAAATCATGGAAAAAAATACGAATTGACTAATGAAACCACCGATATTGTAAGTTGCCATACATTGTACCGCATTCGTGCTTTAAGAGATTTTGATGATGTTAAGGCTGGGGACCTTGGGGGCTTTATAGAAAATGAAAGCAATCTCTCTCATGATGGCAATTGCTGGGTCTATGATAATGCTTGTGTTACTTGGGGTTCAAAAATTTATGACAATGCAAAAATTTATAATAACGCCCGAGTATATGGTGGTGGTCGCATTTTTGAAAACGCACAGATTTACGGAAATGCAATTGTTTATCCCAATGCAAGAGTTTATGGCGACGCAAAAATTTACGGAGATTCAGAGATCTGCGGAGAAAGCCGTATCACAACAAACGAGAAAAAATAAATCATGTATAAATATGGAATTAAACCTACCTTGTGTGCACAGTTAGTTGTGAGAAATACTCACAATCTAGGTGAACTTTGTATCACTATCTCTGGGTATAAAGACGAGCCTTATGTAGATACCATAATTTCTGAAGACATAATGCAGCCTATAAAATCCAAACTCTAACAACCAAACCAACTTTTAACACATGCGTGATTCACGCCACGGGTGAGTTGCGCGCAATGGAGGAAAACAATAATGACAAGTTCTTCTTTAATAACCATGGCAAGCAAATATGGATTTTCTCATGATGAATTTCGTAAAACAATTATCAAAACTTGTATCAATCATAACTTCTCTAATGAAGAATTCGCTGCTTTTATCTCGGTTGCAAATACTTATGGATTAAACCCATTAACAAAAGAAATCTATGCGTTCCCTAAAAAAGGCGGCGGTATTATCCCTGTTGTCTCTATTGATGGATGGATTAAGATCATTAAATCTAATCCTAAATTTGATGGCATGACTTTTCAAGATCAACTCGATAAAGATGGGAGTTTAATTGCCATTAAATGTGCTATTCATCTTAAAGGCATTAAAAACCCTATCGAAGTCACTGAATATTTAAATGAATGCGTGCAAGAAAAAAGTGAACCTTGGAAAAAATATCCAGCACGTATGTTACGTCATAAAGCAACTATACAATGTGCACGCTATGCTTTCGGTTTTTCCGGCATTTATGAAGAAGATGAAGCGGCTCGTATTAATAATAATACCACACAAGTACAACTTGTTTCTCATGACATGCTTATACAAATCCAAGAATTAATTGAAGAAACTGGAACCAATGAAGCAAGGATACTTGATTATGCAAAAGTCGAGAGCCTTGAAGATATTCCTGATGAAAAAGCAAAAATAATTTTTGATATATTGCAAGAGAGGCAAAAAGCTAAAACAGAGCAATCTCATTCACCACAAAAGAAAATAGACGCTCCTATACAAGAAGCAGAATACATTCATATCCAAGATATTGAATATGTACCAACTCAACAACAAACGGCGGTGTGAAATGGAACAAAGAACAGCAGAGTGGTTTCAAGCCCGCTTGGGAAAAGTCACCGCTTCAAACGTTTACAACCTACTGAGTAAAACAGCAAAGGGAATGCCTACAAGCAAATATGAAGACTACAAAATCAAACTTATAACAGAACGTTTAACTGGTGAAGTAAGCCAATCTTATCCAACTCCGGCTATGCAATGGGACATTGAACATGAAGAAGATGCCTTGAAAGAATATGCATTTATTTATGATACAGAGATCATAGAGTGTGGTTTCATACAACATCCCACAATCAAAATGGCTGGTGCTAGTCCTGATGGGTTTGTTGGTGATGACGGTTTAGTTGAAGTCAAATGTCCACAATCACCAAACCACTTACGCTTCTTTATAGATGACACTATAAAGCCTGAATATAGCGCGCAAATGCAATTCCAAATGGCTTGTACGGGACGAAAATGGTGTGATTTTATCAGTTATGACCCACGTTTTACGAGGTAATCAACATACTTACGCATGAAAATCAAACGCATTCACCGTGATGAAGAACAAATTGAAGAGATTAATCAAGCGGTCGAAGCCTTTTTAGCAGAGATAGAACAAGAAATGCAAAAGATTTTGACAAAAGCTGCTTGACTCTATGGGGGTGCTTTCTCCTCCCAGCACCCCCACCCATTTAGGTAATAAGTAATATAAAAATAGAAAGGTAATGAGATGATATTTGATGATGGCGATAGATATGTAACAACCGGTGAATGTGCACAGCTTTTTAGTGTATCAACCACAACGATTCGCAATTGGGTGCTTCAAGGGGAGTTTCCGCAACCCTATAAGCTAGGAAGAGCAGTGAGATGGAGAAAAAAAGAGATTCTAGCTTTTACTCCAAAGAAAAATACGGAGCAAATAACAACAAATTAAGTAAAATTGTATAAACCACAAGAGGTGGACTAAAAGGTGGTCTAAAAAATAGAAAATCAAATAAAAAATTATATATTTCAATATATTAAAGAGAAAAAATGGTGCCGCATGCCGGATTCGAACCAGCGACCCCATCATTACGAATGATGTGCTCTACCAACTGAGCTAATGCGGCATAGGTTTGTAAGTCAATGAAACAAAACTAATTTGAGGGTAATAGCTAAAAGTACGTATAAAAGCAAGAATGCATTTTTTCAATAATTTATACATATGATAATAATTTGAAGGAGAAGTATGTAAAAGTCAGAGGAAAGTATTCTTTGACCTTAATGCTATAAAATGCTTTCCAATTTACGATAGCACTTAAATTAAGAAGCTGGGAATGTAGATCTTTAGGATGAAAAATGGTGTCAAGATAACTTAGTAAAGATAAAAACATTTTCTGATTCTTAAGAAAGAAATTTGTTGTATAAGTGATTGGGAAAATAAAGATCATCATAAACCTTTTATAATGTGCAAATAAGATGAGTAGAATTATTTGAAAAGTTACTTCTCATTTTTATGGGAAGAAAAAGGGAGGAGGATTAATAAAATTAATCACGTTTTTTTATTTAAGAGGGAGTAAAAATCATGTCGGATGAAGATCGGCTGATAGAACTAGAAATGAAGCTAGTTTACCAAGAAAAATTCATTGAGGAACTTTCTCGAGTGGTAACTGATCAATGGAAAAGTTTGGATGAGATATCTAAAAAAGTTGATGTTTTAGCGAAACGATTTTCAGATTTAAAAGAACAGAGTGTGACTGAAGCTGTTATTTTACCATTTTCTCAATAGAGAGAAGATGCTTAAAATTTTTCTGCTAATAGTCTCTTGGATTTTTTTAGATGTAATAGGGTGGATGTCACAATGGGAGTAAGATGCGAAATATTCTTTATTACAATTGCAATTATTTACAGATTGATTTTTGTTTAACGCATTTTGTTAGACTTGTAGAATAATTTTTATAAGCTTCTTCATTAATTTCAAGAAGTTCCAATTTTATAAGGAGTGCTGATATTAGAAGACGTTTTTTTATATGTGATTTCTAGTACTAAAATTAAGAAAAGTTTTTGTAGAGTATAAAGGAACATCCATAAAAATATATGAACTTCAATATGTTAAGTTTTTTCTGTACAGAATTTTCTATAGATGGGAGTTAGGTTTATTCGCTAGTTTTTATTAAATTGATACAAATGAAGTAATGTTATCATTATCTATAGAAATCATAAGTGAGCCCGTATAATTTATAACTGAGCGCATATATTTATAATAAAGCGTTTTAATCCATTCTGATGATCAAATGATTTTCAGTTGTTTTAATAGGGTGAGGTGCTCTAAGCGATACCTGTTGTGTATAGTACAGAGAGCTCTAGAAGTTTTTTTCAAGATCAAATGTACTCTTCGTTATATGTATATGATATTTTGTGAAAAGGCTTTTGTTTTTCGTAATTTAAGATACAAAATACTATTGCTAAAGCACCAAAGATAGACCATGCGGGTAAATAAGTGAGAGTAATGCAAATTGAGGACAGAAAATCAGGCATTACCTTGCATAGAGATTGATTAAGGTGATAGATATCTGTTTGCAGAAGGCTTGTTAAAATTTTATTAAAGGGGGTTGTTGTCCAATGTGATGTGATTACAGAGTGTGTGTTATCAATGACCAATGCTATAATGGTTAGTGTAACGAAAATGAAGGACATTAATTTAAATAAAGGGTGGAGCATATTTTTTCTTAAAACTTCAACGGGACATACGTATAATGCACAAAAAAATAAGGAGTTGCATTATGATAAGAAAATAAGTTTACGTTTGTTTTGTGTTTTTTGAAAGAGGTGCCTAATTTTTCAATAAAAGTTGAGGTTAGGTTCAACAAAAGTAGTGAGGCATGATGTCTGAAAAAAAGCACGAGGAATTGAAGCGTAGCCTTCAAAATCGCCATATTCAAATGATTGCTTTGGGTGGCGTTATTGGGACAGGACTTTTTTATGGATCAACCGAGGCAATTCAATTAGCTGGCCCCTCAGTTATTTTATCTTATCTTGCCGGCGGGCTTATTATGTATTTCATTATGCGAATGCTTGGTGAAATGTCAGTAGAAGAACCGTCTTCAGGAGCATTTAGTTTTTTTGCTTATAAATATTGGGGGAGATTAGCTGGTTTCATAACAGGTTGGAATTATTGGTTTCTTTATATTCTTGTGAGCATGGCTGAACTTACAGTGATAGGGTTTTACCTTGATCATTGGATTTTGATTGATCATTGGAAGACATCTTTCATTGTTCTTTTATTTGTTACATTTGTTAATTTGTTTAATGTTCGTTTTTATGGAGAATTTGAATTTGCTTGCGCTTTGATCAAAGTGGCTGCTGTTATTGGTATGATTATTTTTGGAATTTTTCTCATTGTCACTGGACTAGGAGAAAATCAAGCGAATATTCATTATCTTTGGGACCATGGCGGTTTTTTTCCTTATGGAGCAGTAGGGGTTGTTTTAGCAACTTCTGTAGTAATGTTTTCTTTTGGAGGAACAGAGCTTATTGGTATTGCTGCTGGAGAGGCATCTAATCCACAAAAAACAATTCCAGCGGCTATTCGTCAAGTTATGTGGAGGATTATAATTTTTTATATTGGTTCTATCAGCATTATTATGATAATCAGCCCTTGGAATATGATTGGAAAAAATGGTAGTCCTTTTGTCACAATTTTCGAGACTATAGGAATTCCTGCTGCTGGTCATATTTTGAATTTTGTGGTGATTATGGCTGCTATTTCTGTTTACAATAGTGGCATTTATTCTAATGGCCGTATGCTTTATAGTTTAGCTGTACAAAAAAATGCACCACATATTTTTAGTAAACTGAGTGCTGCTCGTGTTCCTTATATTGCTATCCTTTTTTCATCATTCTGTACGGTGTTGATTGTCGTTGTTAATGCTCTTGTTCCTGATAATAGTTTCATGCGGATCATGGCTCTTGCAACTGCAGCAGCAGTGATTACTTGGGCTATTATTGTTATTGTTCATTTGAAATTTCGCAATGCCCATAAGAACAGAAAAGGCAACTTTACTTATGCGTTTGGTTTATATCCTTACGCTAACTATCTTTGTCTCTTCTTTCTTGCTTTATTATTTTGCATTATGTTTATCAGTGGTTTTGGGCAAAATGGATTGATGACTCGACTTTTTGATATGATAGGAATAAGCGTGCCTTTTCTTGAAACATATATTCCTGTACAGATGCCTGATATGAGTTTGGCAGTCATTATTATTCCTCTATGGTGCTTATTATTACTTTTAGGTTATAAACTGAAACGATAGAGAAAGAAGAGCTAATAAAAGGGATTGATTGGAATAAATCTTGGGGACTATAAAATTTGATGAGGTAACACAAGTTTTTGGTGATTTGTGTGTTTTAAGAAATATTACTGTACAGCTTACCGAAAAACGAATTGCTGTTATAGGTGCGAATGGTTCTGGAAAAAGTACATTTGTTCGTCTTATTAATGGACTCCAATTACCATCTCACGGTTTTGTAAGCGTTGATGGGCTTGATACCAAGCGCGATGCAAAAGCAGTAAAGCGTAAAGTTGGATTTGTATTTCAGAATCCCGATAATCAGATTGTTTTACCATTAGTTGAAGAGGATTTATCCTTTGGTCTCAAAAATTTAAAGCTTAATAAAGATGAAATTAAGGAGCGTGTAGATGAAATTTTACAACGCTATGAACTTCAAGATTTCAGAAATCACGCTGTCCATTTATTAAGTGGTGGGCAAAAACAACTCGTTGCTATTTCCGGTGTAGTTGCAATGAAACCAGACTACATTATTTTTGATGAGCCGACAACATTACTTGATTTGCGAAATAAGCATCGCGTTACGCAAGTGATAGAAGAATTACCACAAACGGCAATAGTTGTATCGCATGATTTGGAGTTTTTGAAAAAGTTTGATAGAGTGCTGGTTTTTGATAAGGGGGAGATAGCAATTGATGATGTACCTTTTGTTGCTATCAAGGAGTATATAAGAAGAATGTCATGATCGGTTTATATATTCCAAGGGATACGTTTATTCATAGGTTAGGTCCTGGAGTTAAGTTATTATTTCTTACGGCGTGTGGAACTTTTATAATAATGGTTTCTTCCATAGCGCTTCTTGGGTTATTTTTGTTGTTGGTCATCTTATTCTATAGAGTCGCCAAGGTCCCTTTCAAAACTGCGATAAAGCAATTTAAATCGATGGGATTGCTTTTAGTTCTTCTATTTGTATTTCAAACTATTTTTAGCGGTTGGCTTACGGGGGTTGAGGTCATATTACGTCTTGTTATCCTCTTTTCTTTATCATCACTTATTTCATTCACAACAAAAGTTTCAGATATGGTGGATGCAATTGAAGCAGGCCTCCAGCCCTTTCGTTGTTTTGGTATAAATCCATCAAAAGTGAGTATGGTTATCTCTATGGCGATCAGGTTTATTCCTCTTTTGAGTGAAAAGTTTAATGAGGTACATGAAGCACAGCAAGCACGGGGACTTAACACTAACATTCTCGCTCTTGCGATACCTTTAATTATACGAACCATAAGAATGGCTTCAGAAGTGGCTGAAGCATTGGAAGCGCGTTCTTATGATGTTGATACCATTGATACAGCATCTCATAATAATCAAAGTTTTTTATAGTGAAAGAAGAATCAAATGAATACAAAAGATTTAGTTTATATTGCCTTATTTGCCGCTGTTTATGCTATTTTGGGCCTTTTCCCTTCTATTTATCTTCCTTTTTTTCTAGGGATACCTATTACAGCTCAATCGATGGGACCGATGCTAGCAGGGTCTATTCTTGGGGCAAAAAGGGGTGCTTTAGCGTCACTCCTTTTTCTTGTTCTTGTTGCGATTGGATTACCTCTGTTGCCTGGTGGTCGCGGTGGGATCAGTGTCTTTTCAGGGATTGCAAGTGGTTATTTAATAGGTTTTCCATTTGCCGCATTTTTTATTGGTTTAATGGTAGAATTGTTTTGGCAGCGGTTAAATTTTATAATATTATTTGTGATAAATACTGTCGGTGGCATTGGGATAGTTTATTCTTTTGGTGTTCCATGGACAGCTTATATGACCAAAGTTTCTTTACTGAATGTTTTAATGGCTTCATCAGTTTTTTTGATAGGCGATTGTTTAAAAGCGTTGATTGCATCCTTTATTGCACTCGCGATTAAAAGATCTGTTCCTCTCATTCATTCAAAGCATAATAACTAAAATAAATGCATTATTTTGTTATGCTGTTGTTATATAATATTCGTATATCACTATTATTGAATTTAACTATAGTAATTTATGATGTATTTAAACATTATAGAATCTAATATGATTCATATAAGTGATATTATTAAAATAAATTATTATAGTATTTTTCTCTATATCTAAGGTATTTAAAGTGTACTTTTATAAATCTGATACTTTTTATTAATTGTACAACAATAACGAAAGCTTTTCCCTAGTGAAGGAATAATTCAGTGAATACAAAAGATTTAGTTTATATTGCTTTATTCGCCGCTATTTACGCTGTTTTGAGTCTTTTTCCTCCTATTTATCTTCCTTTTTTGCTGGGTGTCCCTATTACAGCTCAGTCTATGGCTCCGATGTTAGCAGGCTCTATACTTGGAGCGAAAAGGGGAGCTTTAGCATCACTTCTTTTCCTTGCTCTTATTGCGATTGGGTTACCTCTATTGCCTAGTGGTCGTGGTGGAATTAGTGTTTTTTCAGGAGTTACGAGTGGTTATCTGATTAGTTTTCCATTTGCTGCATTTTTTATTGGCTTTATGGTAGAATTATTTTGGCAGCGGTTAAATTTTATAATATTATTTGTGATAAATACTGTGGGTGGCATTGGGATAGTCTATTCTTTTGGAATACCATGGGTAGCGTATATGACACAGGTTCCTTTGCTGACAGTTTTAATAAGTTCATTAGGTTTTTTGGTTAGTGGTTTCTTGAAAGTGCTGATTGCATCCTTTGTAGCGTTGACCATTAAAAAAACCGTTCCTCTCATTCATTCGGAAAAAGGGGCAGTTCTGTACTGAAGAACAAGTTTTCCAAATGTATGTAGATTAAAAAGCATCACGGAATACCATTTTGTTTTGTCTACTTTTTTATTGGTATTTTTCTGCATAGCTTTCAGAGGTAGCCATACGAAAATTGAATGTTTCGGCACCAAAATTCATTTTTGCTTTCAGGAGCAGCCCCTAAATAGCCAATTAATATTATATGCATAAAGCCTTAGAATAATTTATTATTTTTTAATATTTTTAGTTAATTAATCACTAATTTTTAAAGTATTAAATTATATTAATTGTACAAAAACATGGATAATTAAGTGTTCATCTAAAACTCTTGATGTATATAATACCCTTATAAATGTATTAATATGAGGTATAAAAATAAGATTTGAATGGGATGAAGCTAAAACAAAAAGTAATCTTAGAAAGCACCGTGTAAAGTTTTGAAATAGCTGCATATGTTTTTTCTGATCTATTCTCCATGGCTAAACAAGACCGTATTGAAAATGGAGAGTATGGTTAGCAAGCTTTAGTGCTTGTGGAGGTTTTTTATTACTATTCGTAGTGCATACTGTCCATGACGATAAAGATGGCATAGAGGTAATCCGTATTATTTCAGCACGGCGAGCCAATTTGAAAGAAAGGAAACGTTATAAAGAAGAAAGTTCGTTATGAAATTGAGGTAGGTAACTTATCAGCTTTGACAGATGAACAGAGAGTTGAAATTGATAAATTGGCTGTAATGTCGGATAGTGCAATTGATCATAGAGATATTCCGTCACTCAATGATGTGTTCTGGAAAAACGCCGTTTTCAATCCATTCTATAAATCACCCAAAACTGTTACAACAGTGCGTGTGGATTCAGACGTGCTAGCGTGACTTTAAAAGTCAAGGGAAAGGATATCAAATGCGGATTAACGCCATTTTACGTGATGCCATGCTTCGTTCAATGCGTTGACCTCTTTCCTGCGACAAAGAGTATCAAACTGCTTTCGATAGTTTTTTTATCTCCTTGTTGATTTCATCTATGAACGTTGAGAAGAGACAACGCCATTTAATCTAAACAGTTTTATAAAATCGGAAGTTTTACTATGGCTTTTTAACTGAGCACTGTAGTGTGTAAATAGATATATTTATTAAACTGCGTGTACGTAACATAAGAAACAATACACAAACTAAAAAGGAATACCAAAGAGCAATATCTGAGTACAAAAGTACAGCATCCCAATGGAAAAGAAAGCTTGTACTCCACATACCTAGAAATGACAGGTAAAGAAACCGTTTCTTTATAACTATTTGGGAAAATTAAAACGACAAGCGCTAAACTTATTAGTTTTAAGAATCTGTGCAAATACTGTTGTAAATCACGTGTTAGTTTCACCCAACCTGTTGTATCATCATCTTTATATTTTGGGGTGCTCTGCAATTCAGAAGGAATATTAGAATTGCATAAAATTTCAAAAACCGTTGTGACTATTACCAAAGAAACAGACGCGAATGTCAAAATACTCTGAATAAAGTCAAGATTTTTTTAATTCCTAAAAAACATAAAAATATAAAAGTTATAATGCCAAACAAGGTTCTTAGCTGCTTATTTGTAAATATATTTATTTCCTGTGGAAAAATTATGATCTCAATTTCTTAAATTATTTTCTGATATAAAAATACAATCTATCTTTTATTTTAATAGCAATGTCTTCTATTGCATCCAGTTGCTTTTAATATTTTAGTTAACCTCGTTTATGATTTATCTATAGTTGATGATAGCTTTAAACACAGAGCTCCATAATCCCAAACTCTCGCTTGCATTTTGATACCCAAATCCACCTTTCAAAAAAGCCCATAGCACTGGCAACCCTTTCATAAAGATTAAAGAAAAGCTCTGTTATTTCAAAAATATATGAAAGTGACTCATAACTGCCGCAACATTTTTTGTGCTGATGCTGGCTATTCATGTTTTAAAAAAACAAATATTTTGAAATTCGTGTATCCTAAAATCCTTAATTTGTATTAATGGATTTATTTACTTTATAAATTTGATACTATAGAGCCATTTTGGCTTCTAGAAATATATTGTACATTAAAAAAACTTTTTAATCACTCTTTAAATGCATATCCAATCCAAAAATGATCAGCACTTTTCACTATTTTGCTATTTTTTAGAAATCTATTTTAAACTCTCCTATTATTAGTTTATGAAGAGTTTTGGTTCGTGAAAGAAGATCTTTTTCAATCTCTTCACAATACTTAGAAAAATCTGTTGCTTTTGGAATGATTTTTTTAGACATGCTTTCTACGTTGCTCTGCAAAATGCGTTTTAAGGACTCTTTCAAAATCAATAAGGAAATACCTTTGAGTTCAGTTTGATAAGCTTGAGAAGAGGTGTCATCGTCCATATCTTTTCGCTTGTGGAAGCTACCACAAGAGAACAAGCGAAAAAAGTATTAAAGATATCATCATTTGAAGCTTTTACAGCAATAAACCTGTGAAGCCATAGGCAAGTCTCAAGTGCATTTTCTTCATTCGGTTTTTGTTTTTAATTTTTCATACGACACACTGCTATTTCAGGTTATTTCTTTGGGTTGATTAAGATTTGTAAGGAAAGTTGATTGACAAGCAGTTAAGGCTGAATTTAAAGACTGGGATTATAAAGCCCAAGGGCTGACAGAAGCCGGTGCGGCTCTCGTGGCCTTGGCTGTCACGGCGGTTACGGGCCGGAGCAGCCTCGGGCGCTGCCAGTGCCATTACCGGTGCTTTGGGGCTTGGCTCGAGCACCGCCATGAATGCAGCGATACAGGCAGGTGTCCAAGCACTGATTAACAAAAGCGCTGTGGCTCTTGTCAATAATCGCGGCAACATTGCCGGCGCTTTGCATGAGCTTGGCTCTTCAAAGAATGTTCTCAGCATTGTTTCGTCGATGTTGACAGCAGGCTTAACCAGCCAAATAACGGAAATGGCAGGTGTTGGACAATCTTTGCCAAAAACCGCTCCTTTTGTCGATCGTATCGCCAGTGAAGCGGAAAAGAACCTGATCAAAGCCGCCATTGGCACGGGCGTGCAAACGGCTCTTGAGGGTGGCTCTCTTGNGGGCGTGCAAACGGCTCTTGAGGGTGGCTCTCTTGACAAGAACTTTTTTAACAATCTGCGCATCGCCCTGTCTGATACGGTTGGCAAATCGTTGGCGGAAGAAATCGGTACCGCCAAGGCAGAAGGCAAAATAGATACGGTCACGCAAATCGTTGCCCACGCCGGTCTTGGCTGCTTAAAAGGCACTGTTGCGAGCGGTGCTTGCTCTGCCGGTGCTGTGGGGGGTGCTGTGGGCGAAGCCACTGCTATGCTCCAGTTTCAATTGTGGGTGCAAGGCATTGTGAAAGAG
>NZ_JBHIPC010000047.1:0-1635 GCF_042195765.1 Bartonella sp. AP3QHHD
CACTATCGTCATTACTGATGAAGCAGGGCAGAAGGCGTTGACAGGACAAGATGTTGAGCAAGCCATAGCCTCCCTTAATCGTGATACTGCTAGCGCCCATAAGGGTGTACAACAGCTCGATGTAGGCAAGCTGGAACAAATCGTCCATGAAAACCGTGAAATGGTAACTCAACTCTTAGAAGAAGGGTTTAAATACAGCGATGACTCCTATAAAACCATGTTTATCAAAGAGCACCCCATCGCCGTGGTGGATCGTGATGAAAATGGCAATACAATCTATGAAATAGATGCGAATGGGGTACCTATAAGAGATGCTCGTGGACAAAAAATCCCCAAGTTCCATTATTTAACGGATGAAGAAAAGCAGCATTTGCAAGAAGGCTCTGATGGCAAAGTGCATGTGTCCTTTAATGGCATCTTTACGCCACCCTATGAAGCTGCTGTTTATGCAGAGCAACATGCGGAGAATAAAAATGAACCCCTTTATTTTGTTGTGTTCCCAGAAGCTGATTCTGCTATCTCAGAACTTCTAGTCGCGGGCTATCAGAAGTTTATGGAAAATAACTTTTGGGGTTTGACCAATTCCACACAAGAAGCAAAAGATTTGATGTATAGCTATGGTCTTACAGGATTAGAACTTTATGGACATAGTCGCGGGACAATGACATTGGGGAATATGCTGAATTCTTTCAAACAAGAAGGTGTTCACGGTATAGCCAACGAAAACACGACTATCAATCTCTATGGACCAGCCTTTAATGTTTTAGTTGCAGCCGGTCTGTTAGATTATGTGAGTGATGGCAAACAAACCACTATTGGCTTTGATGGGAATAGATATGACTTTGTCAGCAGAATTATTGGCGGCAATGGCTATACCTACGGGACACTCCCTGCTGGTAGTAACGTTTGGACAGAATGGTTGAGAGTGATCATGAATCCCATAAGTTCCCATACCTGTCTTGGAGACGTGGGTCCAAAATGCCAAAAGTTTTATGGCACATCTCATCGTGAACAATTTCCTTTAAGTAAATCAAGGAGTAAAAAATGAAACAAACTCTAAAATTATTAAGCACTGTAACTTTGTTAATTATAACTGGATGTAATATCGATAAACCTCCTCCAGGAGAGGTGGCTACGTGGGAGAAAAATGGTGTTACTGATTTTACAGAGGTAGGAAAAGCCTTGTTAGAATGTGGTATGCCAACCCCTGATGATGTCGATCCAGAAAACAGAAAACTCAGCTACAATGCATGGGCAACTATTGATGCCTGTATGGTTCAATCAGGTTTTCGTGATAAAGTGGGGGGAGGGACTTGGTGTGAGAATCATAAAGCCGAAAACCTTCCCATTTGTCGTCCAGGTGCTGTGATCCCGAGGCCCAGTGTCAAGAAGCGCTTAAACAGCCCTTATTGTAAAAAATATAAAAATGCACCTGAATGCAAACCTTAAGTCTTGCTAGTGATGATCAACAATCCGCCATCCTTGCCTTCGCTTGGAATGGCGGGATTGTTTTCTCAATCTAACATCTCAATATTGTTCACCGTTGTTTTAAGCAGCGGTGACAGGAAATATCAACAGGCTTATGAGCTTTTTTATTGTAAATAAATCCATTGAAAGAGGGGAATAATGAAGAAA
>NZ_JBHIPC010000048.1:0-2958 GCF_042195765.1 Bartonella sp. AP3QHHD
ACCAAAAATAGCGCAAGTCAAATTGATAGCTGTTGTATAAGCTGGCTTGTATGATTTTAAGCCCTTTTAAAGCCCTTTAAAGAGCTTTTTGACTGACAGTGTCAGTCTTATGAGAGAGTGAGATGATTGTTATGGTCTCTTCATTAATTTGGAGAGCAAAATGACAATAGAATTTAAACTTCGTATTCACTTTATTAAGAATGGCAAGGGATCTAAGTTTTTAGCAATATTTGATCAGACAGCCGTTGGTATGTTTGTAAAATCCTTGATGTTAACGTGCAAATTTATCCCCTCCATGCACCTATTCTTCTCTTTACGCATGAGGTGGAGAAAAGAAAAACAAGTCTAGACGATAAGGGTTTCTAATGGGATGTTACTGTTTTTTCCATTTTAGCACTTATAATGTAAGCTATTTGTTGACATTAACAGTATTTTACGCTATATAAAAGAATGATTAAAACGTTTAAAAGCAAAACATTGGCAGAATTATTCAAAACGGGAAATTCATCCAAGATTGATAAGAAACTTGTAAAACGTATCATGGTTCGTCTTGATCGTTTAGATATTTCTGAAAGACCAGAAGATATGAATCTTCCAGGATTCAACTTTCATTCTTTGATTGGATATTCACCCACTCGTTACACTGTCCACGTTAACGGACCATGGTGTATTACCTTTGAATTTGACTCATGTAATGCTTACCGTGTTGATCTTGAACAATATCACTAAGGATACAGTTATGAATGACATTCCTGCACAAAGAGATAAAAACCGTTGTCCTACTCATCCAGGAGAAGTTTTAGCAGAAATTATTCCTGAGACAGGCAAAACAAAATCAGAAATTGCGCAGATGCTTGGTATATCACGCCAACATCTCTACGATATTCTGAACGCAAAAAAGCCTGTTTCTCCTGCTATTTCCGCTTGTCTTGGCAAAATGTTTGGTGATGGAGCTGCTATATGGTTACGTATGCAAGCTAATTATGACGCTTGGCATGCTGAACGTGAAACAAATGTTAGCAAAGTTCCAACACTTCACGCTGTTTGATCTCTTCCTCACTCTCAAGGGATAATGTTTTATGGAATACTGGATAAATAATAATATTGAACAACATCCCCCGCTTTAAACATGTTCGTTGCCATTTAAAATATCATCTAAACCACGATCTAAATCGTCTAATATATTTTGCGGTGCATCTGCATAAACAAAAGATTGTGCACCAGAACGCGCTTTTATTAATTCATGATATAAATCAACAGGAAGCATAATGATTTTTTCACGCCCTCGCTTTGTCAAAGCTACAGGTGTAGACATAGCCTCGTCTAAAATATCGCCTGCCCCGCGGTTTACATCTGTAAAACTATATTTTTTCATATGCACATCCTATCTTTAATGTATAATACGTATTATACGTATAATGTGTATTATGTGAAGATATTTTATACTGTTAACCACCTCCCCGCCTAAAAGACGAGGAGATAAAATCATGTTTTTAAAGTTAAGCAGCTTTCTTAACAGAATTTTTCAAACTCGGATCGTAAGCTTTCAACAAAGGCTCCATAATAGAAGGAGGTTTTAAAGATCCAAAATTTGTAATCATTACCAGAACTCTGAGTGCGTTTGGTGATTCATCTTGAAGTTTTAAAATCAAAGCTTTTTCTATTGCATCCATGGTCTCAATGAGAGCATTAAAAGCTTTATCTTCGACATCATCACGATCAGAAAACTGAAACAATGCCATCCATAAATCACATAAAAAGTCGATACTGGTATTCATTGCACACCCCCAAAGATTTGTTCTCTTAAACATGCCAATCCTTTTGGTGTGATTTTTGTTGAAGGCAGCACCTTTTCTGTACCATCCGATCTTTGAATGGTAATAGCAGGACAATCCATGAATCCTTTCTTTATCTTATCCTGATAAGGTAATAGAGGCGCCCCTGGAGCCCGTCGATAGACCCAATCATTTTTCCGCAAGTAATCTGTTAAATCTTTTGGTCGTACTTCAAGCATTTTCGCTGCTTCAATAAGACCGAACAGCCCATCAGAGCGTTTTAAGCCTTCTAAAGCTTCTGCTTTAGGCTTGAGTGTACTCACCTCATTTCTTAAGTCTTCTAATTGATTGATACTCTCTAAAAGGAGCTGTTTAATCGTAAGAGGATTTTCCAATGCATTGGCAAGATCTATTCGTGGTGTTGCTACTTGTTTTGCACGTTTTTCACATTCTATAAAATATAAACGAGCTTCTCTACCTTTCTTATTGTTCTCCACCATAGAAAGTTCTTTGGCTACACTTAAAGTGAGAGCATAATCTTTAGAGGGACGACCACCTTGGAGGTTTTTCCCAAAATTGGGAAAAACTATATAATCTCTGTTTTCGACAAAATCATATTTGTTGATGCGTTCAGTAATCCAGTCTGCAAACTTTTTACCTACTCCTAAAAACGCATGTAGATCACGTGCATTTACTGTCTGAATCGCATCGCCATCAATGACTTGTTCTGTAATTTCTATAAGAGTGTTCATGTGAACTCCTAGTTGTTAGATGTTTTTCATTGACACTCTAAAGAGAGTGCCGGGCGCTGAAAAACACGGCAACTAGCCCGTCGTTATGCCTTTCCCATAAAGGGTATTGTATAGCGTAACCACACCCGACAATGCCATTATATGCGTGTAACATACAATGAGTCAAAACTTTTAGTTGGCGGAGAAGAGATTGTTTCGGCAATCCATCCGCTAGTTGCTTTAAGGTGTTTTTCAAGCACCTGATTCGAAAATACACATTGTAGAAATAATGTCAATCTATTTTCGATAATTTTTTATCGTAATGCCAGTTTAACAAACACAGCAATCATTCTCTCATTTTTTCCCATTCATTTCATTCACCCCTCATTTAAAGGAGCATAAAGTATGGCAACAGGTTTTCTACACGGTGTTGAAGTTGTCGAGGTTGACGA
>NZ_JBHIPC010000049.1:0-99001 GCF_042195765.1 Bartonella sp. AP3QHHD
GTTTAGGGTTTCGCCTTTTTTGTTTACTTTTTCATGTGCCGCGTCTGGATTGGCTTTTAGATATTCCCCAAGACGTCTTCTGCCTTGCACGTGTTTGTATAAACGAGCTGGAAGATATGGATCTAATTTTTCAGCAGGTAAAGGCGTGTCTGGTTCACATAACACACCCTTAATATTATCTTTGTGTAGTCTTTCTAATTTTTGAGCTTCGAGATAAAGCTTTTTGGCAAGGCTTAAGCTGAACATCCCACATTCAGAGGAGCTTCGTTGAATATCCATTTCTACCATGGCAAAATGAATATTCGGAAATTGGTGATGTTCAATGGATTGTCGCGTCCTTAATGCAAGTAATGCGGGAAGCGTGTCACGCAGTAAGGTCGGTTCAAAAAAGATCAAAGATGTTTTATTATCAATGGTTTGATGATCGACAACCGCAAAATGAATTCCCCTATCTTGTGCGTTAACGATCAGCCTAGAAGATTTTATGCCCTTTTCGAGCGTTTCTTTGAGTGCAAGGGCAAAGCCGTCAGGGGGGCTTGTAAGTTTGAGATTCATCTCTGGATATTTACGATTTGCTTGATCGACCAAGGCTGGCATCATGTAAAGATCTAAAATATCATAATAATTTTTGATCCAACTGCCATCGGCATTATGCTGTTCTAAACCAGCAACAATATCTTTTAACTCGGCACGGTTGAAAGGGGTGTTTTTTATTTTTTCAATGTTAAGCCGTTCTAAATGTGCAGTAAGAGTGTCTAATGATGCATTTGCATGCGCTCCTTCAGGTGCGCTTGCTCCTTCTGGTGTTTGTGAGGAATGAGGTGGGGGAGAATCTTGTGGCTTCATAATCTTAGCCTCTATGTTGATGATCGATAGGTGGTATTATCTTCTTCAATTTTGGCTAAACAATGTTTTGAAAAACAAGCCTTTGCATCTTGAAAGGTGAGGCGATGAGAGCATAATGATGCCGTTTTCATATTTTTATGCGTGTATTGCTCATCATTGCTGTGATGTATTATATTGGTATTTTATGGGGGGATTATTAGGGCGTTCTATTGGGAGCCCGTGAATACGGCTTGTTTTGAAAATCTCAAAATTATAGAGTTGTTGGTGATGCAAATTGGGTGATGCAAAAGAAAACAGTCAGAAAAAGACGAAAGATACCTTCAAACCGTAAAGTTTTAAACATTGTCGCAAGACACACTGTTTTATAACAGTCTATAATAACTTATAATAGCCTATAATAATGCGAAAATTTTATGATGAAATCTGGACACAGAAAACCCCTTACCGCACCCGTCATTAAATACGATTTTTCAGATTCTGTCAACCGCAAAACGATTATTTTTCCTCCTTTATCGCGGGAAAAATCTACAGAAAAAAGCTCATTCATTGGCTATGCAGCAAAATATCTTGTTTTAATGGAAAAGTTTTTGATGTGGCAAAAAACATTTTCTCCTTTGAGAAAGGAGGGGACAAGATGAAGGGAGAATTGTGGTTTTGAAATCCGTGGTATTTTATTGATGGAATTGGGAAGGCGGTGGTTGGAAGGTATTGCGGGGGCAAAGCTTTAGGTATTGCGCAGGGGGTGTTCCGAGGGGGATGACGAGGTGGGGGGCTCGTGGGTGCTTAGAGGCGTGATGGCCCTTCGAGTGGCTGTTGGGGTCTCTAAAGATTTCTGTATAAAGATTTATTGAGTAAATGCTTTTTCTCCTTTGAGAAAGGCGGGGACAAGATGAAGGGAGAATTGTGGTTTTGAAATCCGTGGTATTTTATTGATGAAATTGGGAAGGCGGTGGCTGGATGGTGTTTGCGGAGCAAAGCTTTAGGTGTAGGCGATTTGTGTGGGTGAATTGGGGCTATGCTGGCTGTCGTATTAGTGGTGATGTGATGGGGGGGGGAGGGTTATCGGTGCAGTTGTTGATGAGGGAGGAGATTGTTGGTAGGGGCTTTTTCTTTCGTTTAAGGGATGATGCTTTTAATTGTGTCAAAAATCAACGGGTTGTTTTAATGATAAGCTATTTATTTATAGTGGATATTTTATCGTTATTTATCTTGAATGAGAAACCCAGATTATGCTGAAATAAAAGCCATAGCTCTTGTCCGTCATAAGATCAGAAGAGCCATATAGAATTGTACAAGAAAAGATGTAAAATGACGATAATGAATTATCTGAAGAGCTAAGGATGTCGCGATATTGGGGGAAGCGTATGATGAGGGTGATTTGTTACAATGGGGGGTAGAGGGGAGAATGTTGCTGTTTTAAAGAGGGGGCAATATTTATCCTGCCCATGCCGTGAATATGCCGTGAAATATTGTCCTTTGAGGCATGGATAAGTGAGGTATGGGTAGATATAAGGTTAAGTCTCTTTGACAGTTGAAGTATTTTTTTAAGGGCGTGGTGGATATTTTTAAGCTTGTTTGTTGTGCGCTTTAAGCTTGTTAACCCATGAAATTTTATGAAAGGGCAAGCTCAGTGGATCTCAAGTGTCACTTGCCAAAGGGGGACTTTATAAAGGCGCTGGTTATAAAGAGGCATGTTATAAAGGAGGGGGAGAATCTTTATCCTGTGAGGGGGAGGAAATGATGGGTGTTTTAGCCAAGGCTCTTTTGGGTAGAACTGTCAAAATGTTTATAAAGGGCATCAAGAATAATACGCAACGAACCAACAAGATTAGGCAGCGGTTGATCTTCTATAACAAGATAGTGTAATGCCGCATGAAAGTTGTGTTGACGATGTAGATATTGTGCTTCTTTAATCGCTTCTTGCATAGCTTCATAGTGTTCGGTTGCTCTTTGGACCCATTGCTTTTTTGCTTTCTCATCTGATGCGCTGTGCGTAAAACCATCATAATAACCGTTTGGTAAACCTTTTGCACATAAATAGTCGTTTCTAATTTGCAAGTATTGTTGCGCCGTGTCATATTGCTCTTTACTGATGCCTGATGAAGCCTCTTTATAGCCAAGCAAACAAAGACGCCCAATATAGGTTCCGACAAGCGGATTTTTCGCTTCTTCGAAGCTTAAACCAAAGTGTTTTGCACGCATTTCAATCGCAGATTGAAGCGCAGATTCGCTGGAATTTTGGGCACGTGAAATACAGCTATTGGGCTCTCGCTTTCCTGTTATTTTCGATCTACTGCGTTTTTTACGTATTTTCATGAACTTAACCATTTGAATGAAAAAGAAACTGTCTGTTGATGGGGGACAGTGATGTAAAAAGCACTTGGCGCAAATATTGGGGGGAGCAAATACTTAAGAGGGGGAAAATACTTAAAAGGAGGAAAATACTGGGGGAGTGAGCAAATACTGGGAAATATTAGCCGTTGCAGATCAAAAAACAAACGATACTAAAGGCGTTTTAAATGCAAAGAAAAGCAACGGTGTGGGGCGAAAAAATCATCTTTAAGGTGGTTTCTTACCTTTTTTATCTTATCCCTATCAGTCTTATCTTCCGCCCCTATCATGCTTATTTTTTTATTGCTAGCGGATTATTTGCTTTTTAAATATTTCTTAACTGTTCTTGAGAGATTGAAGGAAAATTTTTGTCAAATGTGAATGAAAAAATAACAATGGATTTCAAGGGCATGTCATCGTCTTTCTAATAGGAAGTTTTTTCTAATGGGATTATTTGTCTCTTTTTTCACGAGCGCTTTGTGGAAATTTTTCAATTCCACTTTTGAAAGGTCATTGTTTTCTTAAGTTGGAAGCTTTTTATTTGGGTTCTCTTATTTTTTTGTTGTTGGGCGCTTTCCCAAGATATTTGATATACATCACGCTGTTAAGCATACTTTTATCCTTTATAGGAGATATATTGTCTTCTGTTGAGTGGCAGAGAGCGGCAAAAAGCAAACCTCTACATTCTATTATAATAGCATAAGATGCCCTATATTTTCAAATAAAATATCGTTTATCGGCTTAAAATAAACTGTGAATGATCTCGCTATTTTGTTTGGTGTATCCTTTATAGCGTATAAAAATCTCCGTTTTAATGGATCTCATCATAAGACGAGGGGATGTCGTTTAAAGGACGGAATGCATTATCGAAAGAAGCTGTTTTTATAAGTGGAAAATGCCTTTATAAAAAGATGCTTTTATAGGAGATGCCTTGATGAATGTAGGGGCTGTGAGATATTTCATCTTTAATGAAGAATTTTTAAAATGAAGCCTTTTTGATTAAGAAGCTTTCAAATGAGGATTAAGGTTGTTTGTCGCACGTTTTTCATACTGGATAATCGATTGCTTGTTTGACTTTGTTTTGTGTTGCTTTTTAAAGAGCCATGTCTTAGGGCTCTCTTTTGCCCATTTTTCAAGGGTGCTCATGAAGGGTATAACGATAAAGTCCCCAATGAAATCCATATAAAGTTTGAATAATATAAAATCTATTGCACACTTCCATTTTTACGCTTGTGAAGAAGAAAGTCCGTAGCATCACACATTTTGCCAGTCCTCTTGATCAAGACGTTTTACTCTATAGAGAAAGGGCAACAATGCTTTTAAAGACCTTGGGGTGGAGGGGGAAAATTGAAAGAGAAGAGGGACATCTATTTATTTACGAGACCGTGAAGGACAGTTTCTCTCTCTGGATGAAAAAGATTTTGTGCAATTTAATTATGGAATTGTGAGAGGCGCTGGTATTCATGCGGCGGCGTGCCAAATAATTAATCCTTATCATTTTAGGGCTTTGCCAGATTGACAACGAGGCTTTAAGGCAAAGGGATTGGAAATTTTTGAGGAAAAGGTAAGCCGTCCAGTGATTACGTTGTGCACTCGAGAAAGCTTGAGAAGAGGCAATGACTAAGGTTGATTTGGGACTGAGGTTGATCTTGGCCGCGTGCTTGGCTTTCAATAGAACACCCTTCCTTGGGAAAAGGGGTGTTTTGGCTTGTAAGCGCGCATGTATAAGCGCGTATAGGGCAATGAATAAAATATTTAGAAGGGAGATTATAGTGCTTGCATTACTCTGAGAAGGGTGCTAAGCGAATTTACCGCGCTGGTGGCGTGCTATCAAATATTGAAGAGTGGGAATTTTAGAAGTGGGGGAGTATCCGTATGATCGAAGATAAATCACAACACCAATCTGCCCATAAGGGAGATAAGGCTTTTGTATCGCAGCCAGTGTTGGATCAATCAGAAGCTTTCAAAAAATGGACGGCTCTCTCAACAGGCGATTATATCATCATTTGTTGTTTGGCTATCCTCTTGTTGGTGCTTTTTTCCGCGTCTGCCTATATGAGCCCTTTGGAATTTTTTCACGTTATATCCAAGGAACAGCTCCAAGCACTGGGAAAAATGAAACAAGAAGATTTTCAAGAAATGAGTCAGAGTTTTATACAGATTCCTGCGATCGAATTTCTTCGTAACTTCGGGTGGAATGGTGTTTGGGCTTTTTTATGTCTCTTACCGCAAATAATTTTTGGCGTCCTTTTCGTGTTGTTTCCGCTCTTTTCTATTTTTAACGCCATTTCTAAACGGGATGCGAAGGAAATGATGAAGCTGTGGGAAACATTGCCAGAGCAGCAACAGCCAGACAACCAATCTCTCAACAAAATATGATAGGGGAGAAAAGTGATCACTTCTATAATGCCTCTTTTAATAACTACATTATTGATCTCCTTAGGGATAGCTATCTTTATTTATTCTGCGTGGAGCATGGTACTCTTTTCTACCGTGAAGATCATCTTGGCCATTTATTATTCTTTGATAAAACGGGCAGTACTGTTATGTAAGATGCGAAGGAAATTAAAAAAGGGTGCAGCGCAGAATTTGAGGCATAATCAGGCAGAGGGTAGAGGACAGAATACAGTTCTTGCAACACAGTTCAGTGCCTTTTCTTTTCAAGAATCTTTGCTTCTCTCAAAAAAAGATTATAAAATAATCTCTTGGATGGCTTTCATTGCAGTTGCGCTTTTTATACATGCTGTGCTTTTTTCGTCTTTTATTGCACGATATGCGACTGTTTCACACAATAATCCGTTGTTTTTTTTGTTATTGATTGAAGCGCTGCCGTTTTTGTTTATTTTGGTATGTAGTGCCATCACTTTACCTGTCATTTTAATTCTCCATAGTTTCCTTCATTATGGCGTGAAAAAAACAGTAAAGAAATTAGAAACATTTGCTTGAGAAGAGAATGAAAATGATGATTTCATATCAATGCGATAGGGGAAAAAAGTGAGCATTATGATACAATATTTGAGTTTTTTAGGGGGCATCATCATTGCCATTTTAATGTTTATGGTTATGATTAGGCTTCCTTACCTGTTGATCAAGCATATGAAGTTGTCTTTTAAACTCACTCAAGACGTGAAAAAGAGTACGACGCAACAAAAGCAAGCCATACAACAGTTGCGCAACGATCTGGGAGAAATGAAAAGACACAATCTCGCGCATAAGACACTTGATGCGAAAATACGCTTTCTTAACTTTAAAGAATCTCTGCCTCTTTATTCAAAAGAATGTAAAATAATTCTTTTTATTTTTATCCTCTTTACCGTTTTGCAATTTGCTTTCTCTATCGTACATTTGGTATGGTGGAAGGATAGTATGGTCAGTTTTATAGTACCGCGGTTTTCAATAGGTCGCATTATTTATGGCCTTCTATGGTTAGGGGTTCTTCTCTTTTCTCCGATCATTGGGATCATGTGTATAAAATTAACGAGAAAATTGAACAAAATGCTTCAACAATTGGAAGAAGCGATACAACAACGTGATCAGGTAATCCGTATGCAGAATGTGGTAGGGAGACAAAATGACGAGTAGTCTTATAACATTAATAGCCATTTCTTTCCTGTTCTTTACGCTCTTAGGTGTTTTAATATGGGCGCCAATCGTTGTCATTTATTACCTGTTTATCAAGCGTGCGAGGCTTTATTGTCGCGTGAAAAAGGAACTGAAATGCGTGCTTAATGAACGCGATATCGCCTTAAAACAGAACTCCCCAAAATAAAAAGCAGCAGAATGTTTGATAAAAAGCAGCTTTCTCTTGTTTGGCAAGACTATAAAAAAATATTCTATCTTTCTACGGTCATGGCGACTGCTCCAATAGTTATAACTGTTGTCGTTAAGATATGGAGAGGGCAGGACTTTGTTTCTCTTGTCGTATTCGAGCCACTGGCATGGCTGCTTGCCTGTACTTTTTTATTCTTACCGATTGTTTTTATTATGCGTTTTATCGTGACCCGTCAGTTGAACAAAATGATACGGCAATTAGAAGAAGAGGTTGAGCAGAAAGGAGCTCCCGTCATATTATATGATGTGAGTGAGGGGAAAATGAGCGAGGGGAAAAAGTGAAGAGGGCTTTTATTGAGCCTTGCCTTTGACTTGTTCATTAAGGAGCATGGGGGACACTTCTCGTTTTATGCCTTTTTATATTTGTGTCGTGTTTTTGAGAAAAATTGAGGCTCTTGCTTGAGTGCTGGGGGGAAAATGAAGAGGGGCTGCTCTTGGACTTTACTTGCTGTTGTTCTCTTAAAGAGAGAAAATCTTGTAACTTATTTTCTTTTTATCAAGCATAAAAATGTGTCTTACCAAGCGATATTGAGAGCGAAAAATCTATACTTAAAGCAAAAGATATTCTGGTGTTTGGGGAAGAAAAGCCCATTTTTTGCAGGTGGAGAGGCAAGACGCATAGAGAAGGTGAGCCAAAAGCACACGTTTTGCTCCATAGAAAGTGTAACAGTGCTTTTAAAAAGCTTGAGGTGGAGGGAGAAAATTGAAAGAAAAGAGGGACATCTATTTATTTACGAGACTGTTATTTATTTACGAGACCGTGAAGGACAGTTTCTCTCTCTGGATGAAAAAGGTTTTGTGCAATTTGGTTATGGAATTGTGAGAGGCGCTGGTATCCATGCGGCGGCTTGCCAAATAATTAATCCTTATCATTTTAGGGCTTTGCCAGATTGACAACGAGGCTTTGAGGCAAAGGGGTGGATTTTAAGGCAAAGGGATTGAAATTTTTTGAGGAAGAGGTAAGCGTAAGGCATTTATGCTGTGTACTTGAGGAAGTTTTCGATGAGGGCAATGAATGAGGTTGATCTTGTCCGCGTGCTTGGCTTTCAATAGAACACCCTTCCTTGGGAAAAGGAAATTGTTCTATCTCTCAAGTGGACTCTTCTTTGCTACACTACCTTGGGGCTTTGGTATTGAGGGCTGATGTTAACATTTGGCAGCTTTCTCATAAAAACTTTATGGAAGATGAAAGTTTGGGCTTTGAAAAAAAATATCGAAAAAATCTATTTGGGCCGGTTTTGCTAGATGATTCAAATCGTCATAAAGACAAAGCAACTTCGTTACGATTTTCTTGCACTCGTTTGCTTCTTCTTTGGAAAGCAGCTTATCTTCCTGAAAATAAAAAGAGCACTTAGAATTTTAGAACCATAGACCCAAATTTGTGCAATAGAAGAAGATATTTTTATGAAAATTTGATCGAGGAGAAAAGAGAAGCCTTAAGACAATAGGGGGTACACTGTGAGTGATGAAAACATGATGTTTGAAGGTGATGGAAAAAAATGCACCGCTGATATTGTCTTTATAAAAAATGAGGGATACAAGCGCGTGATATTGATTGAACCCTCATCCATTGTGAGGACGAAAGCTTCAGTTCATGAAAATGGCTTAGAAATTGAAACAAATGAGGGGTAAAAATGAGGGGCAATGGAAAAAATGCACCATTGGATGAAGAGCCACGGTCTTTTTCGCTGGAAGAAACGTTTCTGACAAGCAAAAATTATAAAGTCATCTTTTGTATTGCTTTCATTGTGTCAGCTTTAAGAACGGCTCTTCTCTTCTTACTCATGTGGCTTGAGTGGAAGTTGGCGGGGTGGGAAGGGGATGTCATAACAGTTCTCTTTTGCATCGTGCAGGTTATATTAGATTTAATTTTTGTATTCATTCCTGTTGCCTTTGTGGTCCGTATCATCTTTACGCGTTTGTTGAAAAAAAAGCTCGATAAATTGGATCAAGTAATTTGGCAGCGAAGAAAAAACAATTATCAACAAAACCGCGCGTGAAGGGCGGGCAGAAAATGAATACAGGTCTTTATATATTCTCATGTGTTGTAGGAGCACTTCTCTTCGTGCAATGTTTGAAGGTGATGAAAAAAAATGCACCCTTGATATTGTCTTTATAAAAGATGAGGGATACAAGCGCTTGATATTGATGAACCCTCATTCATTGTGAGGACGAAAGCTTCGGTTCATGAAAATGACTTAGAAATTGAAACAAATGAGGGGTAAAAATGAGGGGCAATGGAAAAGATGCATCATTGGATGAAGAACCACGGTCTTTTGCGCTTGAAGAAGCGTTTCTGACACGCAAAAATTATAAAGTCATCTTTTGTATTGCTTTCATTGTGGCAGCTTTAAGAACGGCTCTTCGCTTCGTACCCATGTTGCTTGGGTGGAAGTTGGCGGAGTGGGAAGGGGATGTCGTGGCAGCTCTCTCGTTAATTATGGAGCTTATATCATGGTTTATTTTTTTGTTCATCCCTGTTGCCTTTGTGGTTCGTATCATTTTCACGGTTCTGTTGAAAGAAAAGATCGATATGTTGGAGCAAGCAATCTGGAAGCGGAGAAAAACCGCTTCTCAACAAAACAGCGCATGAAGGGGCGGAGAAAATGATAGATATTAAAATGATGGATATTATTGTTGTACTCTCGTGGGGTGTGGGCTTGACGCTTTTCACGCTGCTTTCTGCCGTGGTCGTGATGTTTATTTGGGCATTGTATTACTCTACTTTCAAGCGGGTGAGACTATATTGCCAAGTGACAAAAGAATTAAGCCGCGTGCTTGAACAACCTGTCGCTTTTGAGCCGTCCAGTGAGGAAATGCCGATGATTAAGCCGTTATCTGAGGTAAAAGAGTTTTCTCTTTCTGATGAGAAAATCCTAACGATGGAAAGTGCAACGGCGCTTTTAAAGAGTTTGGGATGGAGGGTGGAAATTGAAGGAAAAGGGGATCATTTGGCCACCTATTATTTACCAGATCGTGAAGTGCAGTTTCTTTATAATGCTGAGAAGGGGTATCCGCGATTTGATTGTGCAATTGCGGTGGTTTCTGGTATCCATGCGGCGGCTTGCCAAACAATAGACCCTTATAATTCTGGAGGTTTGATTGCTCTTGAATTGAGTTTTGATGTGAAGGGGTTGGAAATTTTTGAAGAAAAGGTAAGCGTTGGATGTTTACGTCGTGCACTCGAGAAAGCTTTAGATGAGGCAATGACTGAGGTTGATCTTGGCAAGATGCTTCACTCTCAATATAGAATCCTGCCTTGGGAAAACAAAACGGTGGTCCCTCGGTTGGCTTCTTATTCCCTGCGTTATCTTGCGGCTCTGGCTTTGATGGGCGATGTTGAAACTTTACACTCTTATCACAAAAGCTTTATGGAAGGTGAGAAGCTGGGCTTTGAAACAAGCATCGAAGAAGAGCATCTGGAACGCGCGATGGTGATTGCTCAGGCGGTAGAAAAGACAAAGCAACCCAGTTACGATTTGCTTCAACAGGCGGCAAAGGATTTTTCCATGGAGGTAGAAAGCTATGAATGTTTTAGAGCTACAGATCCCAATTTGTGCAATAGAAGAAGAGATTCTTATGAAAATTTGATCGAGGAAAAAAGACAAGAATTAAGGCAACAGGGATATTTTGTTTACGAAAAGGACGCAATTTGTGAGGTTGATGGAAAAAACTATCGTCCTCATATTCTTTACATAAAGGATGGGGAGTTAGAATATATGGATGTAGAAATTAGGATTGATGAAAAAATTTATTGAGAAAAATAAAGAGTTTAGATAAATTAAAAAGAGCTTAAACCTAAAAATAATGCGTAAAAAGCGCGAAGTGTAAAAGCAGAGGGGAACAATGCAGGAGAAAAAAGCAACATTTGAAGTGTCTTTCTTTTCATTCAAAAAATTTATGGTGTCTTCAGTGGAAAGGCGTAAAGGGGTGAGGAGCTGTGAAATAATAGGGCGCCGCTTTTTCACTATGTTTTGCACATGTCTTATCATGATGGCTTTAGAAGTTCCTGCTGGTGCAAAATCTCTGGTACAGCCGTTGCAATGGATAAAATGGGAAGGAATTGGTTATCTTATTTTTCTCTTACCAGTGTTGATTTGGTTTTGTCTTCTCACTCCTCTTCCGATCATTTGGGGGCTTTATCGTTTTAAAGAGCGCAGATTGGAAAAAATAAAGAAAAAACTAAAAGAAAAAATAAAGCAGCAAGAGATTAATCAATGAGACTATACGCATGAGGGGTGAGATCGCGCTTTTTATTTTGTTTCTGCCGTTTGGATATTTTCTTCTAAATGCAGTTACAGTTTTTGCCATTTTCGTGAATATGATTATTGTGGCGCCTTATTATTCTTTAATCAAGCGTTTGAGGCTCTATTACAGAGTGAAAAAACAAAGACGTTTGATGAAAGAACACCCACAGCGTTTTTGTTTCTTTGAAAAAAGCGGAAAAGAAAAAGAGAGAGTGCCGCAAAACTTAGCACTAGAAACACAGATAAGTTCCTATTCGTTAAAAAAATGGCTCGCTTTTTCACGCAAAGATTATATCCTCCACGCATGCCTCTCTTTCATCATTATGTTTTTCAAAGCTTATGTCTATGTGATTTGCTCTAAAGGGATAGCTGAGATAGATGAGAGCAGATTTGAATATATTATCATTCTCTTGTTTTTCTGGTTTTTTTTATCGGTATGTATTTTTGCAACGATCCCTGTTGTTGTGATCCTTCGTGAAATTTTAACCCATCGATTGAAAAAGAAGATTCAGCAGTTGGAAGAAGTGACTGAAGCAACCCAATCAATCAATTTATACCATACAAATTAATTTATAAAGGGAAGGGGATAAAATGCATTACGAAATAGCGGCATTTTGGACGGTGATTTTGATCATTCTGCTGGGGGGTGTTTTTGATTTTTTCTTAACAATACCCATTGTGGCACTGTATATTTCTTTTATAAAGCGTTTGATATCGTATTACAAGGTTACACGGCAATTAAATGCAGCGCTGAAAAAGCGTATGTAGCGCTCATGTCATGGGGGGAGGTGTGAGTTTTAGATCATGCCATTGCTTCACAGCTTGGGAGGAGGGCATGGATTATTTTTCTCATTTTACGCTGATCTCTGTTTGAAAAGGGCTGATGCCAATTAATAGGCTTGTAATAGGCTGTGGCTGTTTATCAGAAGTTTTCCTGTTTTCTGTGAATTTGCAAAATCGTAAAAACGTGAAACTGTAATGGCAAGGATGTATGGTTGCTTAAGAGCTGTGAGGGTTTTGGGGCGGTTGGGGAGAAGAGAGTGGCAATGGAGGCGTAAAGGCTGGATTGTGAAATGCGTCAAAATTGGAATGGGGGATTGGGAGAATGGAGGGCGTTGGGGGAAAAGGGTTGATGGCAATGAATAGGCTGATGATAGGCTTTAATGGGGCTGTTGATCGGCAGTTTGCTTGTTTTCTGTGAATTTGCAAAATCGTAAAAACGTGAAACTGTAATAGGGTATGTGGTTGCTTAAGGGCTGTGATGGTTGTGGGGAGGGGATAAGCCCGTGTGAGGAGGAAAAAACGTTTGGTTCTGAAGCTGTTGATATAAGGATGCTGTTTAGAGGCGTAAAGGAGGGGAACTGTTCGTTCACAAAGCTTATGATGTAGAGAGTATAGGCTATTCAAGAGGATGTTCGGGTATGGATAGAGATTGAGGGGGCTCGGCTTCTTTGCATGGCAAGAGGTATTGATCATAAGTTTTGTTTATTCATATGGTTTTTTATGGCATCCAGTACCTGTTGGCTTATCTCCTGATGTGTTAGCCATCGTAAACCTTTTGACGTTGTTTTTTGTCCTAATTGAATGGGGATAAAATCAACTTTGTTTTTGCGCGCGCACTCGAGGATCATTTGATCATGCGTGTTGGAACCAAGAATATGAAGAATACATGGTGGTTTAGGCAAAAGAGCTAACTGCTCAATTAATGCGCAAGAAAATGCATGGGCAGGTGAATGAATCCATAATATGCAATATTTTAGATCATGCCATTGCTTCACAGCTTCTAAAAATTGTGCCTTTGATGCTGCACAATCATAATCCAATGGCACACACATATGCTGTTTTTGCAATGCCTCAAGCTGGACTTTATGGGAAAGAAAGCGTGCAGCAATAATCACTTCTTGCGGCTCTAGTGATTGATACAAAGGGGCAAGCATCCCTGTGCCCCCTACCACTAAATAACGATAGTGCGCATCCTTTTTTTTCATGCCCCCTCCCTTATTGCTTTAAATCCCACCTCTTTGCTTTAAAAATGTGTACATTTCATCAGCAAGTCTTTCACAACGTGTTTGTACCTCGTCACTTATAACTTTCCAAGTACGACCTTCATCATCTGAGGAAAAATCTTCGTTGGAAGAGGCGATTTGACATTGGAGTGCATAGCCATAAAGCGTGCGCACCAACGGCAATAAATGTTCACACGGTTGTGCGCATTTTTTGGCGGTACTTCCATGAGAGATAAGCCCAACAGGTTTATTTAAAAAGGCATTATAGCTCAAATTATCAAGAGCATTTTTTAAAACACCCGAATAAGACCCTTGATAAACGGGGCTTGCTAGAATAACGCCATCAGCCGCTGCAATGGTTTTTACAAACTTACGAACCGCAGCACTTGGATTAGCCTCAACCTGCTGATGATAATCTGGATCTGTCATCGGCAAGGGCTGTTCACGCAAATCAACCCAATGAAGTGATGCACCCCGCTTTATGAGGCAATCGGCTAAATAATTGGCTAAAGTTCTTGTTAAGGAAGGTTGACGCACAGACCCCAAAATAATTGCTATATTCAACAGGATTCTCCTTTATCTTTTCCCCACAAGCCTATAACGCAAGGCTTATAAAGAATTGTGAGTAAAATGGCGCGTATCATTATGCTGTCCATAAAGAGCAATTGTGATGATATCGCATCATCATAGAATCAGTCCATGCTAACAAGATTGTTGACAAAACAACACCTCAAACTTGTAAGAGAATGTTAGTGCTTTCATTAATATTAAAATGCTTGATCTCAAGAATCGCGGCTGTCTCGTGTCTTAGAAGCGCTTTTATGAATATATTCTGAGCTATTGGCTTGCAAGAACTCTAATGAAAAATGGAATGTATCGTCATATTTTGATTTATAATGATCATTGAGCCTTTTTAATTGAAATAAGAAAGTTGTAAGATTTTCTCATTTCAAATGTTCTTATTGCGCGATCATTTGCAAATCAATGGAAGTTCCTTTTTTTATGTCTTAAGTGGGCGGAAAACAATTGAGAAAAGAATAAAAATGCTTCTGTCTTTTCAAGGGATAAAGACTATCGTAAAGGCGGGGTATGCCTGTTTTTGGGGCAGGGGTGGGTTTGTTGTAGGAGCCTTAGGCTAATGGGGGTTGTCCGTGTTGAGGAACGAGTTATGGCGTGGCTTGTCGCAAGGGAGGGTAAGGCTATTGTAGAGGCTACAGGGGGCGTATATGAATGGTGCCGGATTACATTTTTTATTGAAATAATAGGGGTGATAGAGTTTATAGTAAGGGGGATATATTCATGGGGGCGCTATTGTTATCCCCTTCATGGGGGCTGTTCATGAAATGGGGGTGATGCGTGTTGGTTTGCAAGTGTTGAGAGATGTTTTTTTAAACAAGCACGTGAATTGGCAAAAGTATTGGCAACATAAATATGCAATACGAGTGTTCTCTGGGGTGTTCTGTTTGACGACAATGGATGCAATTGTGCTTGAGAGATTATGCGTGTCCTTATAAAGTCAGGGACAAACAGTTGCATAAAAGGGAAGAGCAAATGAAGGGGGAAAATTCCACATTTTATAACAAACGGTGCTCTCTTGTTTTTGGAAAATCATTTCGTTCTTATAAAGATCATATTATTATTTGTCTTATTTCTATCCTTATTGGGATAGGTTATAAAGCTCTTTTGATCCCATTAGAATCCAAGTGGACGTTGAGTGTATCACAGGATAGCACTCTTTTGGCGCTTTTTGTGCTGCGTGAAGTCATCATGGTGTGTGTTGTTGCCTTGATGCCTGTTTTATTGGTGCTTTATCTCATCTTAACGTATTTGTTGAAAAAAAAGATTCAGCAGTTGGATGAGGCTATCCAGCAACGGGGGCACACAACCGATCAACAAAATAATCCGGTAAAAAACAATAGAGAAAGAATAAGCAGTTTTTTTATCGTATACTTTTGGTTGATATTTCTGCTAAACGTCTTTTTTCCTGCGGGTGTTGTCATGCTCATTTTAGAATTTTATTATTTTGTTTTCAAGCGCGTGAGAACGTATTGTAGAGTGAAACGGGAATTAAAACGCATAAGAAAAGAGAGTGACAAGGCGCTTGTGTAGCTATCGTGAGGGGTAAGAGGTAATATTTGGAAGCTCATGACACAAGAAGAGGGGATGAATGGTTGGAAAATCATCAGGCAAAGAGGATAGCCTATTTTCGTTTGTAATGAGGAGGATGCTCTTAATCATTTGGAAGAGCAACAGCGCTTTTAGAAAGTTGGGGTTTTTTGTTGAAAACAAGGGAAGCGCCATGCATCGCACTTTTCGTGGTTCTTAAAAAAGCGGGCATGAGATAAAGAAATGCGTTTTTCATAAAAAAAAGGAAGAGCAATGAAGGGGAAAAATTCAGCATTTTGTAATGAACTGCGCCATTTTTTCGAAAAAAGTGTTTTTTCTGAGAAAGAGCGTGTTGTCATTTGTTTCCTCTCCCTCATTATTGAGTTGTGGAACAGGATTTTCTTTCTTGAGCTGTGGAACAGGATTCTCTCTCTCTCTCATCCTTGGATAGAAAAGAGTACAGCTTTTTCTCTCTTGAATTGTGGAGCAAGATTTTCTTTCTCCCATCCTTAGGCAGCAAAGAGAACTTGACAGGGTGGCAGGATACACCCCTTTTTCTCTCTTTGTGTACGTTTTGGCAAATTATTACAGTGTGTGTTTGGGTCTTGTTCCCAGTTATGTTGATACTCTGCATAACATTGTGGCTTTTGTTGAGAAAAAATACTCAAAAATTGAAAGAAATAAACAAGCAACGGGGTAAAATAACCGATCAAAAGGATTGGTATAAAAAAGGCGATAGAGAAAAAAGGGGTGATATTCTTGTCATGATATTTGTTCTCGTGCTTATGTTCGTGACAGTGTGGGTTGCTGTTATTCCCATGATGATTTTACAACTTTATTATGGTGTCTTTAAGCAGGTGAGAACGTATCGCTGTTTAAGAAAAGAACTGAAAAACATCTTGCAAGAACAGGATACAGCGTTTGAGAAGTCATGAGAGGGGGAAAAATAATGAAAAAATTATGAGAGATTCAGCCTTTATAGGGATTGCTCTCTATACCATTTTGCCTCTGAGATGGTTTGGTGCTCTTTATGGGTTGTCCCGTAAACATTGCTTTAAAGGGGCAGTGTTGAGGATGGCATTGAGTGGAAGAAAAGCCGATACTGGATCAGTGTTGATTAAAGGGAATAAGAGCCCGTGGGGTTTAGAGCCTAGAGTGAACGCTTGGGACTTACTTTATCGTTTGAGGCGTGAGGAAGGAACGGTTTTGCTCGTAGGGGCGCGCGGTATATGGGTTGTTTTCGTATTTTTAGGAGCCTTGTTCATTCAAGCTTTGAAATGAATCCTATTGAAGGTGGGGATGCAGGGTCATTTTCTTGAAAATAGGAGAATTTTTAGGAAGAAAAAGCTGAATTGTGACTATTGTTTATAGATTGGCGTGGTTTGAAAATCTTTATTGTTTGCAATGTGAGGAAGGTAAGAGGGTAGCAAGGTAGCAGGAATATTATTATTTTTATTATGACGCAATCCATAATGGTCTGTGTACTTTTCTTGATTTCGGTGATATTTGGGTTTTGCATCATCATAATGCGTAAATTGGAAAAAAAGATCCAGAAACGAGAAGAGGCAATCTCTGTGTGATAGCAAATAAGCTCTCTGTCACACGGGTCTTTTCAAAGAGTGAGAGGGGAATACATGAAGGAGCAAAATTGGACATCAGAGCAAGAAACGCATAAAGGAGCGCATTCTTTTTCGCTCCAGAAAGTGTTGCTCTCAGCAAAGGATTATAAAATTATCTTTGCTATTGCGGTTCTCATTATCATCTGGAGAATGGTTCTAGAAATACCAGGTGTATTAAATTGGCAGCTGACAGGGTGGCAATATGTTGTGCATGCCGTTCTCTTTAAAACGACGGTCGCCATAACGGTCTGTGTCATTATTTTTATTCCGGTTATGTTACGGCTTCGCACCAAAGTGACGGGTGAGTTGTACAAAAATATTCAGAAACTAGAAGAAGCAATCTCTGTAGGAGAGCACATAAGCTCTCTGTCGCACGGGCTTTGTAAAGACTGAGAGGGGAAAAATGAACAGTGATCCTATAGCCGTATTTCTATTAGATCCCCTGTTTTGGGTATTTATTGTTATTTGCATGATCATTATCATGCTTGTTTTAGCTCTTTATACCTCTGTCTTCAAACGGATGAAAATGAATTTCCAAGTGAAAGGCGAGCTGGAAAGAGTGCTTAAAGAAAATGATCTTGCAACGCAGCAGTTTTGGAAAGATGAAGCCGTGGTACAGAAGAGGCGTTTGCAACTAAAGGAAAAAGAGTTCTCTGCCGATTATGATGATGATGAAATTCTCACGATAGAAAGTGCAACAGGGCTTTTAAAAAGCTTGGGATGGTCGGTGGAAATCGAGGGAAAGGGAGATTATTTGGCAACCCTCTTTTTACCAGATCGCGAAGTGCAGTTTCTTTATAACGAGAAACGAGTGGAAGAGTTTTCGCCTTTTGATCGCGGACTTTTAATTATGAGCGGTATTTTTGCGGCGGCTTGTCAGACGATTAATCCGCATAATTCTGGGGTTTTGCCAACAGTATTTATGAATTTTGTGCCCAATGGATTGGAAATTTTTGAAGAAAAAGTGAGCGCCAAGCTTTTAAAGAAAGCACTCGATACAACTTTAAAATGGACAATGGAAGATGATTCTTTGCATGAAATGTTTCGCTCTCAATATGGTATTCCCCCTTGGGAAAAAGACTCTTTATCATGGGCAACGGATGGAGACGTAGAGTTCGCACCTTATGCTTTGCTGCATCTTGCTGCTCTTGCCTTGCTGGGCGATGTTGAGACTTTAGCTTCTTATGACGAAAGTTTTACGGCAGGGGAGAAGCTTGGCTTTGATGAAACCATTGAAAAAGTCCATTTGGAACGCGCGATGGTGATCGCTCAAGAAGTGAAAAGGGAAGGAAAGTTCAGTTACGATCTACTGGAACGGGTTGCTGAGAAGTGGTCTATAGCCATGGACTATCAGTTTTTCAGAGTGAGACCCCCTAATACGTGTAATCAAAAACGAGATTTTCATAAAAAAATAGTCGAGAAGAAAAAACAAGAATTAAGGGAACAAGGGTTTGAAGGGGTGAGTGATGAACAGTTCGTGTTTGAAGCAGAGGGGGTAAAACATGCTCCTGATATTACTTATATTAAAGATGGTAAAATCGCATTTATGGATATAAAAATTGATTAGTTTATTCTCCTGTTGAAGAAAAGTACCCTTATTTGAAAGAAGAAAAGCGCCATGATTGAGGCGCTTTCACACCTTTCATACCAGAGCAAAATAAAGTGCTCGAAAAATCAAGAATAATAGCCAAGATTTTAAAAAATAGACTGAAAATGGCTTGATCCTCAAGAATAGGGGAGAAAAATTGATTATAAATTCTACTCTCTTCTTTAAGATGGTTTTGTTGTTTTGTTAGAAAATTCTCATAAATCATTGCTTATTCAAGCGCCTTATTTAAGCGGTATGAGGGGAAGCTCTATTGACTAAAGTGCTATGGGAGGGAAGCTAGGGGGTAGAGCCTTTGTCATTTGAGGTGAGAGGAAGGCAAAAAATGGCATTTTTGAGCAGTGTTAAGCTCTTTTGCCTTTGAGGTATTTTTTGTCTTTTTAAGAAGTCCTTGCCAATGAAACAGCGCTTGTTAAGCTTCAACAGTGTTTCAGTATGGTGATATTGATATAAAAAGTTATGGTGTTTTTGTGTTTTTCAGTCTGCTTCATGGAGATCTGTAAGCCAATCCGATGACAGAGGAGATGCATGGTCATTTTCTTGAAAACAGAAGAATTTTTGGGAAGAACAAGAAGATTGCGGACCCTTATTAACGAAAGCGCTATGGGAGCGAAGCTAGGGAGTTAGAGCCTTTGTCATTTGAGATGTGAGACAAGTAAAAATGGCACTTTTGAAGGCGATGATATTTGGCCAATAAAAATAAAAACACAATAAAAACTAAACTAAAACAAAGGAAAAATTAAACTAAAAAAGGCCCCATTTTATAAAGGGCCTTTTTATTTAAATTTTACAATATATACAAAATGTATATAACCTTACTTTAAGAACTTTTTGTATCTTATATTCTAGTAGCAACAAGTTGTACGAAATATATAATAAGTGATCCTAAAAAACCAGCTAGTGCATTCAATAAATTTTCTGCTTTATCGTATATATCGTCGATTGATGCTTGTTCTGATGCGCTTCTATTACTGACTCTCAGTATATTCAATGTATCCGATGTGTCCATTACTTGTTTAACAAAATGTAAATTTGTTTTCTCAATAGTATAAGGAGCAACAATAGGAGAGGGTTGTTTATTGACTATACGATCAGATTTTTGAATCGCGAGAGCTAAACCACTTGTAATAGCCCCAGCTATGAAAAAATATCTGATATTCATAGTTTTTCTCCTATATTTATTTCGATAAATAAATATCGATACGTATCATATATAAATACGATTTAAATAACTATAGTAAAAATACAACAATCACAAAAAAGAATAAACTTTGCCTACAAATTGACAAAATTTACCCTTAATTGCCTTAATGAATTCTTTCAGATTTGATTTTATGAAGGCGTAAAAAAGTTTGAAAGCTCTGTAGGCAAGTGGAATCCCATAAGGTGGGTGATACAATAGTTGCTAGCAAACTTCTTTTTGTGCCTTTGACCAAGGATTCATAAAAATGAGGGTTCATAAAAATGAGATGCGATGAAATTTGAGTAAAACCCTTGAAGGGAAGGATTCACTCTATTGAAGGCGGAGTGCATCTTTTCCATGGATTGGATACTGCTTCATGAGGGTTTGGCGGTATCCGTTGAGGGGAAGGATGCACTCTTTTGAGGGCTAGAGTGCATCCTCTCATGGATTGGATACTGCCTTTATGAGGGTTTGGCGGTATCCGTTGAGGGGAAGGATGCACTCTTTTGAGGGGTTGAGTGCATCCTCTCATGGATTGGATACTGCCTTTATGAGGGTTTGGCGGTATCCGTTGAGGGGAAGGATGCACTCTTTTGAGGGGTTGAGTGCATCCTCTCATGGATTGGATACTGCCTTTATGAGGGTTTGGCGGTATCCGTTGAGGGGAAGGATGCACTCTTTTGAGGGCTGGAGTGCATCCTTTCCATGGATTGAATGCACTCTTTGGAGGCTAAAGTGCATCCATAGGGAAAGGCATATTCCATAAGAAACAGAGATAACCAAAAGATTTGTTTTTATATTTTTATTGATAGGTTGCTGTATTTGCGAGGGCTATTCATTCTTTATTCTCAATATTTAAGATGATTATGTGATAAGGGTTGTTCGTCAATACAATCGTAAAAGACGCTGAGTATTTTTATAAAAATTGAGATATTTTTGTGCCTTTTTCTTGTTTTTTTTGTGTTTACACAAGATATGCACGGCTTTTCAACAGTTTGTTTTTTTAGCTTTGCTAATGGCGATGGCGTTGGCTAAACACTTCAATCGTTTTAACTGCTTCAACACCGCCTTAAAAAAACAGTGCTTTATAATATGACAAAATAAGCTGTATAACTTTTGATTCTTACGCGATGCTAGAAAAAGGGGAATGTTAGGAGAGATGTTGTCTATATTCTTAGTTTATCTCTTAAGGTAGGAAGATTAACATATTTTCCGGATCTATTTTTATTCGGTTTGACGGTTAAAGAGCAATATCTGAATGGAATCACACTTGTCTCATGTTTTTATTCTCACGCTTTAGATTTTTTCTTATAGGGATTTTGTTTTTAATGGGGGATTTTGTTTTTTAATGGGAGGTTACGCGACTCACGTAAAACAGAATGTTCTAAATAGAATATATTTGTGTTGCACACTTACCTACTTGTTTAAAAACATTATGTTATCTTATCATCACAATTATATTGGTGATTGGGGATATTGGTAAATCTGATAATGGAGAAATCTCTTGCGAAGTGGATAAGTCCTTCTTTAAATTCTCATAAGGAAAAGCCAGTATACTATTATACTATTCGCGTCTCATATGATGACAGCCTTTGGCTCTTGAGCGTGTTCATAAGAGGCATTTTGATTCTTTATCTTTGAAATCTTTGAAGTGCGTTATTTCATATGTTTCTCATGTTTGTAATGTGGAAAAGACAAGGTGTTGATTGATGCAACATGAAATAAATTTAAAATGAGAGAATCCCTATGATATCTGCGTCTCTTAATTTTATATGGATAACGGGATATGATTATAAATCAATATGTTGTCGTGATACATCAACCTGTTGGGGGGCGATAAAGAAAGTTATCCAATAGTTAAGTCATTCTGTTATGCCGTAAAACACGGTCATTTGAGGTTTGGTGATATGAAGCAAGCTTCCTTGGATATGTTTTAAGTGTTTTTTTAAGGGCGTGGTGAATTTTTGAGACAGAGCAAGCTTCTGTTGCGCCTTGAGTTTAGCGGAAAACCCTGAATAGAAGCCAAGAGGGAATGGCAAACCAAGAGGGAAGTGTATCCAAGCTGTTTGTAAATCAGATTGAGTTAAGAATCTTTGTTCTTTAAGAATGGAACGCAAGTCAATTTGACAAAAGAATGATCTATTTTGCGGGTAAACCTTATGGAGGAATATCACAAAGCTCATAAGGAAGTGATTTAAGACAATACAGTTATAAAAAAGTACAGTCATAAAAAAAAGTCCTCCGTCGCAATCAGAGGACCAAAAAGCAGGAGAATTTTAACATTGACTCGCAGGACGTGTCAAAAAAGAATAAATTCAAAAGGCCGTACTAATACAAAAAAATCATACTTAAATAACCTACCACATTATAATTAGCAGAGAATTGAAAAAATAGCAATATAAAAAATACTTTTTACAAAAAATTTTGTCATTTTGCATTAAAACTTAATACTTTTTTCAATTGAATATTTATTTTAAGACTCGATATTAATTAAACTATATTTAAAAATATTATGATGCATGCAAGCATCTTGAGAATATTCTTCAATAAAAAACGAATTAAGAGCACCTCATGATTATAGGATTGATATGGGGGAAGGCTTTTTGTTTTTAAGAGTTTAGGGTGTATCTTAAGTATGTGTGTGGGGGGTGAAGTATTGTCCTTTTGGGTGGGGGGGCAAGGTAATAGAAATGGGGGCGAGAGCTGCTCAATGCTTGAGCCCGTGTGTGTGGGAAGGGCTTTAGAGGGGGCGGGGGCAACATGGGAGGCCGCTTAAAATGGCGAGGAGGGGATTATTCAAAATGTTTATGGTTTGCATATCCCCAATGAAATGCGAGCAAGTCTAAACAATCTCGTAAATGATCGGCAAGAGAGTTTTGTTTGCGTTTTGAAGAACTTAATTCTTTTATCGCTTGTCCATAGCCGATAACGCGTTCAAGCAGTGAATAGCCAAGAATACCCAGTTGAACTTTGATTGTTCTTAAATGATTGGATGCTTCTATTTGACGTTCAATAGGGTGTGTGTACCCTTGGCTACAGGAAACCTTTTCACGGGTGTAGTCAAGGCTCATGTGGAGATCGGCTTGGCTTTGACGCCAGTAAAAATAAAAACGTTCTGCTGCTTTATATTGGGCTTTGCTGAGATGTCCTTTCGCATATAAAAGGGCAATGGGATGGCTTTGTGCATTGGCAATGGCATTGATGGTGCGCGGATTGCTGGAACTTTCTCGATGATTGGGTTTAAAATAAGGATTACTTGTTTCAACAGGGATTTCTTGCGTCTTTAAATGACCAATGTGCTTTCCTTGATCTTGATGTTCAAGCGGGCAGGTTTGCGTATTTTTTTTCTGCTTATGGGTCATAGCATCTCCTTAAAAATTTTAATTTTGCTTCTCGTTTTTAAAAAATGTTGCTTGCTCTAGGCAAAAGAGAGGGATGAGAGGAAGACATGTGTTGGAGTGTGCCGTGTGGGTATGCGCTCTTTGGGGGTGACTTGGACTGTTGCGCTTGTGTGTGGGAGCCCCATGGATTTGGCTCTTGAAAAGAGAGGTGTTTTGTCGCATGGTGGATTTTCCTTGAATGGCTTGATGGGGGAGGTGAGTGATGGCGCGCGGGCTTTTGTCTCTGAAGGGATTGGTGTTTAGCTGTATTGTGGCCTATGTCTCTGTGGCTGTTTATGTGGAAATGAAGGCGTTGGGGATGACGTGGGGCGTATTTTTACGGGCTGTGGCGTTTTATGGCATTCCCGGTATTTTCCTTATGTTGGGTTATGAAGTAATGCAGCGGCGTGGTGTAACGAAGGGTTTGTTCCTCAAGATGGTGTTGTTGAGCTTCATTTTGGCTGCTGTCATTGATTTTATTTATAAGCAAGCTGAGCATTTTGGTTTGACTCAGATGTGGTTCTCAAACAGGTGGGTGTTTAACATTCTTTTTGGCGTTGTCTTTGGTCTTGTCCTTGGTCTTATTTATCGTGGGGCAAGGCGTTTTGGGTTTAGACTTTCATTCTTTGTAAAGGATTGATCTTTTGCTGCATTTTTGGCATGGTCTCTGATTTTTGCTTATGAAGGAGCGGGGCGTATGGTGGTTGCGTGGGACATGTTTTTGAAGGGGCTGGCGTTTTGCTGCGTTGTTGGCATGGTCCTTTGTTTTGCTTATGAAGATGCGGGGCGACCGGCTATTACGTGGGAGGTGTTTTGGCAGGGGGTGGTGATTTCTTGCATTGCTGGAGCGGCCTTTTGTTTTATTGTTGTGGGAGCAAACAGTAGAACTGTATCGTGGGGCGTGTTTTTCAAGGCTGTGGTGTTTTGCACCATTGCTGTAGTGGTTCTTGGCTTTGCTTATAAGGGAGCGAAGCATTTTGATATATCATGGGAATTTTTAGTGATAGGAGCGGTGTTTGTTGTATTGCTGGAGCTGTCCTTGGTTTTGCTTATGAGGGTGCGGGGTAAATGGATATCGCGTGGGGTATTTTTATTGAAGTTTCTGGTGTTGGGTGGCGTTGTTGGAGCTGTTGTTGGATTGGCGTATAACGGAGCCAAGCATATGGGGGCACTGGTTTGTGATCTCGAACAATGGGGTGTTTGTGAGCAGTGTTGGATTTGTTCCTTTTTTGTTTTGGAGGGGGTACGGTGAGTGCGTGTACTGTTGGGATGGTGCTTAAAAAAATGAGCATTTTTCTTTTCCACGGGCATGGTCTTTGATGTTCTTTCTGTGAGGGGTATTTGATGTCGAACGATGTGATGTTTTGGCTGTTGTTGGGGTTTTTCTGCTTTTTTGCTCTAGCCTTGGTTTTTATTTATAAGGGAGCAAAGCGTCGCTCTGTTACAGGGTGGATGTTTTGGAGATGGGTGGTGCTTTATGGCGTTGTTGCCACCTACCTTGGTTTTATTTATGTGGGCGTGGGCAGGCGCACTGTTGACGGGGAGCTGCTCTTGAAGGGGGCGGTGTTTTCTTGCATTTTTGCAACTGTCCTTGGTTTGGTGCATCTGGGTGTCAAGAGTATGCCTGTTGCGGGGCAAGTGTTCTTAAAGGCGGTCATATTTTGTTGCATGATGGGCTTTATCCTGTGGTTTGCTGCTGTGGGCGTCAGGGATATGGATAGCATAAGGGCGGTATTCTTAAAGGGATTGCTCTTGACTGTATTGTTGAAAGTGCTCTTGGGGTTCTTTATACACGAGCAAGGTGATACGGTGTTACAGAGGTTGTTGCGTGCTTTGAATTTTGTGCTGTTTTGCTGCATTTTGGCACTAATCCTTTTTTTTACCCGTCTGGGAGCAGAGAATCTAGGGTTGAGCTGGCTTTGGTTCTCGAATGATGGGATGTTTTCCTTTATTGTTGGATTTCTTTTTCCTTTGATTTATCAGGGTGTAAGGCGTGCGCGTGTTCTATGGGCTTGGTTCTTAAAGTAGGGGGTGTTTTTTTGTCTTATGGGTGTGATCTTTAATGGGCTTGCTGTGAGGGGTATTTGATGTCGAACGATTTGTTTTTTTGCTGTTATTGGTGTTTTCCTACCTTTTTATTGTTGTCGTTATTGGTACTTATAAAGTTTCCAAGCGCTTCGATATTCCGTGGTGGCGGGCGGCGTTTTATTGTATTTTTGGTGTTTCCCTCTTTTTGAAGGAAGTGCTGTTTTATTGCATTTTAGGAGTCGTTCTTTTTTTAGCTCTTGAGGGGATGGAGAGTATGGACATACCATGGGGACTCCTGTCCTTGATGGGGATCGTGTTTGCTGCACTGTTGGAGTGGTTTTTGATTTTGCATATGAGGGGGCGGCGAGATGGGGTGGTGACGCGTTGTTTGTGGTTATTGAAGGGGGTGGTGTTTTGCGCCGTTGTTGGAGCGACCTTTTTTTGTTTCCGTCTGGGAGCAGAGAATCTAGGGTTGAGCTGGCTTTGGTTTGCGAAGGATTGGGTGTTTTTCATCATTTGTGGATTTATCCTTCCTGTTGTTTCTGTGGGAGCAAGGCGTGCGCGTTTGAAGGCGGAGGCGTTTTTAAAGAGAGTGGGGTTTATGGGGTATTACAGATAACGTCGAGGGAATGATTGTTCAAAAGAACAGCGATAGCGGTAGGTTTGGGGATCAAACCAAAGCCCTATTTTGCCTTCAAAATCACCAGAACGTTGTTTGGCAATATTCATAATGACGCCAGGGCGTTTGGCTAAATCTGCTTTTTCTTGTGCGAGAGAAGCGGCAAAGATTTTGTCTTCTAACGGTCGATTGCGCCAAATGGTGATAATGTTAAAGGCATTGGCACCAATTTCTGAGGCGCCTTTAATGTCTTCTGTGCTGGGGATATCTTTATCCAGACCGCCTTTTCGGGCATGGGCTACAAGGTGAATATGTACATTGTTTAAAACAGCCCAATCAACCATTTTATAAACGGCTTGTTCTTGTCTTGCATAATCATCAGAGGCAATGCCAAGCCGCATCAAACTGTCGATGATAAATTGATCGCAGCCATAGCGCGCACGGCAATAGTCAAAGACTTCAAGCAAGGTGTCAACGCTCGATTTGCCAACATGCTCATAAAGAATAAGCCCTTCGTCTAAAAAATGAAGAATCCGTTCAATTGTCTCTTTTGTAGGCTGTTCTAAGCCGCCCGTTTGTTTGGTTAAACGGCGGAGTGATTGTTCTCCTTTCATCTCTAGAGACGCTAAGCAAAGCCGACTCTTTTGTGCAATCCAATGGGGAATACAGTCTGATAATAATTGGCTTTTACCTGCACCACTCGCACCACTCCAGAGCGTTAATTCTGCTGGGCGGAAATGCAATTTGTCCTTCAGTTTAGGATAGGGAACCGTATAACCAAGATGTTTTTCAGGCTCTGGCCAAAAAAGCCCAATCACTTGATCTTTATAGTCTGAGGCGCGCCGTAAACCTTCTGGTGCAAAGCTTTGTGCTGAGGAAAAGGCGGCTTTTATGGTGGCTTTATCAATCCCTGCGGTTAAACAGTCATTGGCATCTTTAAGGGGTAAACGGACACGGTAGCAACGGTGGCGTCCAAGCCTGCTGGCAATCTCACGGGCTGCTTCTTCTCCGGGCTTGTCCATATCGGTGGCTAAAAAAATCGTTTCAAAAGATTCTAAATGATCAAATTCATTTTCAATCCAGTTGTGTTTGCCTCCACTGCCTCCTCCAAAGGGAACAGAGACCGCCGGATATCCATAGGCGGCTAAGGAAAGTGCATCAATTTCTCCTTCAGTGATAACAATGGTACGGTTTGTTGAAGAAAAAATGGGGAATGGCGCCTGTTGGGGCGCATGCGTGGGTGCCTGTTGGTGTGTGTGTGTGGAGGTGGGGTTGGTTGAGGGGGTGTTTTGGGGCGCCTGTGTAGAGGTGGGGTTGGTTGAGGCGGTGTTTTGGGGCGCCTGTGTAGAGGCGGGGTTGGTTGAGGGGGTGTTTTGGGATGCCTGTGTAGAGGCGGGGTTGGTTGAGGGGGTGTTTTGGGATGCCTGTGTAGAGGTGGGGTTGGTTGAGGGTCCCTGCTGCTGAGGTGTGTGTTGGAATGCTTGCTGAGGTGCGTGCTGGGTTGCTTGTTGGGGCGTGTGCGTGGCGGGGTGGTTTGTGGGGTAAAGGGCTTGCCAACCAAATAAAATCGGTTCACATTGGGAGGCTGTTGGTTTGGTTTTTGCTCCTGCTTGTGCGAGCCGTTCTTTGACTAAAGCAAGGGTGCCGTCGGGTTTATAAAAGGGAAAAATGATTTTTTCACCATCTTCTCCTATGCGGTAACGCTTTATAATCTCTAAAGGAATGTGGCGTTTTTCGTGGAGATAGTTTTTTACAAGATTCTGCGGGCTCTGCCCTGTAGGAACCGGTGGACGGCGATAGGAACGATGGGGCGCCATAAAGGGTTTGGGGCGTGTCAGATTGAGAGTCGCGCGTGCTTCTTCTAAGGCTTGAGAAAGGCTAATGCCTTTGACTTCACACCAAAGGTCTAAAAGATCTCCTCCAGTGCCTTCTGCAAAATCATACCAAAGTCCTGCTTTACTACCACTCAAGCAAATCGATAAACTTTGACCAGCTTCACCACGTGTGTTGCCTACAATCCAATTGTTGCCTCGTTTGTGCCCTTGGGGAAGAAGCATTTCTGCTATTCTATCTGCTTGTGAGATAAGTTTTTGTTTGATTTCAAAAATTGTGCTCATGGTCATTCGTGATATTATTGTCGTTTTTCTCAAGATGTGAGAAGTGAGGACTCTGTTTTTGCTGTTCTCACCGTTTGATCTGATCGTAAAGTCCCGTAGTGCTATGGGGCTTGCCAGTCTACTTTGAGAGCTTCTTTGCCGCTCTTTTCTTGCCAATGGTCGCGAAACTTCTTGGCTTGCCAATGGGCTTGGCTCTCACTCAAACCTTCTGAAATGGCTGTGTTGATGTTTGTTTGCCAAGAGCATGGGGAAGTGGCGCCTTGGGAAAAGGAGGAAGGTGGAAAAGAGGAAGGGGGTGCAAGAAGGGTGGGGTGGATATGCCTGTGAGGGGGTGGTGCATGCTGGAGTCCTGTTGGGGTGTGTATTGGGGGGTATGCGGGGGGTGCCTGTGGGGGTCCTTGCGTGGGGAAAACGCTTTTGTGATGAGAGCAAAATGGTCGATGTTGTCTCGTTTTGCTGTGTGAAGAGCTTATTTCATTGTTGTTTTGCCGCCCTTTGTTTTGTTCTGTGTTATTTTGTCCGATGCTGTTGTGGTTTTGAAACATTTTTATCCCCGCGCGTGCTTGAAAAATACGTTGTTTTTGTGATGTCAAAAATTGTCGTTATAGTTGATCAAACTGCGGTAAAGCGTGTCGTTGTTCTCAGAGGTAAAAGATGAGGAGCCTCCCTGTTTTTGCTGTTCTTGCCGTTCGATCTCACGGCGAAACCAGTTGCGCCATGTGGCTTGCCAGTCTACTTTGAGTGCTTCTTTGCCGCCCTTAGCTTGCCAATAGTCGCGAAACTTCTTTTCTTGCCAATGGGCTTGGCTCTCACTCAAGCCTTCTGAAACTGCCGCCTTGATGTCTGCTTGCCAATGCTCAGGAAGACGATGCCCTTTGGCAACTGAGGTTGTGGTTTTTTTGTTGGAAGAAGGAGGGACGGAGGCAGGAAGATTGCTGGGGGGAAGAGTGGTGGCAGATTTTGTTTTTTCCCCCGTGACAATTTGCGCGATAGGGGCGGGAGTGAACTCGGCTTGGGGAGCATTTAAAGGGGAGGCGTTTTTTTGCTCCGTTTCTTCTTGTGGAGGAGAAGGGAGAGGTGAATCAAGAGCCGATAAGGGTGATGGGTGATCGCTTTGTTCAAAACTCTCTTCGCAGAAAAAACAAGGTTCTGTCTCATCAAACAAAATTTTCTTTTCTAAAACACCGTAAGGTGTTTCCTTTTCTTCTGCCTTTTGAGCTTTTGAGTTTTGTGCAGCATCTTTTGTACTTTCGTTAAGCAGTTGTTGCATCTCTGCATTGATTTTCTTGCGTTTTTTTGCCGAAGAACGACCCGCAAAGGATTTTTGTTCAAGCAATTTTTCACGCTCTTGAAAAACATTTTCGCAACGCTTGTTCCATAATCCATTGGCTAAATTTAAAATCTTACCCTCTTGGATGAGCATCTCTAAAACATTAACAAAAGTTCGCTTGTCACAACCACAAAGACGCGCTAAACGTTCTTTCGATATTTCTAAAGGTCGGCCACGGGCATACATTTCATTGAGAAGAATCGTATAGATTCCAATTTCGTGTGCGCGCATCCCACGTACACCTCCTAGAAAGTCATTTTGATACCAACAAACATATGGAAGCCTAGACGATTCATAATGAGGAGTTTCTTGTTGATTAGCGTGTTTCATACTGCAATCTACTTTCTTCTTTTTTATACATTTTTATTGATGATAAAAGCTCAAATAAGGATTTAACTTGTGTTGCTTTTGGCTCTGTTCGATGATGACTAGAGGCTTCTTTACGATGCTTATAAATGATTGGCTGTGCTTGAAGCGCATGCAAACTTACGATTTAAGATTGCGGTGATGGAAAGAATAAAGAATACCACACATTCTCAACGTACTTGCTTTTGGGCAGAAGCTTTGGAGGTGGTCTTTTATATCCGGTAGGGTGGTTAAAGTGTTTTTATGATCTAAAAATAAAAAAAATTCCCCCTAAAAAGTAAAATTTGTTTCCTTAATTTTATCCTTTTTAGAGGATAATGCAAGCCCGTTTTATAAAAAGGACGTGTTTTTTTAAAAAGACGCGCTATATGGTGAAATTATGAATATCGATGGTTGGCGTCAAAGATTAAGAATCGCTTTGGAAAAAAGTGGGCGGTCAAAAAGATCTATCTCCCTCGCTGCCGGTAAAGGTGCGGGGTACCTTCATTCTATTCTTTCTGAAGGAAAAGAACCAACAATCGAATCTCTCTCGCGAATTTGTCACGAAATTAATATCAGTATGAATTATATTCTTTACGGTAAAGGGGCTAGCCCTGAAGATAAAGAATTTATAGAGCTTATTTCGAAACTCTCTCCGCAAGAGAGACAGGCGATTTTGACTCTTTTGCGGCGACCAATTGACGAAGCTTCAAAATAACTTCCTTCTGTGCTTTTGAATCAAGGCGACTCCAGTGTTTTATTAATATTATGTCACTCATTTTATCTCTCCTGTGTGTTTATAATTGCAATTTTGTAAGAACAAATAGAGAACAACAAAGGGGCATGAGAGGAACAAAGAATAATAGATTTTTCTTTACATATGTCATTTGAACCCCGTAGATATTTAAAATATATCTTTTATGAAGGATAAAATGGTTGACATCTCTCCTATAGAGGATATAAGACTAACGCTATATTTAGTCTTGTCAAGACAAGGCTATGCTTTATCAACTATCTAAAGGGGGAAATCATGAAAAATATTCCATTCGTTAAAGAGGATGAAATCATTATCGTTTTATGCGAAGAGGAAAATCCTTGTACTTATGAAGGAACAATCGACGAAATCGAAGAAGTGCTCGAACTGATTGAAGAATGTGAAACTGTTTATAGAGTTTTACGACTCGATCTGACAACTTCTCATGCTGAAGATATTACGGAACAAATCGCTGATTTTTATGTCGAAAATCATGAAATGAATGAAGAAAATACACAATTGCAGCCTTTCATTTTGAATAGTGAAGCTTATCATGCTTGTTTGAATGAAAGAGCGGCTTGCGATTATGAAGATAATCTCTATGGCTCTTATGAAAAACAGCATCGTTTACGCCCATGTGATGTCTTGACAGATTATTGGTGGTAAACATGCCAAGTTATCTCAAGACTTCGTATCAAGGGATTCCGCTTTATTATGCTGGAAATATGCGAAATTTAATCAGACTCGAACCACAAAAACACAACGCTATACTTTTTATATCGCAAGAAGTGGCTCAGTCTATGGCAAAAAAATTGGAGGAAGAATATTGCCGCCATGATTTTTCCGTCGTGCAGTAGCAGGGTTGAAAAAGAAGCCGCAATGATGGGCCAAAGTGCTTTTTCATTGCGGTGACAATGGTGCACGTTATGCTTTCGTTCTTGGAGGGAAGCTTAGGGGAGCCGCTTTGGGGGGGAGAGCTTTGCGCGGGGATTTTCTTAGCCGATATGGGAAAGGGGGGCATGAAGAAAAGAGCCTATATATGAGGAATTGTGGGCGCTTGTGTGGGGGAAGTTGCCGGCTGGTTCATTAGGGGGATAAGGCAATGAAGGGGCAGGTCGTCATTCAGTGACTTGGAGTGATACGGAAAGCATGCTGGAGAACAAAAATGAAGGCTTAGGGGGAAGAAAAGCAGCAGTACAGACAGGTTCCAACCTATAAAAAGGCAAGTTCAAGGGGAAAGAGCCGGTTTTTGTGTTTTTTTAGGGCACAATATTGAAGGATGTTGTTGTCTTTAGTCCGTGTGAGGGAAACAGCTTAAAAAAGGTGAATGCTTTAAAGAGGATATATTACAAAACACCTTAAAGATGAAGGGGAGAAATACTATGCCAATCATTATCGATTGTATTCAAGGAACAGAGGAATGGCAGCAAGCGCGTAATGGTTTGATTACGGCTTCTTTGTTTGAGATGGTTATGGCGCAAAAAAAACAAGGGCAAAAAACGTCACGCTATCAGAGTGTGATGATGAAATTGGCGGGAGAAAGAATTACAGGAAAAACTGTTGATGAAGGAACAACGCTTTCTCAGCGACGCGGGACTGAATTAGAACCAATCGCACGACAGCTTTATGGAAAACTTACACATACAGAACCTGAATGTATTGGCTTTGTTTTGGCAGATGATCGCGGACAAGGATTTTCCCCCGATGCTTTTGTGGGAAAAAATGGCTTATTAGAAATTAAAACAAAAAAACCTGAAATTTTGATCCCTCATTTCATGCAAAAGAGTTTTCCAGCAGAACATAAAGCACAATGTCAAGGGGGATTATGGATTTCTCAACGCGAATGGGTGGATTTAATGCTCTATTGGCCGGATATGCCCCCTTTGATTAAACGGGCTTATCGTGATGAAGCGTATATTTGCAAACTTGAAAATGAAATTAACCGTTTTAATGAGGCGTTGGAGAAGATGGTACAGCAAATTAAATCTGTTGGGACAGGTTTTCATATAAGAACAGAAATTGCTTTGAAGGAGGGGAAAGAAAGGGTGCTTGGAATGAAGACAAGGCGTATGCTGGAGGGGAAAACGAGAATGAGACGGGGTGGGAAGGGATCTTGTGTAGCGTTGAGGAGAGGCAAGCTTTAGTCATAAGGCAAGAAGTAAGCGGAAAAGCAGGTGGGTGTTGAAGGGAGAGAGACTTCGCGTGACAGCTATTGCTTGGGAAAATGGAAGAAGGTGTTTCAGAGGGGCAGTCAAGTGAAAAATAAGAGAGATAAGGAAGTACTTTGGGGGAAGATGTTAGGGAAGTGAGATAGGGGATGTGGGGTGCGGTTCTGTCCGCTTTTGTGTTGTGCCGTGTTTGGGGGCGCGATGAAAGGCCCCATGATGGCTAAGTTGCCGGACAAGTGCTTTTTCATTGGAGAGGAAATGGTTCTTGTGGTGCTTTTGTTTTTTGGGAAAGAGTCGTTTGAGGGGCGTTTTTTAGCCAATATGGGGAAAAGGATGTAGGGACATGAGAAAAAGCCTGTGTGGAGTCAAGTAGGCTTGTTGGGGGAAAGATTGGGGGGCAGGTTGTGGAAGAAAATAGAAGGGTAGGGAAAACGGGAGAATAGGGAAAGAATGGATAGAGACATTATAATCTTTATGTTTTTCTACACTACCTTGTTATAGAAAATCAAAAATGACCACATTTTGTGAATTCACTGTGGGGCTGATCTTAAAGCTCTTCAAAAGCACTGATCAATAGATACTTCTCCATATAAATTTGATAAATGATATTAGTATGAGCCCGAAGATAAATGCACCAATCTTTACCAAATATCCTTTTATGCTTATGAGAATTAATAACCCTATACTTATTTATTCAGAATATCTTCCATGTAAAATAAAATTATAAAATACATTACAGGTATTATTCCACAAATAATGAAAATTACATACGCGATACTATCAATTACACGCTTGGTATTATCTTGTCGTCTGTTCTCTTGGTTTCTACTAATTTCAGAAGCCTTGTGATTATCTTTAAAAGTTTTATGATAGAACTGATTGTAAGCAGCTCTCTTTTGAGGATCTTTAAGAACTTCATAGGCTTCACAAATTTTTCTGAATTTTTGTTCTGCTTCGGTACTAGAATTATGATCAGGGTGGTATTGCAGAGCTAATTTACGAAAAGCAGATTTTATCTGTTTATCGTTGCATTCGTAGCTTACACCAAGAATTCCATAATAATCGTCTTCATTGACTATCATTAAATACAGCCACTTTGTGTATTGCTCTTATTTTACAAGATCATTTAATTGATCTCTTTTGAATGTATCAACATGTGTTATTTTTATGTTAGAAATATGGTTAAAATCGTATTGAATGGCATGGCTGTACTTGGGGCTATTGTCTCTAAATGAGAGGAGATACAGTTCAAAACGCTTAAAAATGCAGGGTGTTTTTAATATTTTAGAAATATTTTTTTACAAAAATAGATTAAAAGAGAGACGATAAATCAAATGTAAAAGGGACGGCAATAATAGCCAAGGTTGTCATTATTGTAAATAAACAGGCAGGAACCTTAAATCTAAAACGCCAAAGTAAACTTATGGGAACAGACATTATCGTTGTTATTACGAGTGCTACGATAAACCATTGCAGGAATAAGTTCATTATATTAATTTCATTATTAAAACGATTTTGTTTTAGTTCTTCCTCTGAAACACAATCGATAATAGAAACGCCATAATAAACAGGAAATTTTCCACTTGGACAAGCGCTAACAGAAAATTGTTCAAGCTCTAACCATTCTCTTTCGCGTTCTTTTTCTAATAGCTTCTTTTTTATTTTCTGTCTTATATATTCTTTTGAAATACAATTGATCGGAGAAGTACTTCCAACAAAAAGACCATCTGTTGTACATCCACTCGTTGTATGATGCGTAAATAAAACAGTGCTTATTGCTATAGCAAATAAAGTGTTTAAACAGAGGGTATTTATTGGCTTTTGTTTCTAACAAGCTTTTATAAGTCATTTCTGTTAAATAAATCAATATGTGTTATTTTTGTGTTGAAAATATATGTAAAAACGTATTTAATAAAAATGGTTATAATGATCATAATGTGTCTAAATAAAGGTGTGGTACTGGCTAAAACCCCGCATATGTAGGGTTTTAGCTTATTGGAGGAGGTATGACAGCAGAAAATATAAGGGGATCTGTAGCCAAAATGGTTGTCCTAGGGTGGGGAGAGTAGGCAATATCCAAAATACTCCAAATGAAATATACTTGTTGTTGTACATTCACGCACTTGTTTTAATAAAGATATCTCGCTCTAAGCTCATTTCACAGCCATTTTATGCCGGCGTTCGTAAATTTCATACTGGCGCCTGTGAATAATATCGTGAGGGGTATAACGGTCAAGCCCCGTAGATTATAAAGTCCGTAGATTATACCCCCCAGAGATTATAAACATTGCGCACCCTATTTTTACTTTATGAAAAAGTAAGTTGGTACTATTGGGGGGCCGTTGCCAAAATTGCGGCATGGGCTGTAGCTCTTGAGACGATTCATAATCTCGTTTACTGGGAGGCTTTTTACGAAGAGATATGCTTTTCTTGGAAAGTTTCTCGCCATACGGATCTTTCTGCTTGTGAAGTGTAAGCGAAGAGGGGTGATTAATTTCAATAGAACAGAGGGAGAGAGCTTTTCACTCTTGGGGCTCTTATGCAAGACGAATAACGCTATCCGTATCAATCAAAGTATTCGTATAAAAAAGATGCGTGTTGAAAGAGGGAGGCTTAGAGCACGTGGAAAACCATAGTGTATAAAATTGGTAATGAGGGATCTTCTTTGAAAAGGCAGGCTATCAATTTTCTGGTATATGGGGTGCCTAGTATATGGGGATGTCTGTCATATGAGATGTTTGCCATATGGGAGAGTGGGGTGGCTTAGTGAAAGCTTTATTGAGGGGGACTTTATCACTGTTTGGTTTTTGCTTTTGGTAAGGGGTGGGGAGAATGGGGAAGGAATTGAGTTGAGAGGAGGTTCTGGAAATGGCTCTGTTAGATCAGTTGTAAATGACGAATAAGATCGATGAAGCTTATTCTAATTTTTAGAGGGAATGCTTGTGTTGCTTGAGGTGGATAGAGAGGCTGGAAAGATAAGATTATGGGTTTGGAGGCGGCTAAAGGTATCAATGGGATATGTTCAAACAATGAGTTTATAATAATTCATTATTGAGATTCAATTTGAATTTCAATGAGAGCCCGAAATAGTGTGAGATGTTCTTATTTCAACCCTTCTTATTCAGACGCTCTTATATTGAATCAAGTAAAATCGTTTGTTTGCATATTACAAACAGGGTGAGCTTGTGGGGAAAAATATTCAAGAAATAAAATATTGAAAAAATAAAAATGTCTATACCGTCTCAAGTGCTAAGAGCTGTTGCAACAGTGAGGCTTGGTAAAGAGAAGGATAGGGCAAATCTTACAGAAAGGAAAGAGGGGGGAGGCAAGGAAAGGGGAGGCAAGGGGTGGGGGGATATTCTTTGGGGGGCGGTCAATTTCAAAAGCCATTCGCAAAGCATTTTAGAGATTAAGTGTGTCATTGAGTCCATTGATTTTGAAGCTACTGATTTTGAGGCTATTGAAACGCATGGTTTAAAGGATGGAGGATTTGATGAAGCTGATGGAGGTTGGGGGAAAAGATTTAGGCTTATAGGGAAGACTTATAAGGGCAAGAAGAGAGAGGCAAAAGAAGAATAAAATGGTGCTGCGAGAGAGGATTGAACTCTCGACCTCTCCCTTACCAAGGGAGTGCTCTACCACTGAGCTACCGCAGCCCTTTTCAATCTTTGCGCTGTCTTGTGCCATATTGTCAGAAAATAGGCAAGAGAACATTTGTATATTCTTGCAAGAAAACGTATCTTATGTCATGACATATGTTTCTTATATGCTTAAATATCTAAATGAGTTGCTTGGATAGAAGCTCAACACTGTTTAAAAGGTTGCGCAATGACACAAATGCATCAAAAACAAAAACAAAATGAAATTAATCATCAAGATGAAAAAGCAAAACGACGTCAAGAAAGATTGGCACAACAATTGCGTCAAAACCTGAAACGTCGAAAAGAGCAAAGCCGAAAAAGAGCACAACCAGAGCTCTAAAATGCAAAAAGCTCTAAAATGCAAAAAAATGTTTTTTAGTAAATTTTTGCAACCAAACTTCTCAATAATTTGTTCTCATAGTTAGAATGCGTTCTAAAACGATTAATAAAGCATAACTTCCCGAAGGGGGACAATCCTTTGGAAGGGCAGGCACAAAGGAAAAGAGGGAAAACACGATGGATTCTATTCAAATTGTTGGGGGAGAAAAACTTCAAGGAACAATTCCTATTTCTGGGGCAAAAAATGCTGCATTGCCTCTTATGATTGCGGCGCTGCTTACAGAAGAAACGCTCACTTTAGAAAATATTCCGCATCTGGCCGATGTTGAATTGCTTATTCGTATTCTCAATAATCATGGTGTTGGATATGCCGTTGATGGACAAGAGTTTAAAGATGAATGCGTGAATTCAAGAACAATTCATTTTACGGCGCAAAAAATAGCTACAACACGGGCACCATATGAACTGGTGAAAAAAATGCGTGCAAGCTTTTGGGTTATCGGACCTCTGCTTGCACGATGCGCAGAGGCTTATGTTTCGCTTCCTGGAGGATGCGCTATTGGAACAAGACCTGTCGATTTTATCCTTGAGGGACTTAAAACTTTAGGCGCACAGATTACTATCGAAAATGGATATGTTCATGCAAAAGCGCTAAAGGGGTTAAAAGGTGCTCACTATCGTTTCCCTAAAGTCACTGTTGGTGGAACCCATGTGCTGCTGATGGCGGCGACAATGGCAAAGGGAACAACCACTCTTGAGAATGCAGCTTGTGAGCCAGAAGTGACAAACCTTATTCGAACTCTGAATGCTATGGGGGCTCAAATAACCGGTGAAGGAACAACAACGCTTACAATTGAAGGGGTTAAAAAACTCAACGGTGCTAGAGTACGCGTTATTGCTGATCGAATCGAAGCGGGAACATATGCAATGGCTGTTGCTATGACGGGAGGAGATGTCTTTCTTAAAAATGCAAATCCTAATCATCTCACAAAGGTGCTTAAGGTGCTCCAAAAAACAGGACTCGAGATTCAAATAGAACCTCAAGGAATTCATATTAAGCGAAATCCAAAGAACACCAAAATTATGCCCGTTGATATTAAAACAGGACCTTATCCTGCTTTTCCAACTGATCTCCAAGCGCAATTCATGGCGCTCATGACACGGGCTGAAGGAATCGCGCATATTACAGAGACGGTTTTCGAAAATCGTTTTATGCATGTTCAAGAACTCAATCGCTTAGGAGCACAGATAAAGCTTGATGGGCAGACGGCAACTGTCTATGGAACAGAGAATTTGCAAGGGGCTCCTGTCATGGCGACGGATTTGCGTGCTTCTGTTTCTCTTGTGATTGCAGCATTGGCAGCAAAGGGGGAAACAATCGTCAATCGTGTTTATCATCTTGATCGTGGATTTGAGAGATTAGAAGAAAAATTGGCTCGTTGTGGCGCAAAAATCCAACGTATCACAGTGTAAACCTGTTAAAGTGTAAACCTGTTAAAGATATGCTGAATGCTTTGCGCTGTGGTTGAGGGGGGCGATTGCTTGGGGGCGTTTTAACACAATGTTTGCTTGTTGGGAGGGGCTGGGCTTGGCTGGTGCATTTTTAATGGTTTACTCTCTTGCTTGTGGAATTTTGGAGCCGTATATTCTTGATGATTTTCTCAATAGTTCTTTCAAATCTCCATCTTTCAAGGGTATGGCTTTTGTGGCTGCTGTTTTCTTTTCGGAATGGTTTTTCTTTCGTGTAAAGTTTTGCTTCTCTCACTCTTGAAGAGGCTCGTGATTATTGTCTAAGTTTCGTTCATGGCGCTCATGACGCGGGGTTGAGGGAAGCGCGCATATTACAGAGACGGTTTTCGAAAATCGTTTTATGCATGTTCAAGAACTCAATCGCTTGAGGGCGCAAATAAAGCTTGATGGGCGAGAGGGCAACTATCTCATGGAACAGAGAATTTGCAAGGGGGGACTCATCATGGCGACGGATTTGCGTGCTTCTTGTTTCTCTTGTGATTGTAGCCCTCTTACTCTTGTTACATTGGCAGCAAAGGGGAAAACAATCGTCAATCGTGTTTATCATCTTGATCGTGATTTGAGAGATTAGAAGAAAAATTGGCTCGTTGTGGCGCAAAAATCCAACGCATCACAGTGTAAATCTGTAAGATGTCTCTCAAAAATGGCTTTGGGAGGGGGTGATATGTTGTTAGGTGTGCTTTTGGGAGGTGTGATCTCAAAAAACAAGGTTTGTTAATCTTCTCAATGAACGTGGGTTTTATCTCATGGTTTTGGAGTTTTTACGAGCGGGCATAAAAGTTTGAGAGGCGGGGGTGGAGCTCATAAAATAAAGACTGTTTTTAAATTTTATTGCTAATTTCATGAAATTACTTTATTGGTAAGAGAATGTTTTGGTCGTCTACGCAGCGATCAACAGGGAATGAAAGACCCTAAACTTGAGACACGTATTTATCCAGCTTTATGGATATCCCGGATTTCCGGGAGCTTTTGTTATGTCCAGGTGCGCTCTAGCACTAAAAGCAAAAGGCTGAGTCAAGTTTCAGCTCTTTCAACTCCCGGAATACCAATGCGAGGGCGCTCGCAACCGGCAGGGGAGCTTGAAGTGAAAGCTAAAAATCCACACTTTAACGACATTTCGATAGGCAGAAAAATTCGCTTTAAAAGAACAATGCTGGGAATGTCGCAAAAGAAATTAGGCAGTCAGTTAGGGGTGACTTTTCAACAAATCCAAAAATATGAAAAAGGCTCTAATCGTATAGGGGCGGGGCGTTTACAGGAAATTGCTGATATTTTCAATGTTCCCATTTCTTTTTTCTATACGGATCTCTCAACAAAAGAAAATGTCTTGTATTGCTGTGATGAAGGGATCGCAAGTAAAGAAGAGCACATCCTTTTGAAAAGTTTTAGAGAGCTCAAACCTAAAAAGCAGAAAGCAATTTTGTGTTTGATTGTCTCATGAGATAAAAACACTGTTTTAAATTTTATTGCTGGTCTCCAGAAATTATTTTATGAACAAGCACTAGGGTTCTCGTCGTACAGTGTGGTTGAATGGTGAAACCCAAAGCCTGAAAATCCAAGATGAAACATTAGCCTGCTTTATAAGTATCGCGAGATTCCGGGAGTTTTTGCTATGTCCAGGTGCGCTCTAGCACTAAAAGCAAAAAAGCTGATTCGAACTCAGTACTTTCAGACTCCCGGAATACGCATAAGAGGCGCTCGCAACCGGCAGGGGAGCTTGAAGTGAAAGCTAAAAATCCACACTTTAACGACATTTCGATAGGCAGAAAAATTCGCTTTAAAAGAACAATGCTGGGAATGTCGCAAAAGCAATTAGGCAGTCAGTTAGGTGTGACTTTTCAACAAATCCAAAAATATGAAAAAGGCTCTAATCGTATAGGCGCAGGGCGTTTACAGGAGATTGCCGACATTCTTAATGTTCCCATTTCCTTTTTTATTCTGGTCTCTCAACAAAAGAAGACGTCTTGTATTGCTGTGATGAAGGGATCGCAAGTAAAGAAGAGCACATTCTTTTGAAAAGTTTTAGAGAGCTCAAACCTAAAAAGCAGAAAGCAATTTTAAGATTAAATTTTCGTTAGAATTAAAAAAAGATTAAAGAGGCTCTTGCTAAATAATAAATTATTATATAAAGCTTTTTCTAGAGAAGGGGGTTAACATTTCTCCTCCCCCCCCCCCGCAGAAATGTCCAAATAAAACCTCCTTCTCATCGTTTTAAAAATCACGAAAAATTTTATCCTTTATCCTTTATTTTTTTTAAAAGAGTGACTTATTTGTGCTAGAAAAGTTGCTGTATTAGGTAAATTGGAGGGCGGGGTGTTTTTAGTAGGGATTTGGGAAGGGCTGGAAAAGTCGTCTTGCCAAATAGAGTTCTCAAAAGAAAATCTTGGAAAGAAACTATCAAAGGGGTGGCTTAAAAGAAGCTACCAAAAATCCGGAACTTCAGGCTTTAAATGAGGACCAATCCGTACCGCCGAGACCTTTTCTGCTAAACCGGTGCGATCTGAAATCTCAACCGCTAAACCACAAAGGGTGGCAGGACCACATGCCGGTTCAAAACGATCTTGCTTCGTCTTATAAAGAAAACGGTGTAAGGGTTCTTCTTTATCCATTCCAAGAGATGAATTATAATCTCCACACATGCCTGCATCTGTTAAATAGGCGCTCCCACCTTCTAAGATCTGCGCGTCAGCCGTGGGAATATGCGTATGTGTGCCAACGATAACACTTACACGACCATCAAGAAAATGGCCAAAACATTGCTTCTCGCTTGTCGTTTCTGCGTGAAAGTCAAAAATAATCGTATCGGCTTGCTCCATCAACGAACAGGCAAGCAGAATATTTTCCGCTGTTTCAAATGGATCTTCTACTTTACACGGCATAAAAACGTTGCCCAACAGATTGGCGACAAGAACACGGGCGCCATTTTTTGCCGTAAAAACACCAGAACCTTTTCCGGGAGTTTCTTTCGAAAAATTGGCAGGGCGTAAAAAACGATCACTCTCATGGGCATATTGCAATGCTTCTTTGTGAGAAAAAGCATGATTACCTGTGGTGACAACATCAACACCGGTTATCAAAAGATCTTGATACGTTTCTTGTGTGAGACCAAAACCACCAGAGGCATTTTCACCATTTACCACAACAAAATCAAGCTGCCATTTCTCAATCAGTTGAGGAAGGTATTCAAAAACAGCTTTACAGCCTGTGTTACCAACAATGTCACCTAAAAATAAAAAACGCATAGGCACTTTAATCACATTTTAACATTTTAAGAAACCTTTTTCTGTAAAAATTCCTTGTACCTGTAGATCATGTTCTGCTGCGGGAATAGAGGAAACCTCCTGACATGAAAATCCTATGCCCCATAATGTCATTTGATGCCCTTGTTTTTCAAGAGCTGCAACAGCACGGTCATAGTATCCTCCTCCATAGCCAAGACGGTGACATTGACGATCAAACGCAGAAAGCGGAACAATAATATTATTGGGGGCAACAACGCCATTGTCTGCACCCGGACCAAAGGTGCCAAAACGCATGGGCTCTAAAATCGTGCTGGGCGAAAATGCACGGAAAATCATGGTGGTGGAATCAAGAACTGCTGGTAAGGCTAAATGCCCACCGCGTAACGCTACAGCATCCAGTAAAGGACGCGGGTCAATTTCCGATTTAATGGGCCAATAGCCTGCTAAAATGAGGCGTGAAAAATCGGTTCCCTTCTTTTCAAGGTATTCAATAAAGTGGCAACAAGCACGCTGTGAAAAGAGTGCACGCTCTTCTGTTAAAAGAGCATCACGACGCGATAAACCGCTTTTGCGTTGCTGTGTGCGAAGGGATGAAGCAGATTCATAGAGGGGATTATTTGTCATTGTCTCGTCAATTATTTTATAAGATGCTGGTATTTTATCCATTGTTGGCGTTTTGTAAATCTCTGTTAGGACAAGAGCTGTGCTCATGAAAAAAAAAGCATGAAAAAAGTGTGTGCTCTTTAGGGGGTATCTTGGTGCAACAAGCCGCTTTTGCGCTGCTTGCGTGCGAAGGGATGAAGCAGATTCACAGAGGGGATTATTTGTAAGTGCTGTCTGTTCTACAAAATAAAGCCTATCGTAATTTTTATTTCTTGAAAAGAGTATCGTCATTGGTCTTATGTAAAAAGACGCTCTCAATTTTAGCTGGAAAAATTTGATGTAAAAAAGGGTGATCCACAACAGCCGATGGAAAAAGCTGATCCCGGGAACCTATACAAATAGGTGGGCGCCATATGAAAAAGCCCACGGGCTTGATCAGGGACAGCTCCCTTGGAGATCATTAAGGTCTCAGGAATACGTTATTTCCTGTCGAGAAGCGCAGAACACCCTCCTTAATATAAAACAATTTCAGAGCTTCTGCTAGAGATAAAATAACCTCGCTCTCTTCTTTTTCAAAAAGTATTTCAGGAGAGTTTTTATAACCTTGCTGGTGGCTGCTCGAAATGGCTGTATGATGGATGGCTTATTCAAAGTAAAAAAGCAAAAAATATGAGTGGGGGTGGGTGTTTGAGTGACGCAGAACGATTTATTGGCAATGGCTTGATTGGCTCTTTTGGGACAATGCTTGATTTTTATGTTTCGCGGGAATACTTGGAGGAGGTTTGAAGGGAAATATTTCTTATTCAAGGATGTTGGTTGAATTGGTGTTGCGTCTTTGAAGTTTTTGCTTTGTGAATCCATATTTCAGGGCTGTTTTATCAACTTTGAGGGGTGAAGGAGAGCCGATACGGTATGTGCTGCTATGGTTGAAGCTTAAAAATAAAAAACAGATGATGATAGTTTATCAGAGGCGCTAAGCGATGTTTTAAGCTTTTTTCAAAAAGTATTTTTTGAGGATCGTGTTTACAAATTTTTTTTATCCATGATGGAAGGTGTGAAAAGAAGAAACGGCGTGAAGAGGACTCCGGCGTGGAAGCGTTTGCTTGCTATGAGAAGAAATTCTGTAGGGAGTATATTGGCAGTGTTTGGAAGATGCCTTCAATACAAAAAAGTCAAAATTCAAAAAAAGTACTGTGAATTGTGTGGGGGGTGATGGTGTGGTTATAAGCAGGGGCAGTTTATTGAGTGGAATGTGAAGCCGGCTTGTGTCTTATCTAGGTTTGAAAGGATGCCGTAAAGCGTCTCGTTTTTGAATGGTTTCAAAGAGCTTGTGGTGATTGTTCGTCTAATAGAGCTTGCACGCGCTTTTGAATCCTGCGCATTTGTGGATAGTAATCCAATGCTGTTTCATAAGCTTTAAGAGCAAGTTTTGGACGCTCCGTTGCTTCCATGACAACGCCAAGTTCAAAAAAAGCACTATAATTGCGCGGCTCAAGTTCAAGAGCATGGTTGAGATCAAGCAGGGCAAGTTTGAAATCGTTCAGTTGAATGTGAATCCAAGCGCGTCTTATCCAAGCTTCAGCATGAGTAGGTAAAAGTGCAAGAGCATTATCAATATAATCAAGCGCAAGTCCATAATCGTCGCTGTTGAGTGCATTTTCAGCCCATGACATCAAAAGATCAATCGTCTCGCTCCCCGATTGGGACCATAAATGTTGAAGCTGTTGACTGATCTTTTTCGCTTTAGCAACATCAGCACAATATTTCAATTCTTTGAGTAAACGTGAAATTTCTGCTTCTTTGCGCTGCTTAACTCTGTCAACATGGGAAAGCTGCTCTTTGTCAAGATCTTCAAGAATAACCGCCGAAGAATCAGAATCGGAGGGCGTTGAGGAGGAGGGAGGAGAATTGGGAATAAGATCATCTAACGGTAAAAGCGATTGTGGAGAAGGCCGATCTTCAGGAAGAGAAGAAGGATTTTGCCCATAGCTCGAGGGAACAAAACAAAAAACGCCAACAAAAGAAAGAAAAAACGCGCGCTGGAAAATACAGAAAAAACGCAGCTGAAAAAATCGAAAGGCTTTTAAAAAAATAGAAGAATCCATAAAAACAAGCCCCCAAAAGATAAATCACCAAATATTATCAAATACTAGACTTGTAATCAACGGACTTATAACAAAAAAACGCAAGAAAAAATTTTTAAGCCTACAATTAAAGTAGGCATAAAAACATTGACCCTAAAGAAATTAGCCCTGACGTGCTCTAAAACGTGGGTTCGTTTTATTAAGAATATAAACACGACCCTTACGACGCACCAAACGATTGTTACGGTGGCGCTCTTTTAGTGCTTTAAGCGAATTTTTAATTTTCATCATATTCACCGTTTAAATAGTTTACGTAACACAATACTATAATACAATATTAAAATACGAAAATACAATACCACAACCCCAATAGACTGCTCACTTTAATGAGCATTGCATTGCGATATCGTACTTGCATCATAACATCACACGATACACTTTTTCACTGTGATCACAAAAAGAAAAGCGTACTCTTAAGGTACGCACTAACCACTTCATTAGCACAACGATAAGTGAAAATTGCAAAAAAGTAGGAGAGATCTAACAAGAAGTCTTATTCTTGTCAAGGGTATATCCCTTACAAATTCCTATAGTGTGTGTTAATGGTTGCCTTGGAGGTAAAAATTTTCTCGTAAAAAGAAGGACACAAAAAAGCACAAAGAGTGAAAAAAAGTAAAAGCTTCCTATTTGTGAGAAAATAATCCTGTTTTTTCGTAAAATATCATCGTTTAGTAAGGCTCATGTAAAATTTATAACATGAGGTGTTTTTTGTTCGTGTGTGAGGATATTCTTAAGGCTTATTCTTAAAACCTAAAAAATAAACCGCATGATGATGACGAAGATGATGAATTGATAAGGATAAATTTCTATTGTTCAGAGAAAACATAGTAAAATAAGAGTTTCGCATAGTCTTAAGGTTTTCTCATTGCAAATCTGTGTATCTTTAAGCATAGCATTCGCTGCTTGCATATCACAAGCGGGATTGATTTATGGTAAAGATACTTGAAGATAAGGAATAAAACGGTCTTTTATGAATGCTTTCAAGTACAAGAGAGTGTTGTAACATTGGAGACTGGCAAAGCGGTATGATGAGGTTGGCGTTTACGCTTCATAAGTTTAAAGAGGGTGGTGCACTATGAATGTTTAAGTTATTATCGAGAGTTTTTATGCTCTATGACCGGGGCTGCTGTTGTGAAGTGGTGGGGCAATGTGCATTGGCCAAATGTTTCTTTAAAATAAGCGCGTGGTAAAACAAGTGCGTAAATTGGCAACACAAGTGTCTTCTGTTTGAGGCTTTTTATTTTACGTGAGGGGTGAGAGGATATTTGGTTTGGGAATGGATAAGCTTAGTGCTGTAATCATATCCTGTAATTATATCTTTGATGTGGAGATCAGGGACGGAGCGGAGCGCTCGGTACTTTTAATGAGGGATTAAATCTGTGTGGTTAGAGTGAAAGATTATGCATAAATTTCTCTTTTAAGGCAATAGTTTATGATTCTTTGCAACCCAATTATTTCTACGTGGGTGGAGTGCTGGATATTGTCAAACGGAGGGGGAATTCAAATTATCCGGTGAGGGAACCAGTATAGTGAGAATATACTTTGGCTCTTGAATGTGGATAGTTTGAATTCCTTTTAATATCCATGCTGTAGAAAAATTTGACCTTCCCAAGGGTGGTCTATGATGATGTTTATTGAAAGAGTGAAAGCTTCACATTGTCTGGCGATAGACGTAATAAAAGTATGTCATAATACCAATTTATATACATGTTACAAATGCCAAAGAGAGCTGACGTAATGATCATTGGTATCCCGATCAATAGGGGCAGTGTTTCTCTTCCTCCTGTGAGGTATATTAGACAAAGAATTCCTGTCATTAATAAAAAGCCTATCGACAGGATTTTCGTTACGAAAACAATGGGTTTACGAAAAGTTAAAAGAAAAAGGAACAACATGTGTCTAAATGGACCCCCTTTACGTTTTTTGGGAAGAACAGACTGTACCTCATTTAAAGTTTTATTATTGTTAGAAATGAAGTGTTTTTTGCCACAATAAGCGTTTTAAAGGCAATGATAGTGTTAAAATGATCGTATTAAAAAGTATAGTTTAGCTTTATCAGGATAATAAAATAAACATTTATATTTATAAATTATTAGGTGCTCTTGAAAGAAGCTTGGATTGAGAAAAATTGTGGGAACTTCATGAAGCGCTGGTCTGTTGGGGGTGACGAATGTCATTGCTGAGCAGGATTAGAGAGTTACAGACAATCTCTTATGGGTGGTTAAGAATATGCGTAAACAAAGTGCGTTTACGATAAGGGGAGTTCATAAAGAATTGTGCGAGATGCCATAAAATCAATGCGCATTATACGGTGGTGATGTGCCTTATAATTCATTATCTTAACAGGATTAAAAGGTGAGAAAATTGATGCACTAAAAAAGGGGAGGGTTTTGTGAGAGAAGAAAAATTGATCTGAAAAGAAGAAACTTAAGCCTTTGGGGAGAAGTTCAGGAAACCTTTTCGAGGAATGTGTTGGGGGAATTAACGAAAGGAGAAAATCTTCTATCCGTTGAAGGAAAAAGAGAGAGGAGAAAAAGAAGAAAGTTGCTATGCTGGAGGGGTGCTATCGTCTGGCTGATATTGGGCCGAATTCTCGAGAGTTGTTTGGGGAGAGTAATACGTTTTACCTCTTTGCAGCGATTTTATGGAAAACAAAACGATGCTTTTGTGAAAATGCTTTTGTGAAAAAATGAACATAAGAAGAGAAGCTAGAGACAATAAAAGCGCAATCATGGGGATTGGTATCTATGGGGTGCAATAGATCAGTCTATTTCTTAAAGATTGGCATTAAAAGAAAAATGAAGGGGCTGCGTATGTTATGGGGGAATATTTATGTTGTGGAAGGTATCCGTTGAGGGGAAGTTGGGGGCTGGTGGATTGTTTTGAGCCTTGGGGGGATCTTTTTGAGAAAAGGAAGGGGAGAAGAGCTAGGGGGTGGAGTTGAAGGGTTGGGAGCGCTTGTTGTGCTGCTTGGATATCGGTGTGGGGGGGAGAGGTTGTTTTTGAGGGCGGATGAGATGTTCGTGTAGGATGAAGCGGTTTGGAGGGGGAAGAGGTGATGTTTTTAAAAGAGCAGGGCTTGTAGGAGGGCGTGAAGCCCTGCTAGGGGCGAATTAAAAGGTTAGGGGCGCTTTGAGCCGCTGGATATCGGTGTGGGGGAGAGGTTGTTTTTTCAGTTCATTTTGGGGAAAAGTGTGAAAAAGTATTTGTATATATGTGGGCTTAAGATTTGTTGGCTGGTCCCAGTAATTGGATGATATGCCCCATTTTGCGGTTGGGGTGAGCAGTGCTTTTGCCATATAAATGGATCGAGGTGCGCTCTTGCTTCAGAAAATATTTTAACGTGCTAAAATTGTTACCAATAAGATTGGTCATTTGGCAATCGCTGTGGCGATAGGGACTGCCTAAGGGAAGTCCGCAAATAGCACGGATATGCTGTTCAAATTGTGAAGTTATGCATGCCTTTTGTGTCCAATGACCAGAATTATGGACACGCGGTGCTAATTCATTCACTAAAAGATGACCATTCGTTAAGACAAAAAGTTCAATACAAAGAACACCAACATAATCGAGGGCATCCATGACTGTTACACTGATTTCTTGAGCTGCTTTTTGCACGTCAAGTGGAATATGTGATGGAACAAAGGATTTATGAAGAATTCCGTTTTTATGTTGGTTTTCAGGGCAATCATAAAAAATATGTTCTCCTTGTTTTGTGCGGGCCGAGAGAACCGAAATTTCCGATAAAAAAGGAACTATTTCTTCCAAAATACAAGGCTGTTCTTGAAAAGTCCTTAAGGCTTCGTCAAGGGTTTGTTCATCTGGGTGATCAAGCTTGATCTGGTTTTTTCCGTCATAACCAAAACGACGCGTCTTTAAAAGACCACGTCCGCCTAAGGTATCAAGAGCGGAAAGAAGAGAAGAAGAATTGTCAACAGCGTGCCATAACGCGGTGCCAATCCCTTGATCACGCAAAAATTGCTTCTCAAAAAGTCGATCTTGCGTGATCTCTAATGCTTTGGAAGAAGGATAAACAGGCTTACTCTTTTCTACATATTGAACCGTTTGAAGCGAAAGATTTTCAAATTCATAGCTGACAACATCACACTGAGAAATAAAATGATCTAAAGCTGATATATCGTCATAGGAGGAAACAATATGGTTGTTTGCTGTTTGAGCGGCTGGGCAATCGGCTTCAGGGCAAAAAATAACGGTTCGAAATCCTAATTCTGCAGCCGCTATGGCGAGCATCCGTGCTAATTGTCCTCCTCCGATTAAACCAATGACGCTGCCTGGAGGTAACATGGTGAAGGGAGTGGTGTTGGAGGGGGTGGCGTTGGATGAGGGGGGGGTGGAAAACGGTGCCATTTTAAACCTCCGTTACAGGCGTTTGGGCGACATTGGCTGTTTGTTGTTGACGCCAATCTTCTAATCGTTGGGCGAGATCATGGTCATAAACGGCCATAACGGCTGCGGCTAAAAGTGCTGCATTAATTGCGCCTGCTTTGCCAATTGCTAATGTGCCGACGGGTATCCCTGCTGGCATTTGCACGATTGAAAGCAAAGAATCTTGACCAGAAAGAGAGTGAGAATGCACTGGAACGCCAAAAACAGGAAGAGGAGTAAGGGCTGCTAACATACCTGGAAGATGCGCTGCACCCCCCGCACCGGCAATTAAAACTTTAAACCCTGCTTCTTTTGCTTCTTTTGCAAATTGATAAAGGCGTTCAGGAGTTCGGTGTGCTGAGACAATATGCGAACTATGAGAAATACCAAGATTCGTCAAAATATCTGCACTATGGCACATCGTTTGCCAATCCGATTGGCTCCCCATTAAAATCGCCACATCACATGATTTTTTCATCATTCTCTATCCTTTTCAAAGGTTCAATGCGATTCTTTATCATTATTTTTTTAAAGTTTTATATTCTTTTTGCAAAGCCAATTGATGACAGAGAAACAGTTATTTTTCAAATAAGGTGGAAAGCTAAAAATTTAAAGGGGATCTCGAGAGATGAAAAACTAAAGTATTGAAGGCATGAAGCACTTTTTGTGAGGGGGAGGGTAATGTCACGGGGTGGCGTGGGACCCATGAGGCTGTTGAGCTTGCGGCATTGTCTTTTATTTAAGATAAGAGGGAAAAGTGCATTGGGGAAAAGCCATTGATTATAAGTTTTTTTTAAAAAATGTCTTATTTTTTATTTGCTAAAATAAACAAGATCACCATATGATATAAAATCTGTTGCAATTTGAAACATTGCTTATGAGAAAAAGAGATTTTTATGTCAAAAATGTGTTGCAAAATGAGGATATTCTTTTGAGAAAAAAAGAGATGTATATCTCTCGATTTCAAAGCCTATTTATTTTGTTGTTCAAGTAATTCTTTTGTGAGTGGGGGGATATAATCTTTATAGGGGATATAATCTTTATAATTGTCGATATATCTTTAACAATGGCTGATATAAGGGGAAGCGAATAATCAACGCTTTTGTGCTTTTAACGCTTTTGTTGAGATGTGCTTCTGAGCGATTATATCGTTTTTTCACTTAAATATAATGGCAATATCAATCGCGAGTGACGAATTGTGAATAATAAATCCATGGTCTCTTTTTTGCCCAATTTTGTAATATGGTAAACGCTGAAATAAATAAGAGTTAAACAACGGATGTAAAGGAGATTTAAAAGCTATGTTTCTTCCATTTTTAATCGCTTTAGGTACTGCAGTAACGACTATGTGTGGTAAAAAAAATATAAGTTATGCTTTGTGGGCAATTTTATTCGTTGTCATTCTTCTCACTTTCAATCATCACGCAACTTCCACTTTAAATTTATCTTTTTGAGAGAATAGCCATGGAACATGTTGAACAAAAAAATCCTCACTTCGTCATCTTTATGAATACGCTAGGACTCTTTGGGTTATCTATTGTCTTGGTGGTGGCTTTTTATTATCAATTGGTAAAGTTTGAGTTACCTTGTCCCCTTTGTTTGCTGCAGCGCGTTGGATTGATGCTGGCAGGTTGTGGGTTCTTACTCAATATTCACCATAAGGTGAAAAATACCCATTATGGTATGGTTATTCTTGGTTGTATGGTAACCAGTGCTGTGGCAGCACGGCAAGTGTTTTTGCATATCACACCCGATGATTTAGGATATGGTTCAACGTTCTTTGGATTGCATTTTTATACTTGGGCTTTCATTATTTCTGTCCTTTGTATCTTTGCTGTCTCATTTGTCATGATTTTAGGCGAATTGGCACACAAGTTCAAAGAATTTTCTCCTTTTCCAGTCTTGAGTAAAGCAGCAAGTTTTTTATTTGTGTTTTTGATTGCGGCAAATTTGATTTCTACCATACTGGAATGTGGTGGTGGGCAATGTGCCGATGATCCTGTAAGGTATGAATTGTTATCAAATTGGTTCCCTTCACAGTCTTGAAATTTTTTAATAATCCCTCATCATAATTTTTATTGTTAAAGAAGCGGAAATATTTAAGAATCCGCTTCTTTTTTATTTATTGGGAAGACATTTCAGCAAGATTGTTCGATAATCTGATCTTTTATACCAACGCTGGCTTTTATGAGCGCTGGCGATTGATATTTTTTTTAGCGAAGACTTGTACTGTGAACCTTTTATGCTGTCTTTTGAGAGAGATGAAGGGATTGATTGGCTTGGAGGCGTTTGTAGAGAAGCCCCGAACTTTTGAGCCGCGTGGGTTAAAAAGCCTCGTTTTTTTAAAGGTGCATTAACGATAAAAATTTTTTGTTCTTGATTTTTCTTAACATTGTGTTAAATAAGTTTTTGTATTCATTTTGGTGCTTCTAAAGCTTTTTATTGCTTCTAGAGGGATTAATTTAAAATTTTGAAAGTTATGTGAATAATTTTCTGCAGAGGTTTGTTTATTAGAGGCAAACCTTTTTTTTTATCTAAGTTTTAGATGTTTTCTTTCAGTGTGAAGCCTTTTTTAGAAAAAGGTAAGCGTCTTGATGATGACTCTCTTCTTTATTAATATATTGATTTATAATAATAAATAACCATTTTTTACCGTGAAGCGCGTTGCTGAATATAATAAAATTTCTCATCACCAGTTCTCTCATATTAAATCAATTAAAATTACTTGGCTTATACATCATAAGTGGTGGGTCGTGCATGTGGATCAAAACTGTACAAGAAAGGCATGCCTTTAATGAATTATCTCTTGAACCGAAGGCTGTCTGCAACATTGGGAGCTGGCAGAGTTTTTGTGATGATGCCGGCCTTGTTCTTCCATAAGCGTAAACGTGTTTTTCCATAAGCGTAAAGATAGGGGAGGGCTGAATGGATTTTATACACTTCATGGGGGCTTACCATTTCTTTACGGGCGGCGTTTTGCAAAATGGGTGTGATGAGCGTTGAGAGATCTTTCTTTAAAACAAGCGCGTGAATATGCAACACAAGTCTATTCCTTTTGGTGCGTTTTGTATTACGAAAAAAATTGATTTATAAGAAGGAGTTATCGTTGTGGATGTTGAACGAGAAAAACGAAAAGCTTCTCTCATTTCAAACTTTCTTATAGTCAATTAATTAAATGTGCTCTTCTACGTTACAAAAAAGCACTGGGTGTAAATAAAAATTCTTTTAAAAGTCGTAAAATGCTTCTTATGCACCCTTTTGATCGCTAGAATTTGTCGAAAAATTTTATGCTGTTCAATACAATAATAAGGCGGTTTATATCTATGATTTAAGTGAAAATAGGGGGATTTAGATGAAAAGGGAGGCGAGATTTTGATGACAGTTGTTGAAAACGTTATTGTATAATGCATTTTTTACAGATTTTCTGCTTTCTGTAAATATGCAAAAGCGGAAAAACGGAAATGTGTAAAAAAGGAAGCTGGGACTTTATGCGTGGTGTATGATTTTATCATGGCATGGAATGTGGAGAGAAGATTGGGGTGTGGGGATGAAGAGTTTTATGAAGGGGGGAAGCTTGGATGAAGAGGCGGGTGTGTTGACGAGAGAGGAGAGAGGGTGTGGGGAAAGTTGTTTTTGAAGTGGGATTGACCGGTGCTTTGCGTGTTCTTACTTTAGGGTGGTGAAGGGGCAAGAATATTTTAAAATAGGACGTATCTGTCGCGTTTGATGCAACATTATCCTTTGTGGTGTCGTGATCTGAAATCAGCAGGGGAATTGGCTAGAGTAAGAAGCTGTATTGTTGACAAACCTATGTTTACAAAGTGATGCGGGGGGAATTTGAAAGTTTCGTTTGGCTGCTTTCTGTAAATGTGGAGAAGCATCAAAACGTTGATCCGTAAAATAAAAACGTATGTCCGTAAAATGATGCGGAGAATTTATGCTTTGTGTGCACTTTTGCTTAATCAGAAATCAACCATAAGATTGCTTTTTGTTTTTTCGGCTGGAGCTCTCTAAAATTTTTCAAAAGGGAATGTTCTTTTTCGCTGTATGTTTCTTGATCATAGTGTGCGGCATGTGTTGAAAGATTTTCTTTTGTGGCAATATCTGCATAAAAAAAGCTTATGGGAACTTCCAGTTTTTGGGCGATTTTGAGTAAACACCCTGCGCTTACACGATTGAAGCCTTTTTCATATTTTTGGATTTGTTGAAAACTGACACCTAAATAGCTTCCTAATTCTTTTTGGGAAAGTCCCATGGCAATTCTTCTATGACGAATTCTTTTGCCTATCAGAATATCGATAAAATTTGGATTTTTGGTTTGCACTTCAAGCCCCCCCTCCGGTTGCGAGCGCCCTCGCATTGGTATTCCGGGAGTCTAAAAGTACTGAGCTTAATCAGCTTTTTGCTTTTAGTGCTTAAAGCACCTGGACATAGCAAAATCTCCCGGAATTCCGGGATACCCGCAATGCGGGATAAATTTATGTATTAAGCTTTCGGGCTTTTAGCTCCCTATTTGATCGTTGCGTGGACGATCAAAAACACGTGCTTATCAATAAAGTAATTTCAGAAAATTGGCAAGAAAAATCAAAATAATCTCAAAGACTATAAGATTGGGTACTTTTTAAAAAAGTGCGAAATATGGATTATAAATCGCGTCTTTTGCTTAATCAGAAATGTCGATAAAATGTGGATTTTTGGTTTGCATTTCAAGCCCCCCTCCGGTTGCGAGCGCCCTCGCATTGGTATTCCGGGAGGTTGGATTCACTGAACTTAAACAGTCTCTTGTTTTTAGTGCTTAAAGCACTTGTACATAACAAAAGCCCCCGGAATTTCCGGGATAGCCATAATTGTTTATGTGTTAAGTTTTAAGGAATACAACTCCTTATTGACCGCTGCGTAGACGACCAAAAAACACAGGCTAATTCATAAAGTAATTTCAGGAGATTGGCAAGAAAAATCAATATCCCATAAAATGGCGTGATTTGGAGGGGTGTGGAGTGCTGGTTTGAATTTGACTTAAGGGGTATATGAATGGAATAATATTAATTGTTACTCTTTTGCTTAATCAGAAATCAGCCACAAGATTGCTTTTTGTTTTTTCGGCTGGAGCTCTCTAAAATTTTTCAAAAGAGTGTTTTCTTTTTCGCTGTATGTTTCTTGATCATGGTGTGAGGCAATTTTTTCTACTGAGACATCTTCTTTTGTCACAATATCTGCATAAAAAAAGCTTATGGGAACTTCCAGTTTTTGGGCGATTTTGAGTAAACACCCTGCGCTTACACGATTGAAGCCTTTTTCATATTTTTGGATTTGTTGGAAACTGACACCTAAATAGCTTCCTAATTCTTTTTGGGAAAGCCCCATGGCAATTCTTCTTTGACGGATTCTTTTGCCTATCAGAATATCGATAAAATTTGGATTTTTGGTTTGCACTTCAAGCCCCCCTCCGGTTGCGAGCGCCCTCGCATTGGTATTCCGGGAGTCAAAAATACTGAACCTAAATCAGCTTTTTGCTTTTAGTGCTCATCGCACCTGGACATAGCAAAAACTCCCGGAATTCCGGGATACCCACAAAAGTGGGATAAATTCATGTTTTAGGTTTCGGGTTTTTGATCCCCTATTGATCGTTGCGTAGACGACCAAAGTTACAGTATTCATTTATAAGGTAATTTCAGGAGATTGGCAAGAAAAATCAATATCCCATAAAATGGCGTGATTTGGAGGGGTATGGAGTGCTGGTTTGAATTTGACTTTTAAGGGGATATAGAATGGAATAATATTAATTGTTACTCTTTTGCTTAATCAGAAATCAGCCACAAGATTGCTTTTTGTTTTTTCGGCTGGAGCTCTCTAAAATTTTTCAAAAGGGAATGTTCTTTTTCGCTGTATGTTTCTTGTTCATAGTGTGCGGCATGTGTTGAAAGATTTTCTTTTGTGGCAATGTCTGCATAAAAAAAGCTCATGGGAACTTGTAGTTTTTGGGCGATTTTGAGTAAACACCCTGCGCTTACACGATTGAAGCCTTTTTCATATTTTTGGATTTGTTGGAAATTGACACCTAAATAGCTTCCTAATTCTTTTTGGGAAAGCCCCATGGCAATTCTTCTTTGACGGATTCTTTTGCCTATCAGAATATCGATAAAATTTGGATTTTTGGTTTGCACTTCAAGCCCCCCTCCGGTTGCGAGCGCCCTCGCATTGGTATTCCGGGAGTCAAAAATACTGAACCTAAATCAGCTTTTTGCTTTTAGTGCTCATCGCACCTGGACATAGCAAAAACTCCCGGAATTCCGGGATACCCACAAAAGTGGGATAAATTCATGTTTTAGGTTTCGGGTTTTTGATCCCCTATTGATCGTTGCGTAGACGACCAAAGTTACAGTATTCATTTATAAGGTAATTTCAGGAGATTGGCAAGAAAAATCAATATCCCATAAAATGGCGTGATTTGGAGGGGTATGGAGTGCTGGTTTGAATTTGACTTTTAAGGGGATATAGAATGGAATAATATTAATTGTTACTCTTTTGCTTAATCAGAAATCAGCCACAAGATTGCTTTTTGTTTTTTCGGCTGGAGCTCTCTAAAATTTTTCAAAAGGGAATGTTCTTTTTCGCTGTATGTTTCTTGTTCATAGTGTGCGGCATGTGTTGAAAGATTTTCTTTTGTGGCAATGTCTGCATAAAAAAAGCTCATGGGAACTTGTAGTTTTTGGGCGATTTTGAGTAAACACCCTGCGCTTACACGATTGAAGCCTTTTTCATATTTTTGGATTTGTTGGAAATTGACACCTAAATAGCTTCCTAATTCTTTTTGGGAAAGGCTCACGGCAATTCTTCTTTGACGAATTCTTTTGCCTATCAAAATGTCGATAAAATGTGGATTTTTAGCTTTCACTTCAAGCTCCCCTGCCGGTTGCGAGCGCCCTCGCATGAGTATTCCGGGAGTCAAAATACTGAGCTCTAGTCAGTTTTTTTGCTTTTAGTGCTTAAAGCACCTGGACATAGCAAAAACTCCCGGAATTCCGGGACACCCACAAAAGTGGGCTCATTTTACGCTAGAGCTTAGGGTTTTTGAATCCCTCTTGATCGTTGCGTGGACGATCAAAAAACATTTTTTAATTTGTAAAGTAATTTCAGAAGATTGGCAAATGAAAATAGTTTTTATTTATAAACTTTATTTTTTAATGAGAGGCTTTCCGCCTCTCAAACTCTCCGGAACGCTCACCAAAATCATGAGATCAGACCCGCGTTTAATGAGGGGACTAACAATCCTAGGTTCTTAAGGTCAAGGAGACCATTACATGGCGCCTAACGGCATCCTTGACCCCCAGAACTTAACGGCTTGTTTTGTCCCTCTCACGCGGCTCCGAAATCATGATTAGAAGGGGAGCTTATAGGGGGGTGATATCAGGCATATCAATTTATCAAGGTGTTTTTTAGAGTGTATGATGAGTATTTTAGGCTGGATTTTTTTGTCGCATTTGATGAAATAATCTCGTTTGAGGGTGGGTGATCTGAAGTGCTTGGGGGAGATTGGCTAGGCAAGAAGCTGGGGTAATACTATTGTTTATAGAGTGGTGCGGTGTGGAAGTTTCATTTGGCTTTATTCTGTAAATATGTAAAAGCGTAAAAACGGAAATGTGCAAAAAAGGAAAAGGCTTTATGTCGTTAGAGGCGTTGTGGTTAATGATACGCAATGTATAGGGATCGTGTTTCGAAGGTAGGAAAAGAAACATAAATGGAAGGAGTGGCTTAGAGGAAGCGTGTGAAGAGAGAGAAAATGGGGAAGGCTTTATGGGAAATGCGTAGAGTATGAAGTGTGGGGCGGTGAAGCATGTTGTGAATGGTGTGAAGAATGGAGAAGGTTTTTGAGAAAAGGAAGGGCTTCTGGCGTCGGGGAGTGGTGTTTATCTGAAGGGCGCATGTTTAAGGTGTGGAAGGTGAGGAAAAGTTGGAGGGAGGATGATTGTTCGTAAGTTGTGGAGGGATTAGTCAGAGGTGTTGGGAAAATGCTTTAGGGGAAAAAATTAGCGTAATTTCTTGTCACACTGAAACCAAAATCATCATAAAAATTGGAGGAAATTAGCGGGTAAAATTGGTGGAAAAAAAGTTTTGATTCTTAAGGTGTGGGATGACGTTTTTTGAGAGCATGGAAGAGTAAACTTGAAAAACCTTTCCCTTTTTGTGGAATTTTTATTCACAAACTTAAGAAAATAGGGTATGAACGCTGGAAATAACGCGCAGCTTAACAAAATATGTGCACTGTAAAGGAAATGTTTGTTTATGTCAAAAGAAGAAGTTTTAGAATTTTCTGGTATCGTTACTGAACTCTTACCTAACGCGATGTTTCGTGTGAAACTGGAAAATGATCATGAAATTATTGCTCATACCGCTGGTAGAATGCGGAAAAATCGTATACGGGTGTTGGCCGGTGATAAAATCATGGTGGAAATGACACCTTATGATTTGACAAAAGGGCGTATTACATATCGCTATAAGTAGCCTCGTGGGTGGCTTGCACTTTTTTCTAAAAGCTATCATATTATTTCTATTATTTTTTAACAGTTTTTTAGTTTGCTTTTCATGAGTGAAAAAAGGGGAGTGTTTGAAGAGCCTTGAAAAACTGTAAAATCGATGCGGAAAAAGGATAAGGAGATCAATAGCGCTTAAAAGGGAGGCTAAAGGGGCGCTTAAAAGGGGGTGCTTAAGGGGGTGAGAGGGAAGTCGATTGTGAAGGGGTGGAAATGAGAAATATAAGAGAGTGGGGGGAAAAACGTTTGGCAGATACTCTTACAGAAGAAATTCATTTGGTGCTTGCCTCCGCTTCGCCAAGGCGTTTAGCGCTCTTGGCACAAATAGGGATTGATCCCCAGCAGGTTTATGCAAGCGATATTGATGAAACGCCAAAATTAAAAGAACATCCTGCAAACCTTGCCAAACGTTTGGCAAAAGAAAAAGCACTGAAAGCCCAAAAAATTTTGCGCTGGTACAGTCAGAATGGTCAAGACGAGTTGCAGAATGGTCAAGAAAAATTACCTGGACAGAAAATGATTATCTTGGCGGCTGATACGGTGGTGGCTGTTGGGCGGACCATTTTCCCCAAACCAGAAAGCGAGGATGAGGCTTATGAATGTTTACGATACCTTTCTGGGCGTTCGCATAAGGTCTATGGTGCCATTTGTGCGCTCAATGAACGTGGAAAAATAACCGTAAAATTGGTTGAAAGTCGTGTTCGCTTTAGACGCTTAACCTCTGCCATGATGAAGGCTTACCTTGCTTCAGGAGAATGGCAAGGGAAAGCGGGTGGCTACGCTATCCAAGGAAAAGCAGGGGCTTTTGTTGTCCATATCACGGGTTCTTATTCTAATGTTGTGGGATTGCCTTTGGCTGAAACAGCCGATCTCTTGACCGCTTATCACTATCCACTTTTCACTCATTGGGCTGAACAAACGCATTAGAAAAACTTTAAGGTAAGATCAATGCAAGGTGAAAAGCAACAAAAAGAGAAAAGCAAAAATGAAAAAAAAGCAACAGAAGAAAAGTTAATGAAGAAGCCAATGACAAAGGTGTGCCAAGAACAAAAAGAGCTAAATTTGCAAAAAGAGACCCGTCCTCCGCATCCTTGTCCTATTTGTGGTCAGATGTCACAAAAATCTTCTTATCCTTTTTGTTCCACACGGTGCCGAGCTATTGATCTTAATCGTTGGCTTTCAGGCTCTTATATTTTACCACCCCCACCACAAGTAAGTGATGAAGAAGAATAAAGAGTTCTCTTGAGAAAGAACGCTAAAGCGTTTTTTTTGTGTGGAAACTGAAGGGGAGGCGCGCGGGATTATCGTAAATGTATTTAAGAGCTGGATTAACGGCTTGCTTATTATCGTCATTCGCAAAGACGCAGATTAAGTTCAATCAACGATGGAAGTTTTAATACATATCTAAGACTTATCTCCAGAGGTTTTGTTTACCATGGATAATTATAAATTGCTTTGTTGCATGAAGGTCGATGGAGCTTTGTTGCGTGAAAGTTGTTGGTGCCTTTAGGGTGTGAGGAAAAATTGATAGTCCAATCAGTATTGCTAACGAAAAAAGAGGGGTGCGTGTTTTGGTGCAAAGAGACGTGGTAATAAAAAGTTGCTTGTTGGTGCTTTGTTGCGTGAAAGCTGTTGGTGCCTTTAGGGTGTGAGGAAAAATTGATAGTTCAATCAGTATTGCTAACAAAAAAGAAGGGGTGCGTGTTTTTGTGCAAAGAGACGGGGCAGTAAAAAATCGCTTGTTAGTGCTTTGTTGCGTGAAAGTTGTTGGTGCCTTTAGGGTGTGAGGAAAAATTGATAGTTCTATCAGTATTGCTAACGAAAAAGAAGGGGTGCGTGTTTTGGTGCAAAGAGACGGGGTAACAAAAAATAGCTTGTTGGTGCTTTGTTGCGTGAAAGTTGTTGGTGCCTTTAGGGTGTGAGAGAAAAATTGGTCATCTAATCAGTATTGCTAACGAAAAAAGAGGGGTGCGTGTTTTGGTGCAAAGAGACGGGGCAGTAAAAAATCGCTTGTTAGTGCTTTGTTGCGTGAAAGTTGTTGGTGCCTTTAGGGCGTGAGGAAAAATTGATCATCTAATCAGTATTGCTAACGAAAAAGAAGGGGTGCGTGTTTTGGTGCAAAGAGACGGGGCAGTAAAAAATCGCTTGTTAGTGCTTTGTTGCGTGAAAGTTGTTGGTGCCTTTAGGGCGTGAGGAAGAATTGATCATCTAATCAGTATTGCTAACGAAAAAGAAGGGGTGCGTGTTTTGGTGCAAAGAGATGGGGCAGTAAAAAATCGCTTGTTAGTGCTTTGTTGCGTGAAAGTTGTTGGTGCCTTTAGGGTGTGAGGAAGAATTGATCATCTAATCAGTATTGCTAACGAAAAAGAAGGGGTGCGTGTTTTGGTGCAAAGAGACGGGGTAACAAAAAATAGCTTGTTGGTGCTTTGTTGCGTGAAAGTTGTTGGTGCCTTTAGGGTGTGAGGAAAAATTGATAGTTCAATCAGTATTGCTAACGAAAAAGAAGGGGCGCGTGTTTTGGTGCAAAGAGACGGGGCAGTAAAAAATCGCTTGTTGGTGCTTTTGCTGGGTAATGGCGTGGTGTCATTTGGCGGTTGGATTGATTATATCGTGATTTTGACCGTATCTGTGTTCACGTGGAAAGCTGATCAATATGATGTCGCTTTTATTGGAGCGGCAACATTATTACCTGGTATCGTTCTGTCTAAGCCAATTGGAATGTTGGTAAGTCACCGTTCTATGATCTATTGGTTGCGGGCGTCACTGCTGTTACGGGCACTCTGTACTGTCGGTTTATTGATGGCGACGAGTCTGCAAGGATTTATTATACTGGCAGTTATTCGAGCGACATTCAACAGTCTAGCCATGCCTGCAATTTCCGTTCTCAGTGCAAATTCGGTGCCTGAAAACGGACGGACTCGTTACTATTCTGTGCTTAACATGATCAATAGCGCGGCAAAGATGATAGGACCTGCTTTGGGGAGTGCTCTGTCTGTACTTTTATCAGATACCTATACTTTATTGTTTTCTGGATTTTTGACATTGCTAGGCTTTATGGTGTTTTGTTGTCTTGGTGCACAACCTGTCTCGTCGCTCATGATAAAAACAGCGAATACCATAAAATCAAAGCAGAGGCTTTATGGGACAACTTGGTATGCCTATGTGGCGGTGATGTTTGTGTATTTTGCCATGATCTTTATGGTGAATAATCAGTTGCCGGTTATTCTTAGTGCAATGAAAATGAATAAACAGGCTCTTGGGATGCTGGTATCGGCTTCGGCAATCGGTAATTTTCTCTATGGATTTTGGAGTGTGAAACAATCAAAGTATAAACCCCTTACAGGCAAAATATCAGAGTTGTTAATGCCGGCAATGTCAACAATGATTGGTTTTGTCATGATCTCAGTGTGCTTTTTTTACTTTGATTTACTCCGTATTGAGACTTTGTTGCTCTGTTTTTTCCTTATTGGAATGGTTAGCGCTTACTTTTCCATATCTTCTAATGTTTATCTGGTAAGCAATTTCAATGAACAGATTGGATTGGCTTCCGGATGGGTGCAGTCTATACAAAATTTAGCTATGTTGGTGGCGCCGTTTGTTGGAGCGTTTGTTTTAGGTCACACTTCGGCTGGAAAATTGTTCCTTCTTTCTGGATTGAGTGGATTATTCTGTTTATTGGCTATCAGGATATTGCTGAACCGTTCTTTGTTAATTGTTCGATCTCAATGATTGGCTCATCAATAAAACAAATGTTTTAAATCATTTTTCTGAGATTTAGAGGACGTGGAGATAATCCAACATAGAGCAGCTTTTTTGACGTTATAGGTTTAATCTTTGATTTTTACTTAAACGCTCATATGTTTTTTTCGGGGCTTTGCCTTCTTGATACGGTTCCACTGTCTCGTAAACGCAATAGGGGGCATGGTTTTGAGCGACAATGTCATTTTTGTTTAACTCCGCTTTGCTACGAATAGCCAAACTTAAAAAACTCAGCTGCCAATCCTTAATCAGCTTGACTTGAAGCAATAATGGAAACAGAAAACGAGGAGCTATAGTGTGAATTATCTTATATGCCGTAAAATATCATTCTTGGAGGTATGGTGATATCAGGTATGGGAAACTTTAGGCAGGGGGTATGTTGATTGTTGTGCTTTTGCTTAATCAGAAATCAACCACAAGATTGCTTTTTGTTTTTTCGGCTGGAGGTCTCTAAAATTTTTTAAAAGGGTGTGTTCTTTTTCGCTATAGGTTTCTTGATCACGGTGTGGGGTATTTTCTTTTGTTGAGATATCTTCTTTTGTAGCAATGTCTGCATAAAAAAAGCTTATAGGAACTTCCAGTTTTTGGGCGATTTTGAGTAAACATCCTACGCTTACACGATTTAAGCCTTTTTCGTATTTTTGGATTTGTTGGAAACTGACACCTAAATGGCTTCCTAATTCTTTTTGGGAAAGGCTCATTGAAATGCGTCTGTGGCGGATTCTTTTGCCTATCAAAATGTCGATAAAATGTGGATTTTTAGTTGGCACTTCAAGCCCCCCTCCGGTTGCGAGCGCCCTCGCATTGGTATTCCGGGAGTCTGAAAACACTGACTTGACTCAGCTTTTTGCTTTTAGTGCTCATCGCACCTGGACATAGCAAAATCTCCCGGAATTCCGGGATACCCGCAAAGCGGGATAAATTCATGTGTCAAGTCTTCGGGTTTTCAGTTCCCTATTGGTCGTCGCGTATATGACCAAACTTACAGTATTTATTCATAAGGCAATTTCAGGAGATTGGCAAGAGAAATGAAAATAATTTCAAAGACTATAAAATTGGGTACTTTTTAAAAAAGTGCGAAATATGGATTATAAATCGCGTTTTTTGCTTAATCAGAAATGTCGATAAAATGTGGATTTTTAGTTGGCACTTCAAGCCCCCCTCCGGTTGCGAGCGCCCTCGCATTGGTATTCCGGGAGTAACAAGTACTGAACCCTAGTCAGCTTTTTGCTTTTAGTGCGGAAACGCACCTGGACATAACAAAAACTCCCGGAATTCTAAGGATATTCGCAAAAGTGGGCTCAATTGTACGTTAGGGTTTAGGGCTTTTAGTTCCCTGTTGATCGCTGCGTAGACGATCAAACTTACGATATTTATTCATAAGGCAGTTTCAGAAGGTTGGCAAGAAAAATGAAAAATTTTCTATTCTGTTATACCGTAAAACGGCGCTATTTGAAGGAGGAGTGAAGAGCTTGAATATTCAGGGTAGGGCTTGATTTGTTGAGCCTGGTGAAGTGCTGTCTTTTTTGGGGGGTGGAGACTGTAAGGTACTAGGCAAAAAGCTGGGTTCGTTTTCAGAACAGTGTTTACAGTGCAGCGCGGGTGGTGATGTGGAAATTTTATTTGGCTGACTTCTGTAATAACGTAAAAGCGTGAAAACGTATATCCGTAAAATAATGCGGAGGATTTGTACTGTGTGTATGCTTTTATCATGGCGTGGAATGTGGTGAGAGTAGGGGGATGCATTTGTGAATGGAGCGGGGAAAGCTGGGATGAAAAGGGGTGTTAAGTGCGTTTTCTGGAGAAGAGTATGTGGAGAATATTGGGAGGAAGGGCTTATTTGTCTTGTCTGATGAAACAGCATTTTTTGATATGTGGGATAGCCATATGAAATAATCAGCAGGGGAATCTAATAGACAAGAAAATCAGATTTTTACAGAGCAGTGTTTACAGAGCAGTGCGTGGGGTGAATCTTTCGTTGGCTGTTTTCTGTAATGATGTAAAAGCGTAAAAATGTGAATCTGTAAAAGTGAAGAGGAGGATTTATGGATTTATGCATTGTGCGTGTTTTGGGGGCACGTTGGGTTTTTGCATGGATGGGGTGAGATAAATGGGGAGAGAACGAGCTTGTGAATCGAGGAGGGAAGCTGGAATGAAGAGTGCTGTAAGTCGTGAATGTGTGATGGGAGAGAAAAAGGGGGGCGTGGAATGGAGAGAGTGCCTATGGACAAGGGGAGGGTGTGGATAAGAGGCGGGGGTAGTGCAAAGGGATGCGTGAAGGGATGGTGTGAGGGTGATAGAAGAGGGAGGTGAGGATTTTATTAAAGGGTGTTGTGGTTTTGAAAGGGGGTGAGAATGGAGAAAATGCCCTGGAAAGTCTGGTGACGAGGGAAGTTAAAGGGATGAGAGCAGGGCTCGAAAAAATAACTGGGAAAGGGAGCCGTGGTGGGGAAATGAAAAAAAACTTTCTCACCCCCAGTTGTTTTCAAAGGGGAGTGAGGGGCTTATCAAGAAGAAAAAAGCTAGTTTCTTTTCATAATCTTCCAAGTTTTTCCATCAGACATATACATAATCTTTTGACCTGTGGTTATCTTTTGTGTGCCGTGAGTGGTGTGAAGTGTAGAACTGAAAGCCGCTAGATGATCTATAAAGATTGATTTCCACTTAAATGAATCAGGAGATGGCAAAAAGATATTGGGTGCCCAAGAACGATTTTTTGAACGAATAACGACAAGCTCTTTTTGTTTCAAGATGTTAGAAATTGTTTCTGCAGACAGATCTTTCTCATTGGAAATTTGTATTTCTGGTTTAGTAGTAGGCGAGGCTAAACCTCCAAAGTCGCTTATACTTGTCATGCAAAAGTTGGATGTACATGATGTTTGGATGAAGTCAGAATCTTGACACTTTCCTTGATTAGAAGCTTTCAGACTCCCTTCGTGTAGCTTGTTTTGTTTTATGCCTTGAGGCTCAAAAAAAATCGAACTTTGCGGACTTAAATCATAACAGGAGGAGAGATGTCTCTTCCAACGAGAATGGTCTTCAACAAAACTTGAAGATTTACGGAGTTGTCCAAATGTATTTGGTACTTCTATGGTCCCAATATTCACTTTTTTACCCGTTATAAAATCGACTACTGTCGCTGTAACTAGATTTCCATTTTTTTCAACATATAATCGATATCTGCGTCCCATCTCCCATGGAAAGTTAATTTCACATCGTACTCCTGAACCTTCCTGAGTAAAATGCTTACATGTATTACCCTTCCATCCAGTTGCATTCCAGATAGAAAAATGAATGGTACGGCCGCTCCTGTTGAAAAAACCAATTTGTCCACTTTTTCCATTTTGGAATTCAAATTTATTTCCCCAGAAATAGATGGAGTTAGGCCCACCATCGTAATTTACTTGCTGGGTGAAAACAAATAGATCAAATGATGCATTTTTAAGCCATTCATGCTCTATTGTAATAACTTTGCCGGCAAAAACGGCATAGCTTGGTTTACTTATCAGAAGGAATAAAAGTATTAAAATAACCTTTTTTACAGTATGGTACATACTCAAATCCTCTATCTTAATAAAAATAGTGTAACTTTATAAGTATTAAAGCACATATTCAATGTTTTGTTAAGTAAAATTAGAGAAAATACTTTAATGTTTACTCTAAACTATATGCTGTAAAGACTACTTTGTTTAAAGTGTTTTTGCATGCTCCTTTTCTGCTGTTCAAATTTAAGTTTTAATGGTGGAATTTAGGGGTGATGGTTTAAAAAGGGGAGTGATGATGGGGGGTATAAGAAAAGTTGCGGTTTTTATTTAAAATGATAGCGTATTTTTTTTCTCCCTCTTGCTATGAGGCTTGTAGAAACCCATATTCTTTTTAGCACTATGGTTCTTCTTCTTGCTGCTTTTTTCGCGGTGTTTTTTAGAGGCTGGATAATCCTTTCTGGATGTTTCTTTTGTGGAATATTGGAGAGGTTAAAGTGTGGTGATGGCTTGAGATTTAAGGAAAAAAAATGAACTTGGAAAAATATAGCGAACGCGTGCAGGGTTTTTTACAATCAGCACAAAATAGCGCTCTTGCTTCTGATCATCAGCAGTTTTTGCCGGAGCATTTCCTGAAAGTGTTGTTAGACGATTCTCAAGGATTGGCTGCATCGCTTATCCAAAACGCTGGTGGTGATCTTACTCTTATTCAAAAGGCGCTAAAAGAAGCACTTGATGCTTTGCCTAAAGTGCAGGGGGGAAATGGACAGCTCTATCTTTCTCAGCCATTGGCAAAAGTTTTCGCGCTGGCTGAGGATATTGCGAAAAAAGCCGGTGATCAGTTTGTGACCGTGGAGCGCATGTTGCAAGCGCTGATCATGGAAAAGACCGCAAAAACAGCCGATATTTTAACAAGTGGAGGATTGACCCCGCAAGCGCTTAATCGGGCAATTAATGCGCTGCGGAAAGGAAAAACAGCAACAAGCCCCCATGCTGAAGGACAATATGATGCCTTGCAAAAATATGCCCGGGATCTCACAAAAGATGCCCGTGAAGGAAAACTCGACCCTGTGATTGGGCGGGAAGAGGAAATCCGCCGCACTATTCAGGTGCTTTCACGGCGGACCAAAAATAATCCCGTGTTGATTGGTGAGCCTGGGGTGGGGAAAACAGCTATTGTGGAAGGGTTAGCTCTGCGCATTGTTAATGGCGATGTGCCTGAAACTTTGCGGGATAAACAGCTTCATGCGCTGGATATGGGAGCGCTTATCGCTGGTGCAAAGTATCGTGGGGAATTCGAAGAGCGCCTTAAAGCGGTGCTGGCAGAGGTGCAAGCCGAAAATGGACAGATCATTTTGTTTATTGATGAATTGCACAATCTTGTTGGCGCTGGAAAATCTGATGGTCCTATGGATGCTTCTAACTTGTTAAAGCCTGCTCTTGCACGCGGAGAACTCCATTGTGTGGGCGCTACTACGCTCGATGAATATCGAAAATATGTCGAAAAAGATGCTGCTCTTGCACGCCGCTTTCAACCTGTCTTTGTACCGGAACCCTCTTTAGAGGATACTATCTCTATTTTGCGCGGTATTAAAGAAAAATATGAACAACATCACAAAGTGCGCTTGGCTGATAGTGCTTTGATTGCGGCGGCGCGTTTGTCTAACCGCTATATTACAGATCGTTTCTTGCCGGATAAAGCTATTGACCTTATCGATGAAGCGGCGGCGCGTTTGCGCATGCAGGTCGATTCAAAGCCGGAAGAACTCGATGCTGTTGATCGGCGTATTTTACAGTTGAAGATCGAACGGGAAGCTTTGAAAACAGATGTCGAGCCAACAGCAAAAGAACGGTTGAAAAATGTGCAGGAGGAACTGAAAACATTGGAACAACAGTCCGCTGAGATGACAAGTGCTTGGCAGGCTGAGAAACAAAAATTAGGGCATGCTGCTGATTTGAAAAAACAACTCGAAGAAGCTCGTAATGCTTTGGCTATTGCACAACGTGATGGACAATTCCAACGCGCTGGAGAGCTCGCTTATAGCGTTATCCCTGAACTCGAAAAACAATTGAGTATTGCGGAAAATGATGACCAACAAAATCATCTCGTTGAAGAGACGGTTACTGCTGAACATGTGGCGCGGATTGTTTCACGCTGGACCGGTATTCCTGTTGATCGAATGCTGGAGGCAGAACGGGAGGCGCTGTTGCGGATGGAAGATGAAATTAGCAAACGTGTGATTGGTCAGGGAGAGGCTGTTCAAGCTGTTTCTCGTGCTGTACGTCGTGCGCGTGCAGGGTTGCAAGATCCCAATCGTCCGCTTGGCTCTTTCATGTTTTTGGGTCCTACTGGTGTGGGAAAAACCGAATTAACCAAAGCTCTTGCCGCTTTTCTTTTCCAAGATTCCAATGCCATGTTGCGCATTGATATGTCAGAATATATGGAAAAACATGCTGGGGCGCGGCTGATTGGGGCACCTCCTGGATATGTTGGATATGAAGAGGGTGGGGTGCTGACCGAGGCTGTACGTAGAAGACCTTACCAGGTCATTCTGTTTGACGAAATTGAAAAAGCACACCCTGATATTTTTAATCTCTTGTTGCAAGTGTTGGATGAGGGACGCTTGACGGATAGCCAAGGCAGAACTGTCGACTTTCGTAACACTTTGTTGATTATGACCTCAAATCTTGGTGCTGAGTTTTTAACTGCTTTGCCTGAAGGGCAAACAACCGATCAGGCAAAAAATGATGTTATGAATGTCGTTAAAGCGGCTTTCCGTCCTGAATTTTTAAACCGTATTGATGAGATTATTCTCTTTCAAAGGCTGCAACGTCACGATATGGAAGCGATCGTTGATATCCAGATACAACATTTGCAAAATTTGCTCAATGAACGCAAAATAACTTTGCAAATCGAGCCAGAGGTGAGAAAATTTCTTGCCGATAAAGGCTATGATCCCCTTTATGGTGCACGACCGCTTAAACGGATTATCCAAAAGGAAATTCAAGATCCATTGGCGGAAAATATCTTATTTGGAAAAATTCACGATGAGACAACGGTGAAAATTACAAAACAAGGAGATCGGTTGGAATTTTTGCCTGAAGATTAAGTTTGGAAAAATTCATGGTATAAAGGGCGGTGATAATCCTATTATGCGATAAAACACCGCTCTTTGAAGCGTGCTGATTTAGAAAGATCACGATGAGACAAGCGGTATTTTATTGCAAAGCAAAGGGAGTGGCTGGTGTTTTTGCATGTTAAATCAGCGTTTTCGAATATCGTAGGATTCTTTTACTTCTGTTTGTCGTGAAAACTATTTTCTTGCAATGTTATAAGTGAAGTCACAAGCGGGATTGCTTTATTGCTTTATTGCTTTATTGCTTTGTGCGTAAAAGCGTTAAAGAGAAATGCCGTTTATCCGCCGTAAAACATTGCTCTTTGAAGGGGTGTGGGGAGCTGATCTGAATTTGACTTAAGGATGTTTTGTTGTTTGATATATTAACAAATAATGTTGATCGTTGCGCTTTTGCTTAATCAGAAATTAGCCACAAGATTGCTTTTTGTTTTTTCGGCTGGAGTTCTCTAAAATTTTTCAAAAGGGTGTGTTCTTTTTCGCTATAGGTTTCTTGATTGTGGTGTAAGAGGGTTTCTTTTGTGGGAAGATCTTCTTTTGTGGCAATGTCTGCATAAAAAAAGTTCATAGGAACTTCTAGTTTTTGAGCGATTTCCAGTAAACATTTGGCACTTACACGATTGAAGCCTTTTTCGTATTTTTGGATTTGTTGGAAACTGACACCTAAATGGCTTCCTAATTCTTTTTGGGAAAGCCCTATTGCAATGCGTCTATGACGGATTCTTTTGCCTATCAAAATATCGATAAAATGTGGATTTCTAGTTGGCACTTCAAGCCCCCCTCCGGTTGCGAGCGCCCTCGCATTGGTATTCCGGGAGCCTGAAAGCACTGACCTCGAATCAGCATTTTGCTTTTAGTGCTCATCGCACCTGGACATAGCAAAAACTCCCGGAATTCCGGGATATCCGCAAAGCGGGATAAATTTATGTTTAGGTTTCGGGTCTTCAACTCCCTATTGATCGTTGCGTGGACGATCAAAATCACACTTTAAGTGATAAAGTAATTTCAGAAGATTGGCAAGAAAAATCAAGAATTTTCTATTCTATTATGCCGTAAAACATTGCTCTTTGAAGGGGAGCTGGTTTGAATTTGACTTAAGGGGGATATGAATGGAATAATGTTGATTAGTGCGCTGTTGCTTAATCAGAAATTAACCACAAGATTGCTTTTTGTTTTTTCGCTTCGAGCTCTCTAAAGTTTTTCAAAAGAGTGTGTTCTTTTTCGCTATAGGTTTCTTGATTGTGGTGTAAGAGGGTTTCTTTTGTTGAAAGATTTTCTTTTGTGGCAATGTCTGCATAAAAAAAGTTCATAGGAACTTCTAGTTTTTGAGCGATTTCTAGTAAACATTTGGCACTTACACGGTTTAAGCCTTTTTCGTATTTTTGGATTTGTTGGAAACTGACACCTAAATGGCTTCCTAATTCTTTTTGGGAAAGCCCCATGGAAATGCGTCTGTGGCGAATTCTTTTGCCTATCAAAATATCGATAAAATGTGGATTTCTAGTTGGCACTTCAAGCCCCCCTCCGGTTGCGAGCGCCCTCGCATTGGTATTCCGGGAGTTAAAAACACTGACTTGACTCAGCTTTTTGCTTTTAGTGCCAAAGCACCTGGACATAGCAAAATCTCCCGGAATTCCGGGATACCCGCAAAGCGGGATAAATTTATGTGTCAAGTCTTCGGGTTTTTAATCCCTATTGATCGTTGCGTAGACGATCAAAATTACACTTTAAGTGATAAAGTAATTTCAGAAGATTGGCAAGAAAAATCAAAAATTTTCTATTCTATTTATGCCATAAAACACTGCTCTTTGAAGGGGTGTGAAGAGCTAGAATATTTGAGGGCAGGCCTTGATTTGTTGAGCCTGATGAAGTGTTGTCGTTTGAGGGGGGTGTCTGAAGACTGTAAGGGTACTAGGCAAAAAGCTGGGTTCGTTTATAGACTATTGTTTATAGAGTGGTGCGGGGTGGTGAACCTTTCGTTGGCTTTGTTCTTTAAAGATGTAAAAGCGTAAAAACGTATATCCGTAAAAGTGAAGTGGGGGATTTATGGATTTATATATTGTGCGTGTTTTTGGTCACTTTGGGCTTTTGGGGGCGTGGAATGTGGTGCGAGAATTGGGGGGAAGTGTTTTCATAAATGGAGGGGGAAGCTGGAGGGAAGAGGGGTGTTAAGTTGTTAAGTGTGTGATGGGAGAAAAAAGGGGGAATGGAGGATGAAGAGAGTGCGCATGGATAGGGGGAGAGTGTGGGTAAGGCGGTGGTGCAAAGAGATGCGTGAAGGATGGCGGCTTTAAGAAGATAGGGCTTGATTTGTCGAGCCTGATGACGTGCTGTCGTTTGAGAAGTGGTTGGGTGTAAGCTTTATTTTGTGGGGAAAGTTGCTTTTTATTGTGGGATTGTAGACTAGTGCTGGTTGGGAATTTTCATTCTTTGAGACGTGGGGTGGAGGTCAATGTAATAATATGGAAGATTGTGATCTCATAATTTTTACATTCTTTCTTTTTTTAAAGATATTACTTGATATTAGAGTAAATGCTTATATCAAGAGGAGTATTTCTTTAAAAATTTTCACTTAACTTATTAAGCGATTTATTAGAATAAAAGACTCTTCTGAAGTTCATATCACCAATTGTAGCGAAGGAAGTGTAACTTTAAGTGTAGCAAAGTTTAATATCGGATGGTTGATATGAATTTGTTTTTAAAAAAGAGTCCATTAGCTCTTTTTTGTTCTCTCTTTATTTCCAAAGTTGGTGATTATGCTTATGAAGTTGTTTTTATTTTACTGGTCTTAGAATTAACAGATAACACCTTTTTTACAGGTCTTGTGTATTTTTTTCGATTTATCCCTTTTCTCTTTTTTGGCCCTATAGGAGGTTGGTTAGCGGATAATTTTTCTTTGAAGAAAAATATGATCTTAAGTGAAGTTGTTAGATTATTAGCTTCATTGTTTGTTTTTATAACTTATATAACAGGTACGGCACATATCATTGTTCTTATTTTTGCAGCAATATGTACAACGATAGGAAGAAGTATTTTCCAACCAAGTTTTCAAGCTGCTATTCCCAGAATGTTTTCAATAAAAGATCTTACAAAGGCCAATAGCATTGCTCAAATTATCATGGAAACGGCAGCCGTCATTGGCCCTTTGGTTTGTTCCATACTGCTTTTTTTAGCAAATAAATCGGTAGTACTCATTTTTGATTTTTTTACCTATTTTATATCTATTATCGTGTTATTTAATCTCATGAATTTAAATTCAAGCGAGAATAAATCATTCAATTTTATAAAAATTTATCGAGAAACAGCTTCATATCTTAAATATATTTCTACAGAAAATAATAATTTATTTATTACGCTCGTTGGCTCATCGTTTGCTATTCTCTTTACGGGTGCAATTTTAAGATTTTTAATTCCAGCTTTTGTTCTTTTTGTGGGGGGAGAGGAGAGCCTTGTGAGTTATATTTTTTCTCTCATGGCTGTTGGAACTATTGTTGGTGGTTTGTTCTATAGTAAAATTATATTAAATATTACATCGTTGAAGCTCATGATATTTTGGCTTCTTTATGGGGTTATCCTGTTTGTTATGCTTTTAGCTGCTGGACTTTATTTAAAATTCCTTCTCGTGTTAGCATTTGTTTTAGGATTTATTGGTGCCTTTGTGGATATTGGTTTAGTCTCAGCTATTCAATTATATTCTCGTCGTGAAGATTTTGGTAAGAGTTTTGGAACCTTTTCAACTTTAGCGAACTCTGCCGAAGCAATGTCTGGCTTTATTGCTGGACTTTTGGCACTCGTGGGATTGTTAAGCTCTTTTTTAGCTATGTCCGCATTAATTATTTCCACGGGAATTATTGGCGTTGTAAAAATTAAGAAAAATAAAGAGTTAACACCTCTTAACACGACAGTCGATGACGACCATTGATATATTTGATATCTCCATGCCGTTTCTTTTTTCTAAAGACGGTTCGCTCATTATCTTATTCATGAGGTAAAAACACTGCTCTTTGAAGGGGGTGATCTGAAACGAATGAGTGGTCAGTGGTGGAAACTTGCTAGGCAAGCATTTGAATTCTTTACAGACCGTTGTTTATAGAGTGGTACGGGGCGGTGAACCTTTCCTTGGCTTCGTTCTGTAATGATGTAAAAGCGTAGAAATGTGAATCTGTAAAATGAAGCGGAGGATTTGTGCTTTGTGAGAGCTTTTATCATGGCATGGAATGTGGTGGGAAGGATTGGGGGAAGTGTCTTCGTGAATGGAGGAGAAAGTTGGGATGAAGAGTGCTGTTGAAGTGCGTTTTCTGGAGAAGAGTGTGTGGGGAATGGCTGTGAACAGATTGCAGAGTTGATGTGTAAAGAGATGTGAAGAGAGAAAAATTGTGGTTGGCGTTTATATTCTATGCGGAGCTTAACAATTATAGTTGCATCTATATTTGTATGGGGGACATTCGTGAAGTGGGTGTGAGAAGCATTGAGAGGTGTTTTTTTTTAATAAGTGGGTGAATGAGCAATACAATGAAAGCCTATTTAGAGGGGAAATCCTATTTAGAGGGATGCCTATTTAGGAGAAATCCTATTTTAGCTCTTGTTGTTTTAGACATTGTGTTTTGTATGAGGGGCATTTTGCAGGAAAGGTGTTTTGAGGGATGTGGCTCCCTTAAAGAAAAACACAAAAATATCAAAAGAAAAATATAAAAACTTGACAAGGTAAATGTAAAAAGGTATCATAATGATACAATCGGAATTGTGCGTTTAAATTAGATGAGATCTTTTGATAAGATTCTGTGAGAGGGGTGGGGATGTTTTTCCAAGGTTTTGGTGTTTGTTATCCTGTGATGTCGTAAACCGTTTTTTGAGATGTGGTGATATCAGGCGGGCAAGGCTTTAGGCAGAGGGGAATATTGGCAAAGGATGTCGATTGATGCGCTTTTGCCTAATCAGAAATTAACCACAAGATTGCTTTTTGTTTTTTCGCTTCGAGCTCTCTAAAGTTTTTCAAAAGTGCGTGTTCTTTTTCGCTGTATGTGTCTTGATCGTGGTGTAAGGCATGTTCTTTTGTGGGAATAACTGCTGTTAAAAGGTCCGCATAAAAAAAGTTCATAGGAACCTCTAGTTTTTTAGCAATTTCGAGCAAACACCCCGCGCTTACACGATTAGATCCTTTTTCGTATTTCTGGATTTGTTGAAAACTGACACCTAAATAGCTTCCTAATTCCTTTTGAGAAAGCCCCATTGAAATGCGTCTGTGACGGATTCTTTTACCTATTGAAATGTCATTAAAATGTGAATTTTTAGTTTGCACTTCAAGCTCCCCTCCGGTTGCGAGCGCCCTCGCATGAGTATTCCGGGAGTTTGAAAGCACTGAGCTCAGCCAGCCTTTTGCTTTTAGTGCTGACAAGCACTTGGACATAGCAAAAGCTCCCGGAATTCCGGGATACCCGCAAAGCGGGATAAATTTATGTACTGAGCGTTCGGGCTTTCAAATCCCTATTTGACCGTTGCGTGGACGATCAAAAACACAGATCAATTCATAAGGCAATTTCAGAAGATTGGCAAGAAAAATCAAAATAATTTCAAAGACTATAAAATTGGGTACTTTTTAAAAAAGTGCGAAATCTGGATTTTTAGTTTGCACTTCAAGCTCCCCTCCAGTTGCGAGCGCCCTCGCATGAGTATTCCGGGAGGTTGAAAGCACTGAACTCAAATCAGCTTTTTGCTTTTAGTGCTGACAAGCACTTGGACATAGCAAAAACTCCCGGAACTCCGGGATACCCACAAAGTGGGGTAAATTAACGTTTGAGTTTTCGGGCTTCAACTCCCTATTGATTGCTGCGTAGACGATCAAGGCACCTTTTGAGTGATAAAGTAATTTCAAGGGATTGGCAAGAACAATTAAAAGATTTGGAAAATGAGAGCATTTTTTTGTATCTTAAAAATTATCTCATTATATTCTTATGCCTTATGCAGTAAAATATTGTCATTTGAGGTAGGGTGAGATGGAGGCATTAGAGGCAATGATATGCCGTCGAGAGACCTTCAAGCATATCAATTTATACGGTGCTTTTTGTGAGAGTGTCTGGATATTGGAGGGTAGGGGTTATCTGTCCGTGTCTGGTGAAACAGCATTCTTTGAGGGGTGGTGAGAGGTGGTTGCCCAAATGCAATGTGCTCGATAAAAAGTGGGATTGTTAACAGACTCTTGTTTATTGAGTGGTGGGTTAGTTTGGAAATTTTGTTTGGCTGCCTTTTGTAAAGATAGAAGAGCGTAAAAACGTGAATCCGTAAAAGTGAAGTGAAGAATTTATGCGTTGTATGCTTTTGTCTTGGCATGGAATGGGGGGAAAGGACTGGGGAACGAGTCTGCAAATGAAGTCGAAAGCTAGGATGCAGAATGTGAAAATTGGCGCTGTGGGAGAAGCTTTTTGGTGTGTGTGAAGCTTTGTCTTTTGGGTGGAGTATTTGATTCGAAGCGGAATTGATCGGTATTTGTAGGAGCTTTCGCTCTTTGTGTTGGAGAGGGATGGGTGTAAGAATATTCAGAAAAGGCTTGCTTGTTGAATCCATTTTTTGAGGGGTATGGTGTGCTGATCTGTCTGAGTGGTTGGTAGGAGGAAACTGCTACAAGATGTTGGATTCTTGACAACGCAGTGTAAGATGCTGGGGGAAAAGTTTCATTTGGTTGCTTTCTGTAAAGATGTAAAAGCGTAAAAACGTGAATACGTAAAAGTGAAGTGAAGGATTTATGCGTTGTATGCTTTTGTCTTGACATGGAATGTGGTCGGAGAACTAGGGGACGCATTTGTGAATGGAGCGGGGAAAGCTGGGATGAAGAGGGGTATAAATCGCGTTGACTGGAGAAAGGTGTGTGAGGGAATATTTTAGGGCAGGGCTTATCTGTCTTGTCTGATAAAATTGCCTTCTTTGAAGTGTCGTGATCTGAAGCTTATATTTTAAGGATGTTGGATATATTGGCGAGGGATGTTGATGGGTGTGCTTTTGTCTAATCAGAAATCAACCACAAGATTGCTTTTTGTTTTTTCGCTTCGAGCTCTCTAAAGTTTTTCAAAAGTGCGTATTCTTTTTCGCTGTATGTGTCTTGATCGTGGTGTAAGGCATGTTCTTTTGTGGGAATATCTGCTGTTAAAAGGTCCGCATAAAAAAAGTTCATAGGAACCTCTAGTTTTTTAGCAATTTCGAGCAAACACCCCGCGCTTACACGATTAGATCCTTTTTCGTATTTCTGGATTTGTTGAAAACTGACACCTAAATAGCTTCCTAATTCCTTTTGAGAAAGTCCCATTGAAATTCTTCTATGACGGATCTTTTTACCTATTGAAATGTCGTTGAAATGTGAATTTTTAGTTTGCACTTCAAGCCCCCCTCCGGTTGCGAGCGCCCTCGCATTGGTATTCCGGGAGTAGTAAAGTACTGAGCTCTAGTCAGCATTTTTGCTTTTAGTGCTTATCACACCTGGACATAGCAAAAACTCCCGGAATCCCGGGACACCCACAAAGTGGGTTCATTCTTACGCTAGAGCTTAGGGCTTTACTATCCCTTATTGATCGTTGCGTGGACGATCAATATATCCTTTGAGTGATAAAGTAATTTCAAGGGATTGGCAAGAACAATTAAAAGATTTTCTAGTCTGTTATATTGTAAAATAGGGATGTTTGGGGGGGGTGGTAATCTGATGTTAGTAGGGGAATTTACTGGGGAAGAGGTTGGATGATAGTTTAAAACCGGTGCGGGGTGGAAGCTTTATTCAGCAGAGGAAAATTTGCTTTTTGAAGTCGAATTGTAGATCAGAGCTTATCTGGCGTGTTTGATGAAACACCATTCTTTGAAGTGTGGGATAGCCATATGAAATAATCAGCAGGGAAATCTGATAGACGAGAAATCAGCTTGTTGCAGACCCGTGTTTACAGAGGGGCGTGGGGATGGCGGTTTTTGAGTTTCATTTGGCTTTTTTCTGTAATGATGTAAAAGCGTAAAAATGTGAATCTGTAAAATGAAGCGGAGGATTTGGGCTTTATGTGGGCTCTTATCTTTTTGGGTGTGTCCCATTTTTTTAATTTTTGAATGCTTGTCAAATTTTGTTGCTGATTTTTATGTCATTTTTTGTGTTTGAGGTTTTGGTTTCTCTTTAGTTGGAAGGAACATGATGATGGTAGATGAACATTGTCTTCCCTTACGTCGAAGAGGGCGGAAAAAAGGGACTTTAAATAAAACAACAAAGCGATTTAATGAAGCTCTTTTGACAGCGGCGGAGCAGGCTGGATATCACTATGGTGAAGATGGGCTGGTGTCTTATCTTCAGTATCATGCTCTCAATAATCCCGTACCGTTTTTTTCGCTTCTTGCAAAAGTGTTGCCTCTTCAGGAGGCTGGAGAAGGGCAGGTTAAAACAGTTTCGCGTATCGAGATTGTACCAGTGAATGCAAAAAATAGCGGACCGGAGAAGCATAATACCTCGATAACTGAGGCTTGTGATATTGAAAAATGTTAGGCTTGGGTGGGTGATATCTTGGAAGGGGGCTGCTTTGGTGATTGCCTATCTTGAAGGGATTGAAGCGGAGGCTATCGTGCTTGTGGGCGCTCGTGATACTGGGAAGGGGCTTTGGTGAATGATGCTGTAAGGGACCGTGTGCTGGAGGGAATTTGGTGCAGGGTATTTGTGTGGTGGATATGGAACAGTGTTTTGATGGGTGGGGGGCATGAAACTTGAGAGAAGTGTTATGCTTGCGGGATGCATGTGTTTTGGTGGGGGTATCTTGGGGGATAAAGTGTGAGGATTGGTGATGCTTGAGAGGCATGATCTTGGAGGATGTTGGGCTTTGGATATGCCTGAGAGCCATGTGCTGAGGCTATGATTTGGTTGAGGGGATACCGTGCTTGTGGTTGGGGGATGACAGGCGCGGTGTTTGAGGGGGTGGGGCTTTTGTGCCTTGGGGGCTTGGGGCGCATAGGTGGGGTCAAGGGGATCTCATGCAAAAAAGTGAAATTTATTGAATATTAGGATGAAGAAAAGATAAAGCGCTGCTTTTGAGAAGGGCGTTTTTCGTTCAATTGCTCTTTTCGTTCAATTGCTCTGGGATCATTAAACTTGGGATAAGCAAAAGGGTGCAGCGCAATTATTGCTAAAGTATGAAAATTTATAATGACAACTGTTCAGAAAATTTCTCAAAAAATTGAGCAGAAAACGGCTCAAGTGGCTCTTATTCCAAAGCTTATTCCTGTTTTTACTGGAAATGCCGATGTGCGAGCCGCTTGGGGAGGACGCGGTTCTGGAAAAACACGTTCTTTTGCTTTGATGTCTGCTGTGGTGGGATATCGCCATGGAATGGCTGGAGAACGCGGGATTATTCTTTGTGCACGGCAATTTCAAAATTCTCTTAATGAAAGTTCTTTGGAGGAAATTAAACGCGCTATCGAGTCTTATCCTTTTTTACAAGACTATTATGAAATCGGCGATAAATATATTAAGTCAAAAGATGGACGGATCGTCTATGTGTTTGCTGGGCTTGATCGCAATATCGCAAGTATTAAATCAATGGGGCGCGTTTTCCTTTGTTGGGTCGATGAAGCCGAGCCCGTGACAGAAACTGCTTGGCAAACACTTATTCCAACTTTGCGCGAAGAAGGAAAAGATTGGAATGCAGAATTATGGGTGACATGGAACCCATGCCATGAAAATGCAGCCGTGGAAAAACGTTTCCGAAATGTCGATAATCCTCATATCAAAGGGGTGGAAATCAATTGGCGTGATAATCCGCAATTTCCTGAAAAACTCAATCGTGATCGAATGGACGATTTGCAGCAAAGACCAGAGCAGTATAACCATATTTGGGAAGGCGAATATCTCCAAGCTGTCCAAGGGGCTTATTATCAGAAATGTCTTCTCGAAGCCGAAATGGAAGGGCGGATTACAACTGTTCCACGTGATCCTTTGATGCAGGTGAGAATCTTTTGGGATATCGGGGGAACAGGAGCAAAGGCCGATGCTACCGCATTGTGGGTGGCGCAATTTGTTGGACGGGAAATCCGAGTGCTCGATTATTATGAAGCCCAAGGACAACCTCTCTCAGAGCATGTGGGCTGGGTCTTTCAAAGGGGATATGAAAAGGCTCTTATGGTCTTGCCTCATGATGGCGCAACAAAAGATCGTGTCTATAATGTGAGTTTTGAAAGTGCCCTTCAACAAGCCGGTTTTCAAACCAAAATAATTCCTAATCAAGGAACAGGCGCTGTGAAAATGCGTATCGAAGCCGTAAGGCGGTTGTTTCCTGCACTATGGTTTAATCGTGAAACGACATGTGCGGGCAGAAAAGCGCTTGCTTGGTATCATGAAAAGCGCGACGAACAGCGCAATATCGGACTAGGCGCTGAACATGATTGGGCAAGCCATGGGGCCGATGCCTTTGGACTGATGTGTGTGGCTTATGAACAGCCAAATGCTAAAGCGCGAAAAAAAACTTATCGCTCGTTTCACCATTCTCAAACTTCATGGATGGCTTTTTAATGAATATGTCTACAGATTCTTCTTTTAATCAAATCGAAACGCTTGAAAATCAAGCACTATTTAAAAAACTCGTGGGTTGGTATCAGGATGATATTGATCATGTCGAAAAATGGCGAAAAAATGCCCAGGAAGATTACGATTTTTATAATGGACGGCAATGGAATGAGCAAGACTTGGCTGTCTTGCACGAACAAAACAGACCGGTCATGACTTTTAACCGTATTGCGCCTTTAATTAATGCCGTGATTGGGGCTGAGCGCAATAATAAAAGGCAAGTGCAATTTATTCCACGACAAGAAGGGGCAGCTTTTGCGAACCAGATTCTGACAGGGGCGGCTGAGTGGTTTCGTGATGAAGCCGATGGGGAATACGAAGATTCTGATGCTTTTCAAGATGCAATTATTTGCGGAATGGGGTGGACAGATACACGCCTTGATTATGAAGAAGATCCACAAGGAAAACCAATTATTGCACGCTTAGACCCGATGAAAATGGTGTGGGATGCAAGTGCTGTCAAGCCTAATCTTATTGATGCACAACGCTTATGGTATATTGATGAAAAACCCCTTGCTGTGGCGCAGGAAATGTTTCCCAATGTTCATTGGAGCGATCTTAATGCTGATTGGGTTAAACATCAGAGTTTTTTACATTCAACCAGCGATGGGATGACACAAAGTTATCAGTCCGAGAGGGGGTATCAAGGAGAAGAGGGGAGCGGCTATCAACGTCCTAAAATGGTGACATTGGTAGAATGTCGCTGGTTTGAACGCGAGGTGGTTTATAAAGTTCTCGAGCCTCTAAGTGGAAAGTTTGTCGATTATTCAGAGCAGGATTTCCAAAATTTAAGCAAAACCTTTCCTCATGTCCAGGCAACAAGGTTGAACAGAAAAATTGTCAAACGGGCATTTTTAGGTAGAAAGCTGCTTGAAGCGCCTGATAAGCCCTTGGTTCCACCCAATCAATTGGGATGGGAGTGTATTACCGGTACTTTTGATAAGTTAAGCCGGCAATTTTACGGAATTGTTAAGCCAACAAAAGATCCGCAACGGTGGGCAAACAAATATTTTAGTCAAGTGATGCATTTGCTCAATAGCCAATCAAAAGGCGGAATTATGGCAGAACGCGATGCTTTTGATGATGATCGCCAAGCCCTCGAGAGTTGGGCTAGAGCCGATAGTATTACTTGGTTGAAAAGTGGTGCTGTGTCTGGGGGAAGAATTCAGCCTAAACCCGTGGCGCAATTTCCGCAAGGGTTTTTCCAATTGTTTAATGAAGCAAAGAGCGCTCTCGAACAGGTGACGGGGTTGTCTTCTGAATTTATTGGGACGCGAGCTGTCAATCAGCCTGGCATTCTTGAACAACAACGGCGACAATCGTCACTTAATCTTTTGGCTTCCTTTTTTGATGGGTTGCGTCGATATCGGCAACGACAGGGGAAAATTATTCTCTATCTTATTCAAAATTATCTGTCCGATGGGCGGTTGGTGCGTATTGCCGGTGATGAAAATGCCCAGTATGTGCCGCTGACACGCGAAATGGTGACAAGTTTGGAATATGATATTGTCGTGGATGATGCACCAACAAGTCTTAATGAAAAAGAGCGTACTTTTGCACTGATCATGCAATTGCTGCCTTTGATGCAAAATTTTGCAACGCCTGAGATTATGCTCGATCTCTTACGCTATTCGCCTTTACCGGCTTCACTTATTCATAAAATTGCGATAAAGGCGCAAAACTCTTTTCAAGAAGAGCAAAATGCCTCAGCGCAGATGGGGGATAATGTGGGGGCAGACCAGATAATGCAGATGTTGCAGACACTAAAGGCTCAATAATAGGACACTTTGTCATGCGTGACTTCTGATAAACGCCATATATCATAAATTGCTTATCGATTTTCGTAGTGCATGGGCTCCCTTTTCTCAAAAGAACTGTTTTGTAGGGCAGGACTGTTGGGAAAAGCAGGGTGGAGAAGGAGTTTTGCTGTCATGGTGGGGGAGCCATGGGGGAATGCTGGAGCTTAAGTGAAGGGTAAGCATTGAGGGGATAAATGCTTATGGGCTGTTTTATCTGAAAAATTTGATTTTATTGTTAAAAAAAAGAGAAGGCTAATGTCATGGATCAAGAACACTTAACGCCGGCAGAACAAAACCAATTGAAACAAGATTTTCTGGTCTCAACACAAGAGGGAGAAGATGGTGAAATTGGAAGAGAAGAAAAAACTCTTGAAGATAATTTTCAAGGGCAAATGCATCAACAACAGGACTCTTCGCAAAAGGCTGGAAAAGAGGTTCAAGGGGGAGAAGATGCTCCACCAGATCCACAAAAAGACTTTATGGGCTATATGCAATGGTTGGGAAAAACACTCCAAAAACAAGGGCTTGTACATGAAAAACAACAGCCTTCTCTTGCTTTGGAAGCAGAACAGTTGCATGCGTTTTTTCAGCAGTCTGTTGCCAGTGTTAAACAAAAGCATGATGATTTTGATCAAGCAGCTGATTTTATTTATGAAACGCGGGCTAAACAGTTGGCAGCTTGTGCTTCGCTCTATCCTGAGATGGCCGATCCCAAAAATATTGATGCGTTGATTGGTGATGAGTTGAAGCAGATCTTGCGCGATTGTGCGCAAAAAAATCAAAATCCGGCTGAAGTGATTTACTCTATTGCACAAAAAATTGGCTACACAAATTTTCCCAATAACATGGGTGAAAATTTACAGGAAAGACACAATTCTGCACGTACTCTTGCTGCTTATAACGGCTTGACGCCAAATGGGCCGATTTCTTTGGATATGCTTGATAAAATGTCAGAAGCAGAGTTTAGCGCTTGGGTTTCTGAACCTAAAAATAAAGCTGCTTTTAATCGTTTAATGGGGGGAAGAGAATTTTAAACACAAGAATGTGGCAGGTGCTTTTTGCGGGAACGTGGAGCGGCTTTTGGCGCAGGAGAATGCGGGGGGATTTCTCAAACACGGATGTGGAGAGGAGAGCTCTTATAAGGGGGAGGCAGACGCTAACAGAAATTAGATAAAACTCACGAACAACCTATTCACCATTTGAAATGAAATGTGGTGTTTTAACAACCGGCGCTTTGCCGGGTTTTTTATGTCAATAAAACTTTTAGAGGACAAAATGACTGTAACTTATATCGGACTTAATGACCCAATGGCAGTGCGCACATGGTCTAAATTACTAAACCAAGAAGTCTCAAAAGCACTTCCAATTGCACCGTTGATTGGAAATGATTCAAACAGTATCGTACAATTAAAAGATGAAACTACGAAAGCAAGTGGGGATGCTATTAGCTTTAATTTGCGTGTGCAGTTGCTAGGCGATGGGGTGAGCGAAGGGCAGACATTGGAAGGCAATGAAGAAGCTTTACAGTTTCTCAATGATCGCTTGGCAATTAATGAACTCGTTCATGCTGTGCGTGTCAAAAATGAGGGAACGATTGATCAACAACGAATTCTTCATGATTTGCGCACCGAGGCAAAAAATGGTTTGGTTGATTGGTATGCAGATCGTCTGAGTATGATGTTCTTCATTCAAGTTTGCGGGTATACCGCAAAAACAATTAACTTTGAGGGACGTACGATTACTCTTAAACCTGTCCATTATGGGTTTAATGCGCCAACGGCACCAACCAATAAACGCGTGGTACGTCCTAATGATAAAGCAAAAGATGAGGACTTAAAAGAAGACGATGTTTTTGATCTCAGCTTGATTGATAAAGCAGTTGAACGGGCTAAATTGGCAAATCCTAAAATTAGACCTGTGCGGCTCGATGGGGAAAATGTCTATGTGCTTTATCTACATCCAACCCAAGTGACACAATTGCGAACCAATACAGATGCGGGGCAATGGCTCGACATTACCAAGGCAATCTATAGTGGAAGTCGTATCAAAAATCCGCTCTATGATGGATCGTTGGGCATGTATAATGGTGTGGTTTTGCGCGAAGCTGAACATATTACCGAAGGGGTTGAATCTGGGACGGCAAATAAAGCTGTGCCAAATGTGCGTCGTGCTGTTCTGCTTGGTGCGCAGAGTGCTGTGATTGCTTTTGGTAAAGATCGAGGAGCAACACGCTATAAATTGGTGGAAGAACTCTTCGACTATGAAAGAGAATTCGGGGTCGCAGCAAAAACCATTATTGGTATGAAAAAAACTTGCTTTACCTTGCCAGGAAGTACGCAAGGGGCTCAGGATTTTGGCACTATTGTCATCCCAACTTATGGAGCACCCGCTTAAAGCGAATTTTTGCTCTCTTCCCCCAACAAGAGGGATCTGTTGGGGGAAAAATTTAAAATGCTTCCAGAAACAAGGACAGGCTTATGACCACTTTATCCACTGATCCCCAAAATCTAAACCTTACACATTCAGATCATTCTAAAACTTTTGCTTATATGGTCGCGCTTATTCAAGATGAAATTGACGATACAACAGCGGAATATTCCCTGCAAATTCAAGATTCAATTTTTACGGCTTTGCGTTTGTGTGAACGCGAACCCTTTTTCTTTAATGAAAAAAGAGAAAGGACGTTTAAAACACAAAGTGGTAAAACATGGTATGGGCAAGAAGAGGGGGTTTTTATTGAATCAGAAAAGAGTTTGGAGGGCGTCTTTTTAGTAACAAAGGATGCAACACCAACAAAGTTGTTCTTTAAGCCCTTGGAAGTGTTGCATCAACAATATGGTATGCATCCTGCGCTAGGAACGCCATTCTTTTATACGTACCTTGATCAAAAAATAGGACTCTTTCCAACACCAGAACATGTGGAAACTGTACAGCTTTCTTATGCTCCTGTTCATTTTGCTGATGAACAGTTGAGAGAAGACGATAATCCTTGGTTGATTTATGCTTTTGATCTTATTAAAGCACGGGCAAAATATGAACTTTATAAAAATATTCTTAAAGATCCTGAATATGCCGCCGTTTCTTTCAGAGATTTTCAAGAACAGCTTCAAGCTTTGCGCATTGAAACATCGCGCCGAAAAGGTTTTTCAAAGATTCGCCCAATGCGTTTTTAAAAGACTTTTTTCCAAATCGTTTATGGCTGGCGTTGAAGGTTGGTTTGGCACTGGTGGCTGGTTTGTCGCTTATGGTTGGATGCGCGTTGGGTGTTGATGGTGAAGGGCTGGTGGATGGCGTTGGGGTGGCTATTATTGATGGTATCGTTTTTTCGATGAATTAAACAACTTGAGGTTGTTTGTTTTGTTGCATTTTATGCCTTTAGAGTTTTGTTCTAAGGGCTTTTGTGGTTTTTTATCCATAAGCCTTGGTGTTTTGAATGGCACTGGGCTTTTCAAAGGTTTTATGGGGGGCTTAATGGCTTTTTCCCCCGTCATTGTGGGGTATGGGGATGTGATTGCGGGCAGTTGATTTTGGTTTGGCGCTGGTGGATGGCGCTGGGGTGGCCATTATTTATGGTATCGTTTTTTCGGTGCGTTAAACAACTTTAGGTTGTTTATTTTGTTGAATTTTATGCCTTTAGAGTTTTAAGGGCTTTTGTGGTTTTTTTATCAATAAGCCTTGGTGTTTTGAATGGCACTGGGCTCTTCAAAGATTTTATGGGGGTCTTGATGGCTTTTTTCCCAATCGCTGATTATCGACCCGATGTGGCGGATATCAATGGAATTTTTACCGATGAACTTGTTAATGTGCTCCCGGCGGATGGCTCCTATATCCCTATGCCAAGTTTTGAACCTTTATCAGAGCCTTGTCCGGAGCCAATCTTAGGCACTCTTGCGGTTAAAACAAAAAATGGGGTTTCTATTATTGTCGGGACAAGAGATAAAATCTACTTACTTGATAATACAACAATGAACTGGAAAGATATTAGCCAAAAAGGAAAATCTTATCTGGCTAATGTTGATGCTCCGTGGTCTTTTGCTTTGTTTGGTGATTTTATCATTGCGGTGAATGCCAATGATAAACCACAAGTGATTGATATTAACCATGATAAAACATTTAGAAATTTAGGAGGAAATCCACCACAGGCAGGGATTGTTCGAATCTGGGGAGATTTCGTTTGTTTGATGAAATTAACCGAGCATCCAAGAAGGGTTCATTGGTCTGGATTAAATGATGCTGAATTTTGGACCGTGGGGAAAAAAAGTTGTGATTATCAAGATTTTCCTGATGGCGGATTCGTCCAAGGGGCAACGGAGACAACAAATCCAATTATCTTTATGCGTTCTGCAATCTATGCCGGTTCTTTTATCCCTGGCTCTAAGATTATTTTTAGTTTCCAAAAAATCCACGATAAACGAGGCGCAAAAAATGCTGAATCAATTGTTTGTAGAGGCGATTTAGCATTCTTTGCCGATGAGGGCGGGTTTTATCAAATAACAAATGAGGGACAGATTATACCCATTGGGTTCGAAAAAGTCGATCGAACGATGACCGCAAAATCAAGGAAGGATAATCTGTACACTCTATCTGCTGCTATCGATGGGGTGTATAATCGTGTTTATTGGATGGTTGATTCTGATGAGAATCTTCATAAACGTATCTTGCTCATTTATGATTGGGGGTTGCAAAAATGGACAAAAGCTCTCGTCGATATCAAAATGGTATTGCCTATTTTCTTAGCCGGAACAACCCTGGAAGGTCTTGATTTTGTGACTAAGAATATTGACGATTTATCCTTTTCTCTTGATAGTAAAGCTTGGAAAAATGAATCGCCTATTCTGGGGGCATTTGATCAACAGGGAAGACTGGGTTCGTTTTCTGGGTGTCCTATGGCTTGTGTTGTGACATCACAAGAAATGGGGCAGACAAATGGCATGATAACACGGGTAAAAAATATTATGCCTCAAGTCAATAGTGGAAAGTTTTATTTGTCTGTGGGAATGCGCTTTCGACAATCTCTTGAAGAGGAAACTGTTTGGTTACCAGAAAAACAGCCTTCTTATAATACTGGACAAATTCATTGTCGCGCAAGGGCACGGTTTTATCGCTTTAAATTGCGTATTCCTGAAGGGGTGAATTGGACTCATGTCACTGGATTTGATGTGGAATTGACGCGGGCCGGCATGCGATAGGCATGCCCTTTTGTAATACCATGCGATAGGCTCAAGCCTCTATTATTAAAGAACAAATGCCCCATAGGCTTCCCAAACCTTTATAAACAAAGGAACAAGGTGGTGCGTTATGTTTCATGCTTTTCTGCGATAAAGGAAAAATAGGCTGCACCATGGTTTATTTTTATAAAGAAGAAAGTTCCTCCTTTGTTGTGACAAAGGGATGATGGAGACTTTTTTCTTTTATTGTGCGGGGGGCATGGAATGCGTGAAATTCGTAGGGGGATGTTATTTGAGGGGAGATGAGTGACACAGCTAAAAGAGCTAAAATTATGATGCAAGAGAGTCAAGATTTATATTCTGCTCATCTGACAGAGCGGTGGCCATGGGAAAAAATAGCTCCCTATCAAGAGGCTCTCAATACTGCATTGAAAAAATATGTTCAGCGCTTTCCGGATGATGTTTGTCTGGAAAAAATTGCTGAAGAAATCGCTACAGGACAAGTACAATTGTGGCTTGTCTTAAAAAATAAAATCCAATTTAGTGCTTTTGCAATAACCAAAGTTGAAATAACCCATACGGGGAAAAAATGCGTCGTTCTCTCTGATCTTGCTGGAGAGGGAGGGCTGAAATTGGTCAAGTTGATTGATGAAGTCGAAAAATGGGCGCGAACAATTAATGCTGAAGAAATGCACATGTTTGGAAGAACTGGATGGGCGAAAAAGCTCGCTCATCACGGATATTCTCGTAATCTTATTCAATATAGAAAGGTTCTGAACCCATGAGTAGAAAAACCACACCTCAAGTGCAAACAACAACACAAACAAATGCTCCACCTGCTTGGGCGGCTGATATTCTTAAACAAGCTAGTGCTGATGCACTTGGACTTTATAATAAGGGAATTGGCGGAAACGTTTATCAGGGAGACAGAGTCGCTGGTCTTAGCAATATGACAAAAAATGCGCTGACCGGTTTACAACAAGCAGCAGGGCTCTATAACAATCCAACGGTAACGCAATGGTTGAGTGCACCAACCAACAGCGCTACAAATCTTTCCGGTATGGCTAAGGGAAGCTGGATTGGAAGCAATAGTAAATTTAATACTGCATTGCAAAATGCTCTGAATAAAACGTCCGATGCAATTAATCAATCGATGTCGGGAGCAGGACGTTATGGCTCTGGGGCTCATACTGGTGTGCTGGCCGATGAGTTAGGCGCCTTGGCAACAAATGCTGCAGCACAGCAATATAATCAAGATATTAACAATATGATGAATGCAAACCAGATGATTGATCGCTCTCAGAATGATCAAGTTAATGCGGCAAATAGCTATTATCAAGGACAGAGTAACGTGCAAAGCAATGCTTTGAAAGGGGGTATGATTCAAGATATAAACCGCCAAAATGTCTTAGATGCTGAACGCCAAAAATGGTCAGAAAAAGATAATCAAGATTGGAACCGATTGCAAAGTTTGTTACAGGTAGGAACACAGGCTGCTGGAAATTACGGAACGACTTCAGGAAAATCCACGACAATGCCTTCTGTGACAAAAGATCCATTGCGTGATGCGCAGCAAGTACTTGGATTGGTCGGAGGAATTTTAGGGCTTTGTGACGTGAGAGCAAAAGAAAATATTATCCCTGTGGGGCAGAAAAAGGGATATCCACTTTATACCTTTAATTATAAGGGAAATCCACAACGTTATCAGGGCGTTATGGCGCAAGACGTGTTGCGTGTGAACCCTGAAGCTGTTTATGTCAATGCGAAAACAAAGTTATTGCATGTTGATTATGACAAAATAGGACTGAAAATGGAAAAAATGAAAGGGGAGAAAATACCGGCATCTAAAAATAAAATTGCGGCTTTCTTTTCTTCATTTTTTGCTCGCTTTCCCTTTTTGAATAAAGAGTATCTTTTATGAGTTCGATTTATGATTGGTCAATTATTGCATCAGAAAATGCTTATGTCGACGAGAATATAAACTGGGCAGAAGGGCAACCGCCAAGCACAGTCAATGATAGTGCTCGCGCTATGATGCAACGCATCAAAGAATATTTGTTGGATAATGGGGGCGGGATTGAAACACAGTTTACTGTCGATGTGGAAAACGAGAGAACGTCACTTCGTTTGGCAACAAAGTCTTTTTTTGAGACTTATATGGATGGCATTGTTGTGCGCTTTAAAGCACAAGGCGTCAATAGAGGAATAACAAATATTTCTTTGAATCAATTACTTCCACGACCAACTTATATGGCAACGCCAGAGGGTATTATGCCTTTAAAGGGCGGAGAAATTCAAAAGGGGGGGCTTTATGAAGTCGTCTATACGCGTGATATTGCCGGAAAAAATGCTGATGGCTGGTTTTTAACCAATCCTACTATAAAACTTCCTGAAATCCCTCCCTTTCCTCCTTTGCCTGAAACTTTTTCTTCTGGATTTATTGGGACTTTTGCTACAGAAAAAATACCCTCTGGATGGTTACTCTGTGATGGTAAAGAATATTCGCGAAGGAACTATGCCAATCTTTTTGCTGTTTTGGGAGAAACATGGGGAAAAGGAGATGGGAGAACAACATTCAATGTTCCCGATTTGCGTGGAATGTTTTTACGGGGGCTCGATAGTGGAAAAGCAATTGATAAAGGACGTCGCTTGGGAAGTCGACAAGAAGAGTCTTTTAAATCTCATACCCATGAAGGAAAAACAGATTCAACAGGTAACCACCAGCATAGTTATCCAATGATTGACGAGGTAGTTTGGGATATGAATCACGGTGAATATTATAGACATCTGGCTCAAGTCTACAATAAAGATCGGTTAACGAAGGCTGCGGGAGAGCATGAACATAAGGTCTTGTTGCAAAAAACAGGGGGAGATGAAACACGCCCCGTCAATATGGCGGTGGTTTATGCTGTCAAAGCCTGAGAATGAAAGCTTTGAGAGAAAGATAAAAATACTTACAAAATATTTGTTATGAAAAAAAGTCTTATTGAATATAAAGTCTTATAGAATATATTGTGTAGAAAGTTTTGAGGCGCTTTAGAAAAAAACTCAACTCTCTTTATTTTTTTATTTTTTGTGCTGCCTTTGTTGGATGTCTAAAGGTAAGTTTGCCTATTGTTCGTTAGAGGATCAAGACAGTGATTATTGAAGGTAGGGGGAGAACAAAAACCCTTTCTTTATTCATAGAGTTTTTGCTGAGGAATAAAGACTTTATCCAAAATGCTTCTCTCTTGTGGTATCGTGATACATTATTAAAGCGTTGGGTTTAAAGCGCTGCTGTGCGATGACAAAAAGCCCATGGGTAAAATTTATCCTATTATGTTATGCCGTCAAACACCGTCATAAAAACACTATTATTGAAGCTGGTGATATAAGGAAAATAAGACATACAATACTTGATCCATTTAAGTATTGAAGAGACATCTATTCAGTGGAGGGCTTGCTTGGTTAAGCCTTATGCAAGTGAATCATATAAGTGAGCAGCAGACGGAATCCCTTCAGAGTAGTTGGATTGTTTTATAAACCGATGTGGGGCTAAAATCTTTGTCTTTTGAGGTGGCGGGAAGAGGTCAACGGATATGTTTATTTAAAGCGAGAAAAGGCAAAATGGTACTCTCCCTCTTTTGGGTAGAGCGTGTATGCAAAAAGCGTTCTTTTTTTCAAAATGGGCGCTGGGTTTGCGAAGTCTTTTGGCGATGCGTTTAACACATGGTGAGTAATTGACTCTCTTAGATGCATTTTGTACTTGTCAGGAAACTTCTTGAAACAGAATGAGAGTGATACGAGAAAATCTGTAAGACAATGGTTTATCCTGTTGTGTCGTAAAATACTATTGTTTGAGATGCGGTTAAAATTTTATGCATGGGGTGTTTTTCATCTGTACGTATTCCTAAAGCAGTGTTGTTTGTAGAGTAACTCTGGACAGGGGATGCATGACAAGGATGCATTTGAAGGTAAGCCAAGTTAAATCTGTTAGATACGAAGCCAGATTGTTGACAAACCATTGTTTATTGATTGGTATTATTTAAAGATCGGTGTAGTTTTGTCCTTTGGGGAAAGCTAACACAGCATGCAAGGTGGTCAAACATTTTTCTTTGGTTTCAGGTGATAAAGTCAACATTTTAGGTGGAAAACAGGGTATAATCTAAAAAAATGTCTTGTAAAAATTTTCGATGAGGAAATTTTTTCAAGAGGTTTTCTGAGAAATGCAAGAGCCGTACAACGGAAAAAGATATTCAAATGCTTAATACGCGTTTAGCTTATCAAAAAGGGGGATATAATGGCACTTTTTCCATTTTCTATTGCTGATATTGATGATCCTGAATGTATTCGTGTGGTTCTTTATGCTAGCGGAAGAATGGGACATGCTCCTTTGAATGCTCTGTTGAAGCAAACACGTCAAGATCTCCAATGTTTTGATAAAATACAGACTCAAAATATTCTCCAACTTACACAGCGTTTGGATATTTTAGAACAACAATTGAAAACGATTATCAAAGATCTTGAAGATGTGAAACACAAACAAGACGCTGAAGAAGCGGATAAAAGTAAAACGATGGGTGATTAACCATCTCGATTTGTGTCTCTATGGGATTTAGCTCCTTTAAAGCAGTGAGATAGATAGTTGTGAACAGGATAGTTATTTGCCTGTCCATAGAGCATTTATTTTTTTGATCAACCAAAAATGAAAAAGAGGTATTCTATAATGAAAAAATTGATTTTAATATTTTTAGCTTTGTGTCTTACTGGACCAGCTTCTGCACGTTTGTGGACTATTTCAGATGATTGTTCAGATATCGGCGGAACAATGGTTCGCTCACAAATCATCAATAATATTTCTGTCATTCCATATAAAAATTTGCAAGGGGTAAATATTCTCTCTGTTTTAGAAACGAGGCCTACAGAAGAGCCAGAAATGTCAAAAATTGTAGGAAGAACATTTCATATTCAAAGTCCTGAGATTGTTGAGCTGGCCTATAGAGCTTACAGTACATCGCAATTCGTTGATATTTGTTACAGAAGTAACTATTCAATCAATGTTATTCGAGGGCTGAGAGTGCGTGATAATTAAGCGTATTATCTGTATTCGTTGTGACTTAAATAGGCGATGCTTGGAAAATGGTCAATCTTCTACACTAAGGCTATTTTAACCCTAGCAGTTTTCTGATTTACAGTTTTTACTCAGAGTATAATCGTTCATGTTTTACAGAATTCATGAGTTATCGGTATTGAGGATCTATCTTAAGATATTCAACTACAGTTGATTCTATTTTAAACTGAGTGATTTTGTATCAATCGTCGTTTGAGCTTAGATGGCAATTTCATTCTAGCGTTTGGTGTTAGACAGATTTAAGCTTAGTGAGGCTGTAAATACGTGTCTTAATTGTCTTTGTTGACAGTATGCCGCTTGCGATAGGCAATAAATCATAGACACATTTTGAATCCGTAGAGTGCACGTACATTAACAATGGCAGACATTGTCAGTGGTAGATATCGCCAATGGTAGAGCTTGTGCATGCGGTGTTTTGTTGTGTGCATGAGTCATCATTCACGCGGCATCAATAAGGGAAGGCTTTGCTGTAGAGCCTGTAAAATAAATCGTGCAACAGCGGGGATAGAGGTAAGAATAGACTGAGATGAGGCAGTCTTATCACGGGCTAAAGCTGGTTAAAATTCTCGTCTTTAAGGAGGCGAGGAGGTTAAAAATATCCATTAGATTGCATGGGGATGCATTTCATGTCCGTTGCAATAAATTTAAAAGAGGTAAATTATGAAAAGCTTTTTGAAAAAAATATCCATCGTTTTGGTGATAATAGCATTAACAACAGGTGTTTCTCATGCTGGAGTTTATGAACAAAACGGTTATCTTAATTCGGTTCAAGTCGTTAGCGCAGGAGCACAATGTCTCCTAGAGCTCAGATACGGTATCAGCCCTACTTCAGACATTCAAAAAGGTGTTTGGGGCTGTGATAACATTGTTGGAAAAAGTATTTTGGATTTGGCAAAAACCGCAGTCATTTTGAACAGAAAAGTAATGGTTATTTTTGAAGCGGGTAATGTGCCAGCAAAAAGGGTTTTAGCCATCACTTTAAAATAAGATCAATAGGGGTTTTTCTCCCTTTTTATATCTGTAACGCTTCAAGAGGTTACAGGTATAAAATATGGAGTGTATATCAAAGGTATAAAAATGTTTCAAAGAGCATTCTCAGTATTTTTAGTGACAGTTTTATTTTTTTTCTTTTCAGATGTAAATCTGTCATATGCTATTGATCCTCCCCATATGGTTTTCCGTATAGATGATCGCTCTCCATCTGTTATATTCTTTGGAGGAGGTTTTGCCCCTTGGGGGGATGATCAGGATATCATACATCATGTAACTGGGCACTCTCTTGCTCAACAGACTTCAGCATTTGTGTCTACAACTGCAAATATGGATGCAGTTTACAGAATGGCGCGGCAACAGATTGCTAATAATCCTGATGAAACGTACTGGCTATATGAAATTATTCCAGATATAAATTTTTATTATGTTCCTAACTCACTCTTTGATACAGCCATGTCTGCTGACAACGTTGTTCAACATGAACAAGTTATGGATCTTTATTATGCATATTTATGGCAGGATGAATGGGCTTCGCTGGGGGCAATCAATACAAATCATATATACTCTGCAAGAAGTATTATGCGGCAAGCGAATGGTGATATTGTCATTGGTCCTAGAACCTTTAATTCTCTTTTTGTTGCCGCTCCATCACAAGTAAATTCGGGGACACTTCCTTCACAAGATTACACTTTTTTATCAGCTTATTATTCTGATAGCGAGGATGCGTTATCTCCAATGTCACTGGCATTTCTTGTAGAATCCTGTAACAGCTCTTCATCCAGTGGTCATATGGAGCGTTCTGGGGATTCTTCCTGCAGCACATACAAACATTCTGTTGATGATATTATGTATAAAATGAATCTATGGTATGAAGCTCTTTAAAGAATTACAGCTATATCTTGCTATTTAATCAAAAACAAAAAAGTAGGAAGATAGCGCATTTCTGTTTTATTTGATTGGTTCTGATGCGCATAGTGCGTAGGGCAGAGAAAATTTTTTGGTATTATGAAGTGTGATAGGGGTGCTATAAAGCATAGGTGTGACATCATCAAAAATGGAAGCGTTGATTTAACAGTATTTGTTTACCTCGATTAGAAAATCCGTTCTTTTCTTTGTTTGGAGTTTTACATCAATAATTTCTTATCTTGTTGTCGTGCTGCTTTTTGAGAGTGCGGTGATAGAAGGCATGTAAGTTTTATATATTGAAGTGTTTGTGTGTGGTGAATATGGGGAGTGTTTTTTTTCGTCATGTGATGAACTCTTCGGGCGGTGGGGATTTTGTCCATAAAGCGTCATAAAATATCGCTTTTTGTTCTATGGTGATAGAGATCCCATGAGGGGAAAAGACAAAGGGGAAAGTCAAGTGGATTTTGCGAGCCAATCATGTAAACTGGAACGAATTCCATGCGGATATAAATCAGGTTCTGTTTGTTGCATATAGCGCTATTTGTTGCATAACTTGTGATAGCCAATTCTCTAAATAAAGGGATTTGACCGGTAGCAGAAAAAAGGAATCATTACGAGACAGTAAGTGTGCTTGTTTCAGAATGTCTAATGCTTTTGCATGACAAAGGAACGCGAAACTCTGTCACGCCTTCCTTTCATATTTTCGAGTTCAGGGGTGTCCATATATTTTCTTCAACTTGATTTTTATGCATTGGACACAAGGGAATTGGATGCAAGGGAATTGGATGCAAGGGAGTTGAAGGCTAGGGAGTTGAAGGCTAGGGAATTGGATGCAAGAGATTGAGATATAAGAGATTTGGATACAAGAGATTGGGATGAACATTTTTGGGATAAGCAAAGCTAATATGTTACGCTCGTTGTTTTACAGCGCGTTTGATAAAAAGCTAGGACATCTTTCCAATCCATTATGTGTGTAACTTTAAGGCGTTGTTTTCTTAAGAGAGTGCAGAGCTTTTTTTGTTGCTTGTCAATCAACATCAAATTTCAAAGCTGTAGCATGTTTGAGAGAAAGAAGAATGAGAGCCTTACGGATTCAGAAGGGCAAAACTCTCTGAGCGATTCCAGCTTTTGTAAGCTAGACTTTATATATGCCAGATGAGGGCTGTATTTGAGTGATTTCTGAAATAGGAAGACAACCTTATTGAGAAAAAATATAAAGGCATATCAATCACTCTTCGGACTATCATCTTTTTCCTTTATAATTTTCAAAACTATCTATAGCAATATTATTTAAATAATGAAGATAATGCCTTATGCTTTTATGTATCGTGTGTCTTCTTGGGATCATGCCTCTCACATAAAAACAGAATGCCTCAAATATTAAAATATTATTTGTCTCCGAATATACATTTATTGCATATTCATGGACTTGTTTTTAAAGAGATATCCCACTCCCAAGTCCCTTTTACAAGAACACTCGTCAATGGTATAGGGGTAAAGCCCCTATGAAATGTATAAAACTTATAAGGTATCTCCCTCATCTTTATGCTTCATAAAAGTGCAGGTTGGTACTCTCATATATTTTTCCAGTTTCCAATGTTACGAAAGCCTTGGTTCGTGAGACGATTCATAAGAGGCATATGCCTTTTTTGTACAGTTTTTAATCCACATGCCAGCTCCGCTTGTAACTTGCAAGCGACATGGTTTTGATCGTTTCAACAGAAAACAAATTTAGGATGAGAGAATCCTGTGGTATTCGGGTCTCTCATTCAATATGAAAAAACAATAAATACTCTTTATAAATCAATGTGATGTATCTTAAAGAAGACGAATTGTTTATAAAGCCGCATGGATGAAGAATCTTCGTCTTTTAAGGTGGTGAAAGAAAATCATAATCCCTATTTTTTCATAAAGGGCGTGAGAAAACTGTTTCACAAAAATTTTATACGATAAAAATTATACAATAAAAAAAGAGAGTCTTTTAACATAAGAGTCTTGATCGTTTGCTGCTATAACCTGTATTGTGTACACAGATACTGCTATCATTTTTTACTGTAAAAGCTTCTCTTGGGATATTAAAGGGTACAATCTTTATGGAAAAAAGAATCCGAGCAAGACAAAAGGCTTATTTCAAAAGATTATATCGCAAGATTGCTTTTGTTTGCATAATACTTTTTTGTATAGTGTTTTTGTGTTTTGTTGTTGCAAAGGTGGTCAGTTATTTTTCTTCTCATAAAAAAATAACACAACAAGCACCCGTTGAATTGGTTATTCCTGTTTTTGATATGCGTGTATATTGCAAGGAAATTTCTGCTTCCGTTATGCCCGATATGAAAAGAGAAGTTTATCAGCATTGTCTTAATTTGGAAAGTGAGGCCTATTTTGCTATTCGTGAAATGTGGGATCAGCTTTCTGATACTGCAAAAAAACAATGTTTGACGTTGGTACGACCTGGGGATGGAAATTATTTTCTCTTACGCGATTGTTTTCTCAATGAAAAAGAAAATAAAAAAGGCAAAAGACGCAATTACTTTTAAGTTTTTATATGGAAAGTTAAAAGGATGCGAATTTTGATGAAAAGATAAAAACCCCTTAAATTACGATCTGCCTCGAGACCAATAGAAATTTTATTTATCTTGTTATATCGCACTTCTTATTTAAGGTGTGGCGACATAAGGCATGGATGCTTCCTTGAAATGTTTAAGGGGGCGTGGTGGAGTTTTAGGAGGATTTGTTGCGCTTTTTTAAGGGAAATAACGAGTGTGGGAAATCCATTTCGTAATGGTTCTGGTGAATGGTATAATGGTAAAGCCCTCATGAAATGTATAAAATTTATAAAGCAAGTTCATCTTTATGGTTTAAAAAAGAGTAAGCCGGTACTATCTCACACTTTGCTTGCTCCCAATGGTGCCTCTCGACAGCCCTTTAGCCTTAGAGACGGTTCATAAGAGGCACTTTTTTATCGTTTTTACTCCACGCAGGTTTTCCCACATGTAACATGCAAGAAAAAGAGATTGATTCAACAGCAAACAGATTGAGGATGAAAAATCCTACGGTATTAATTTTCTTACTCAACACAAAAAATATGAATTATCATTACAAATCAATTTAGTGTATGAATTTTATAAGTATTTTCATTGTTAACAGACCAGTGTGATTTGAGAACCTTCATTCTTTGAGGGTGTAAGTCAATAGACATGACAAAAATGAGTAAAAAAACATTCCTTTTATAAACATTTACGGCTTCTTCATGCGTAAAGCGCTGTGCTGGGTTTAAAAATGTGCTTGTTTTATAATTCTAGTTTTCTTTATCAGAAAAGATAAGTAAGGAAATACGTTAGGCCATTCTTATTGATAGGCTTTGAGGAGGGTATTTTTTTGAGAAGAAGCTGATTTTTAAAAAAGTGTGACATATTGGTCGTTTTTTTCATAATTTGATATTTTTTTGTATTTAAATATTTTGTTTTTAAGCTCAATTTGTTATAAATAAAAACTGTGATTAACTTAAAAACTCTATGGGTTAAAATAAAAATTGATAGTATCATTGACTTGTTTGGGAAAGAAGATTGATCTCTTGGTGATTATAGGGCTTGAATAATACTTCGTGTTAATCTATCTATAAAAGTTAAGAGGTTTTGTGAGGCGATCGTGGATTATCGCTCGCAAGGGGTTGCTTTAGCGATGAAGAGAGGCTATATTTATAAAATAAAGAGGTTCGCGCAGTGACTCGTTGGGATGGAAGTGCTTGTGAGTTAAATGCACGAGGGGGTAGAGGATATCGGCGTTTTTAGGAGCGGTGGTTTTAGAGCAAAAAAGGAAGCTTATACTATTCTCTGGCAGGAATTTTTTCTTTGTCAGGTGTGTTATATGTGTGTTTTTCCTTTTTGTTTTCCACAAGATAATTATTTTTTTAGTGAAATATGGTTTATTTTAAAAAAACACTTGGCATTTTACGTGAACATCATTAGGTTTCTGCTGTTTGACAGAGAAAAAGGGAATTTTTGATTTACGATTTCCCTGCTGTTTTGTGATTTTCAAGAAAATATATGCTTTTATCAATATCAGTAGGGTTCGTTTGAGTGAAATAAACGCGGATAGCTTGATAATCGTATGTTAAACATGATCAGCATTATCAAAAGATAATGCAATGAGGAAGCGTCAATTAAGACACACATAAGACAAACACTCCAAAAAGGGATAAAGATGAGGCCACAACAAAATAGACGGGTACGCGGTCGCAATAATAACAATAATGGTAATAACAATAATAATCGTCGCGGTCCTAATCCGTTGTCTCGCAATTATGAAAGTAGCGGTCCGGATGTTAAAATTCGCGGGAATGCTCAGCAAATTGCCGATAAATACATAAGCCTTGCGCGTGATGCACAAGGTGCAGGCGATCGTGTTATGTCGGAAAATTATTTACAACATGCCGAGCACTATTTGCGTATTATTTTAGCAGCAACTGGGCAAATGTCTCAATCGGTTCGGCGTGATGAAAATCGTGGTGATGAAAACGAAAATCGTGATGAAAACAATGGGCAAGAATGCGGTGAAATAAATCTTGATGGTGAAAAAAAGGATGCTGTCGAGGGTGATACAGATGTATTACAAATGTCGTCGCAAAAAAATGGCAATGGCCAATATGATAAAGCGCAAAATGGGGATGCGCGTGAAAACGCTTTAGAGGCTCTATCGGATGAAAAAACAGATCAAGAGCACTGCCTCTCTGAGAAAAATGTTGAACCTGTCAAAAAAATACGTCGTTCTCCTCGTCGACGTACTGTACGGACTCAAGATGAATCATCTCTTGAGCTTTCACTTACAACAGCAGAAAACTCTAGCAATGGAGATGCATCAACAGCAACAAAAACAGCAACAAAAGAGGATTCTTCTTTGCCTGGATTAGGTGAGGGGATACAGAGAAAACCACGCCGTCGCCGAGTGGTCAATCTTGAGGCAGAGGAAAATGTTTAAACCTGAAGGGTGCTGTGTAAGCCCGCTTGTGTGGTGATGTTATTGGCATCATGATAATAAATTATAATATGCTCAAGAAGCTTCTTGCGCTTTCCTTGAGTTTTCATGGGGCTGTATCAGAAACTTAACGAAGGCTGTTGACAGAAAAGATTGCCTCTTTGCTGAGATTTAAGTAAGGGAATACAGAGAAAGATGCGTCGTCGCTCAAGTGGTCAATCTTGAAGTAGAGGAAAATGTTTAAACCTGAAGGGTGCTGTGTAAGCGCTTGTGGTGATGTTATTGGCATCATGATAGTAAATTGTAATATACTCAAGAAGCTTCTTGCACTTTCTTTAGATTTTCACGGGCTGTATTGAGACTTAACCAAAGGGTGTTGACAGAAAAGATTGCCTCTTTGCTGAGATTTAAGTAAGGGGATATAGAGAAAACCACATCCGTGTATTTTAAGAGGCAGTTCTTTTATGAAGAACGCAATGTCGTTGTTTTATTTAATTCACACTTATATTCAATGTATTCATGCCCATTTCGCGCTGGTGTTCATGAATTCTATTATGTGAAATCCATCGGTTATCTTTGCTTAATAAAAGATGTAAGCTGGGCGTTATTGCTTTAATTTTCAATGTTGCAACAGTTCTTCTTTTGATAGCGGATCATTCATAAGAGGTATTTTATTCATCGATTTCCTTGCTAGGATATGTGAGGAAATGATTTTGATGAGCTTCATCATAAATAGATTTGAGATGAGAGAATCTTACAGTATTTGAGATTCTCGTTTGACATGCAAAATAAATCATCACTATAAATTAATATGTTGAATTTTTACACTCAAGAAGAGGTATTTCTTGCACGTTTATTAGCTTTTCCCAAGTGATGTCAGTTTTCTTAAAAATGGGAATGCGTTGACAGAAAGGTTGCTTCTTTTCCAAGATTTAAGTGAGGGGATACAGTAAAAAACGCGCCGTCGCCCGTGTGGATAAATTTGTATAAGAAAGGAATAAAAATGGCTCTTATGAACTCTCTCTCTAGCGCCAAGGATTGTCAGCAACACCCACGCGCTGGCAAAGCGTGTGATAATGCCGGCTTGCAGAAAATGTTTAAACCTTCAAGGATGCTATGTCAGCGCTTATTGATGTTAGTTTGCTTAATGAGGCATTATCTTCGTTCTCTCTTTTGTTGTTTCAATAGAAAGAATGGAGACAAGTGCACCGGTGCGATAATTGTAAATCATAAATTTTGTTTGTCCATCAGGGGTTAAAACTTTCAGTACAATATTGTGTTCTGAGAGGCTTTGCGACAAAATCTGTGTTTTTTCCGGTAGAGAGAGCGTATGATGGATAACGTGTGGGTTTTTGCTGAGAGAGGAAGATAGCTCTGTTTGTTTTGGCGCTGATCCGGTTGTTATCACTTTATAAACAATTAAAAACAGTACGGTTAGAATAAGGAAAAGCGTTATTAAAACGGAAATAATCATTAAACCCATAAGTTTTTTTCTTACTCGTTCTACAGCAGGGTCTAAAGGGAGATCTTGAGGCAGAGAATTTTGCTCTGTGTGATGGTCTTTTGAAGGTTGCATTCGCTTATTATCCATCATGTCTTTCATTGATTATTTTTTTGAGATCTGATGGGTTTATGCTTTTAAAGTTTTTTGTGCAAGAGGTTTGTGGAAGAAGAATGCAAAAGAGGAAGCGATGTTGGTAAAATATCTTCTTTCTGGACTGTAGACAGCTTGTCCTTTACGTTTTGGCTTTTAAGCAGGAAATTTCCATGGTTTGTTACAGACCAGATCAAGTTTACTTCTTGTTGATGTAAATTGGGGTGTACGTTTATACATTGAGCAAAAATTTGTTGTCCATAAAGTGCAAACTTTTTTGTGGACGGGACCATGGACTGTTCACAAGCTTGAGCCGTGGGATAGATTTTAACCATTGTATTGTTCGAATAGCAACTATTAAAATCATCTGTACATGAAACTAATAAGAGGATAAAAACAAGGGGATTCATCAATTATTTTCCAAATGACAGGTTGACAGCGCGGACTCCAATTTGTCAGCTTAGGGGCTTCTTCACTATTAAACGGTTTTACAGTTTTTTAGTTCCCCTTTGAGATGCTAGTTCCCCTTTGAGATGCTAGTTCCCCTTTGAGATGCTAGTTCCCCTTTGAGATGCTAGTT